>NZ_CATKPW010000024.1:0-15269 GCF_949767675.1 Pseudomonas sp. IT-P395
TAGAAAAGTTTATCCGGGATAAAAGTTCGGGCAGACTATGAAGTTCAAATTCAAAGCCCCGTCGCAATGGAAATTGCGACGGGGCTTTTTGCATTACCGTCAGCCGACGAATTGCCACGGCGAGCCGCGACTACATCATTGATTGTGAACATTAGACGGGGTGCGCGGTTAACCTTCGTTCAGCTCAATTTTACCCATTGAGGTACTGACTTCGGTTATGTGTCGGCGACCGTAGACTTCGTATGTGCGGCTGCCGTCATCGCTTTCCGGTTTACGCAATGCCAGTTGCGCGAACAAACCATTCTTTTCGCTGTAACTGCCGAACCAGTCGATCAAAGCACCGATGTAACAATCATTGCCAATGAAGACCGGCAGGTCGGCGACTTTTTCAATGCTGTAATGCGCCGGGCCAAAGCTGTAGTAATCGTTTTCACCGGCGCCGGTAGCCGGAATAGGGCAGAGCGGTTCTTTTGAAGGGATAGCGGCGGTTTCATTTACTTTCGCCACTGCCAGATTGAGCGCTCGGTGCAGATCGGGTTCGAGTTCAAACGTGCTGTTGCCGTCATCTTTGTGTTGAAGAACGGGCACTTCGAGGTCGTAGCGATAACGGATCGTCATCGTAGGCACCTGGACGTTGATTTTCAGCGGGTTGAGCAAGTAGATCCGATCAGCGCCGTACTCGCTGTTTCGATAAGCCGCGTAAGTTTTGCCACGCAGGCTTATCCAGTCCACTGACTGATTGGCGCCGCGATCATTGGTGTAGAACAGCGAACTTTCAGGCTCAACAGAACGTTTGACGAACCGTTCTCCGTCGCGACGCCAGGTTTCCACATAGGTGAACAGACCGGTGCCCCCGGCGTAGGTATTCACAATTAGATCACGCTGCCCGTCGCCATCCAGATCCTGCAAGGTGTAAGAGGTCAGGCCGGTTTCGGCAGCGTCAGTGATCCGCGAAGCGGTCAACGCTCGCCATTCATTGGCAGTAACGCCTTTGGGCTGCGCTGTCGGAAAGTACGTTATCGAAGAGTCATCTTCATTGGCATCGCCGTGAAAACCGACGGCAGTCGTTTTGACGGCGAGCGCGGCGAGTGCCCGGTCCAGCGCAAATTCGGGATCATCTTTACTGGCGGCTTGAATGCGTTTTTGCAGATCGTCCAGCGCCTGTTCATCAAGGTCATCCGGTTGATAGGCAACCGCTGCCTGCCACTGCGCGCGTAACGCTTGCAGGCGCTCTTGATAGTGCTGGCTCAGGCACGAAACGTCTTCGGCGCATTCATTGCGGGCTTTTAACCACAGCCTTTGAGTGCGCTTGAGTTCAGCTTGTGCGGGAGCAGAGGCTTTGAATAAATCCCGATAAACCACACCCATCTGCGCATCCAGTTCATACAACTGATTGTTCGCGCAAACAGTGTTTTCGACGGCATTCGCCGCTTTTGTGCAATCCATTCCAGCCGCCATTGCCTGCTGAACAAACAGCAGAGCGCAGGCGGAAGCGATGTAGCGTCCTTTGATGTACACGATCTAAGCCTTGTAGTGGGAGGGTGTCCTAGTGCGCAGGGTAAAGGCTGGGTGAGGAATCTTGAAGCATCCGCTTCAGGGAACCGCACTTCTGGCCGATAACCCATTCGGTGACTTCAAAGTCGCGCGAAATCACTTGATAGCATTTGGCCGCCAGCTATCATCTGGGCGCCTGAAATTGCCCTCACTTCAATTGCCTGGAAATCTTCGATGCTGTCGTATCACCAAAAGAGTTTTCTGATCGTCGATGATTTCTCCGATTTCCGCAGTTCCGTTCGTTCGATGTTGCGTGAGCTCGGGGTCAAGGACGTCGATACCGCCGACACCGGTGAGCAGGCGCTGAAGATGTGCGCGCAGAAGTCTTACGATTTCATTCTGCAGGATTTCCATCTTGGCGACGGTAAGAAAAACGGCCAGCAGGTACTCGAAGACCTGATGCTGGAAAAGCTCATCAGCCATGAAGCGGTGTTTGTCATGGTCACCGCCGAAACCAGCCAGGCGATGGTACTCAGTGCCCTGGAGCACGAGCCGGATGCGTACCTGACCAAACCGTTCAACCGTTCCGGCCTCGCCCAGCGCCTGGAGCGTCTGGAGCAGCGCAAGACGTTGCTCAAACCGATTCTGCAGGCCCTCGACCGTGGCAAACCGGTCGAGGTGCTAAACGCTTGTATCGCCTTGTGCAAGCAGGACATCCGTTATTCGCCACTGTGCCTGCGCTACCGCGCTGATGCGCTGCGCGACCTGAACCAGAACGAAGCGCTGGAGCGCCTCTACGACAGCATCATTGCTGACCGCCCATTGCCGTGGGCATTTGCCGGATTGGGCAAGTTGCTGTTCAAGCGAGGTCAGGTCGCACAGGCTAAAGGCGTTTATGAGAAAGCGCTCAAGGTGTTCCCGATGATGCCGTCGCTGTATGACGGTATGGCCGATGTGCTGGTATCGGAGGGCGATACCAAAGGCGCGCAGCAGGTGCTCGAAGAGGCCATTCGTCTTTCGCCATTGGCGGTGCGCCGACAGGCATTGCTGGGCAAACTGGCGATGGCCAACGAGGATTTCGACACCGCTTCGCGTGCTTATCGTCAGGCAGTGTCGCAAGGTGCGCAATCGCGGTTCAAGGACCCGGAAAGTAACCTAGGTCTCGCTCACGCGTTGATCAGCAAGGGCAGCGAGCGCGGTCTCGACACGCGCACGCGTCTTGAGATCAACACCACCCTCAGCGCCGTGGCCAAAGAAAACCCGACCGATCCGGGCCTGCAGATTCGTGCACGTCTGATGAAAGCCACCAGCCTGCTCCTCAACGATGCCGAAACCGCCGACAAACTCACCGAGCAAGCGCTGATGCGTCTCGACGGCATGGAGCAGTTCATGAGTCCGGAAGCGGCGTTGCTGGTCGCCAAGCAATTGCAGATGCTCGGTCAGGCCGAGGCGGGCACCTCGATGCTCAAAAGCTGTGCGGAGATCTACGGTGACGACCCGGCGGTAATGAAAGACATCGCCAAGCTGACCGATGACCCGACTATTCTCAACTCCAGTAACGCTGCTGCCGACCTCAATCGTCAGGGCGTGCGAGTGTACAAGACCGGTAATCTGGTGGAGGCCCGCGAGGTCTTCCGCAAGGCGCTGAAGATGCAACCGAAGAACATCAGTATCGCCCTGAACATGGCCCAGTCGCTGCTCCACGGCACCGACACCAGTGTGCCGTCGGCGGAGCTGGAAGAATGTCGGGCCTGCCTGAAAATGGTCGGCCTGATGCCCGACACCGACGCGCGTTTTGCGCGTTATCAGAAGCTGAAAAGCAAGGCGTTTGGCGAATGAACCAAGACGAGCAGGCTCTGGATTTTTCCACGGTGATCGCCTCCACCGTCCACGACATGAAGAACTCGCTGGCCATGCTCATGCAGGCCCATAGCCAATGGCTGGCGCGCTTGCCTGAGGCGCAGCGCCAAGGCTCGGAGCAGGGTGTGATCGACTTCGAGTTCGCCCACCTCAATGGCATGCTGGTGCAGTTGCTCGGGCTGTATAAGCTCGGCGTCAACCAGATGCCGCTGCAACCGGCGTATCACGAACTGGACGACTTCATCGAGGCACAACTGGCGGCGCATCAAGAGGTGTTTGCCAGTCGCGGCATTATCGCCACCTATGAAGTCGACCCGCTAAGCCCGTTGGGTTTCTTCGACCGCGAACTGGTTGCCTCGGTGCTGGGTAACTGCATCAACAATGCGATTCGTTATGCCCGGGAATCCCTGCTGATTACCGTCAGCGACGAGGCCGGGCAACTGGTGCTGAGCATCAACGACGACGGCGACGGTTACCCGGTCGAGATGCTCGAGCGTCAGGCCGATTATGTGCAAGGCATCAACCACAGCAGCGGCAGCACCGGCCTCGGGTTGTATTTCGCCAATCGCATCGCGGCGCTGCATCAGCGCAACGGTGTCGAAGGTCGCACCGAAATCCGCAATGGCGGGCCATTGGGCGGCGGCGTCTTCAGCCTCTACCTACCCTGAACGCAAATCCCCTTGCAGGTGCTGCCGAAGGGAGCATTCGCGTTGTCTGTTTTTTTGTTTGACGCTGCTTGATATTCCGAACAGCCGAAGCCTATTTTGTACGGGTCGCCGTTCGCGGCTCGCACAATAACAAGGATTGCGTCATGACAACCGATGGCCAGCGTTCACTCGCGCAGCGATTGACGGGCATTGATGAGATTGAATGTGTCACGCCGGATTTGAACGGCGTACCACGGGGTAAAGTGATGACCGCCGAGGGTTTCCTCGAAGGGCGGCGTTTGCAGCTGGCGCGGGGAGTGCTGCTGCAATGCATCATGGGCGGTTACCCGGCAGCGCGTTTTTATGGCAGCGATGACGGAGACTTGGCGCTGGTCGCCGAGCCGACCCAGATCCATCGTTTGCCATGGAGCGACGACCCGCGAGCCCTGGCTATTTGCGACGCCGATGAACTGACCGGCGAAAGCTCCAATCTGTCGACCCGTGGCCAGTTGAAAGAAGTCATTGCCCGTTACGCCGAGCGCGGCCTGGCGCCGGTGGTGGCGACCGAGCTGGAATTCTTTGTCTTCGCGCCGAACACCGATCCGACCCAACCATTCCGGCCTCCCGTCGGTCTCGACGGTCGCCGCGAGGATGGCCAGTCCGCGTTCAGCATCAGCTCCAATAACGGTCTGCGGCCATTCTTCAACGAAGTCTATAAATGCATGGCCGCCCTCGGTCTGCCGCGCGATACCTTCATGCACGAGATGGGCGTCAGCCAGTTCGAGATCAATCTGCTGCACGGCGATCCGCTGTTACTCGCCGACCAGACCTTCCTGTTCAAGCACCTGCTCAAGGAAGTTGCGCTCAAGCATGGCCTGACCGTGGTCTGCATGGCCAAACCGCTGGCCCACACGCCGGGCAGTTCGATGCACATTCATCAGAGCATCGTCGAGATCGCCAGCGGCAAGAATGTCTTCAGTGATGCGCACGGTGAGCCGACCGCGATGTTCCGCCACTTCATCGGCGGTCAACAGGCGGGCATGGCCGATTTCACCGCACTGTTTGCACCCAATGTGAATTCCTATCAGCGCCTTTGCCATCCCTATGCATCGCCGAACAACGCGTGCTGGTCCCACGACAACCGTGCGGCTGGCCTGCGGATTCCGGCGAGTGCGGCGGTCGCTCGTCGGGTCGAAAACCGCTTGCCGGGAGCCGATGCCAATCCGTATCTGGCGATCGCCGCCAGTCTGGCTGCCGGTTTGCATGGTATCGAGCACGAGCTGGAACCGAGCGAAGCCATTCAGGGCGAGTTCGAGGTGCCGGACAATCTCTCGCTGCCGTGTACTTTGCATGCCGCACTCGAACGTCTGAAACGTAGCCCATTGGCGAGGGAACTGTTCGGACAGGAGTTCATCGAAGGCTACATCGCTTCGAAGACCATGGAGTTGACCAGCTTCTTTGATGAAATCACTCCCTGGGAACGGCGTGTTCTAGCAGCCCAGGCCTGACGAACTGTCGCCACCGGGCTATCGTTTTGATAGTCCGGTCTTTACTGCAAGGAGCCGCTCGGAACGCCGATGCGCCAAATCTGGAAATCCTTTCGAGCGTTGTATTTCGCCTCGCTGATGATGTTGATCGGCTCGGGCCTTCTATCCACTTATCTGGCCTTGCGTCTGGCCGCTGACAATGTCGATGGACTGTGGGTCGGTGCGCTGATGGCGGCCAACTATTTCGGTCTGGTGCTGGGTGGCAAGATCGGTCACCGACTGATTGCCCGGGTCGGGCATATCCGCGCTTATTCTGCGTGTGCCGGGATTGTCGGGGCGGCGGTGCTGGGCCATGGGCTGGTCGATTGGCTGCCGGCGTGGCTGGTGCTGCGGACCATCGTCGGTCTGGGCATGATGTGCCAGTACATGGTGATCGAGAGCTGGCTCAACGAGCAGGCGGATGCCAATCAGCGAGGTCTGGTGTTCAGCGGTTACATGATCGCTTCGTACCTGGGCCTGGTGCTCGGTCAACTGATTCTGGTCATGCATCCGGGCTTGGGCCTGGAACTGCTGATGCTGGTCGCGCTGTGCTTTGCGCTGTGTCTGGTACCGGTGACGTTGACTCGGCGGATTCACCCGGCGCCCCTGCATCCGGCACCGATGGAACCGCGCTTCTTTATCAAGCGCGTGCCGCAGTCGTTGAGTACGGTGCTCGGTGCCGGTTTGATCATCGGTTCGTTCTATGGTCTGGCGCCGCTGTATGCCTCGCAACAAGGCCTGTCGACCGAGCAAGTCGGTCTGTTCATGGGTAGCTGCATTTTTGCTGGTTTGTTGGTGCAGTGGCCGTTGGGCTGGTTGTCCGATCGTTATGACCGGGCGCTGCTGATTCGCTGCTTTGCCGGGTTCCTGGCGGTGGCGGCGTTGCCGTTGGCGGTGCTGCCGCAGGTGCCGCTGGAGGTGCTGTTCGGGGTTGGATTCCTGTGCTCACTGGTGCAGTTCTGCCTGTATCCGCTGGCGGTGGCGTTCTCCAATGACCATGTGGAAGGTGATCGGCGGGTGTCGCTGACGGCGATGCTGTTGGTGACTTACGGTGTTGGAGCGAGCATCGGACCGTTGCTGGCGGGCGTGCTGATGAAACTGTTCGGCAGTCAGAGCCTTTATGCGTTCTTCAGCTTCTTCGCGCTGGTGCTGGTGTGGCGGATCCGGCCGAAAGCCGTGACCAATCTGCATCAGGTCGACGACGCGCCACTGCATCACGTGGCCATGCCCGACAGTATGTCCAGCTCGCCACTGGTGGCGGCCCTCGACCCTCGAGTAGACGAGCAGGTGGTGCAGGAGCAGATGGTGCAGGACCCTTTGCAGGCGCCGACAACGCCTGAGCCTGAGCCTGAAGCCGATGCGCAGCCAGAGCTTGCAGCAGAAGCGGAGCCTGATAGTGGCAGCGACAAGCCTGCTCCGGATCTCAGTGGCGGCAGACCTTGAACTGAACAAAACGCATGGCGCATAAAAAAGGGCAGCCCTGGGCTGCCCTTTTTATTGGCCGGACGAATCAGAGATCGTCTTTGTCGAAACGGCGTGCCTCACGTTGCAGCTGATACACAAAACGCTCAACGTTGCGCGCGGCCTGACCACTGATGTTGTGGAAACGCAGGCCGGCGAAGGTGATGTTGAGTTTTTCTTCGAAGTGCAGATAACGCAGTTCGACGGAGGTCGGCTGGTTGCCGAACAGCGGCGGGGCAATCAGGCGGTCATAGACCTGGCCCAGTTGCAGACGATCGGTGATATCGCCTTCGAAACGCAGCTTGCAGCCGGTCGCGGAAATATCCAGCAGTTTGCCGTTGATCGGCGCCTTGAGCTTTTCGCCGCCCAGTTCAACGCTGACCAGATCAGTCAGTTTTAGCGCGGCGCGGAAAGCATTGCGGCGCTGGTGGTAAACCACTTCGGTCGGTAGCTCGCCGGTGTAGAAACGGTCGCCGTCGGATTCTTCAATGTTCAGCGCGCCGTTGCATTCCCAGGCGATACGAACGCCGTCGTGAAAACCTTCGACCTTGAACGGCTCGCCGGCCAGCAGAAAGCGTTCGCCATCACGCGGGATCATCTCGTCCAGTGCGATCGAAGCGCTGTCGCGGTCGACTTTGATCAGATAGCTCTGGAAGCGCTGGCTGCGCTCATGAAAGGTAATGATCAGCGGATCGTGGCTTTCTTGCAGCTGGCGCAGGTTGCTGGAGATTTCCAGTGGCGTGGTGAGCACCTTAGGGGGCTGCGGAGCATCATCCGCGCTGAGGGCGTTGGACACGGTTAATCAATCTCCAGACAAAATATGACGACTAGCCAGCATTTTGCCAGCATGTTCCGCGGGTTGATAGAGCTGGCGCATCAACGGCTCATGCCTGGCTGAGCGGACGCGGTATGGCGGGTTTGGCAAAGGTGCCACTGGCGTTATAAAGCGCTGGCGCTTCACCGCCGGTGAGGATCTTCAGCTGATTGGCCGTGGCGGCCTGCTGGATCTGAATGGACTGGCCATTCTTGACGTTGGCGGCCTGGCATTGAGCGATCAGATCGGTCAATGCATCGCCTTGCGTCAACAGCTGCTCGCCAATGCTCGACTGGCTGGCCAGTTGCACAAGGCCTGTACGATCAGTCGGCAGGTTGAGGCTGGCGAGGATTTCGCTGCGTTTGCGGCCATGCTGTTCAAGCAGAATGATCAATGCCTGTTTGTGCGCCAGAATTTCTTCCAGCAGGGGCATGTCGCGACCGTGCAACGCGAGAGATTCGGTTTGCAGCAACTCCAGCAATTGTTGAGCTGGAGCAAAGTCGTCGTTGATCAGTTGCAATAAATTAGTGTCGTGCATGGCTGGCCTTGGGTGTTAAGCGTCCAAAAGCCTCGCGCCGGCAAAGGCCTAGCGCTGGGCTTCGAAGTTGAGCAGTTTGCTGGCTACACGGTTGCTGTCGACTTTATAGCTGCCATCGGCAATCGCGGCTTTCAACTCGGCCACACGGGCTTTGTCGACAGCAGGTTGATCGCGCAGCTTGTCAGTGACCTTCTGCAACTGTTGAGCCTCATTACTGAGGTGTACCGATTCCCCGCTTTTTGCGGTACTGGCCGTTTCGGCCTGGGTATTCAGCGGCGCGGAGGTGCCGGTTTCGGCGGTTTCCTTGGCGTTGCTGGTACGTGTACTGCCCGTAAGTGACGAGGAGCTGTTCAAACGGCTGAAATCGATGACCATGATAAAAAACCTCTGGGAATTTGGACGCTTGCCATGTTTTCGGCCATCCCCTGGAAAACTTTAGGCACATTTACAATGAGCCTTGCATGCGCCGGCGCGTGTCCTGCTGCGGCACAGTTTAGGGAACAGCCGGGGCTAGCGCCAGTTTTCTACATCGCCACTTCCACTTGGCCCGGCGCGGTGACTTGCGCCTTGATGACCCGTTGCGAGTTGAGGTTTTTCACCCGGATCTGTTCTTTCAAACCGCCATTGGCCAGCGCTTCACCGGGCATGCGCACGGCGAGCGTGCCGCTGCGCGCAGTGATGACCACTTGATCGCCCTTGCGAATGACTTCGGCCTGTTCCAGATGAACCAGGGTAATGACCTGATCGGCTACCGTTGGTCGGGTCAATTTCTGCCCGATCGCTTCGTCTACCGAGGTCAGAAAGCCTTGGTTGATCGTGCTCACGTCGCGCTCTCGCAGGGTCACGTCCTGTGGCTCGATAATCCCTGCGCGTTTCAGCGGTCGGGTAGTTGTCACAATCTCGCGAAACAGGCGGACTTGAGCGGGCACGAACACGGTCCAGGGCGAGGCGCCCTCACAGCGGACCTTCACGGTAACCCGGCCCAACGGACGTGCCGGGCTCTCCAGAGTCGCTGTCAATTCCTTGTCGCACATAGGCATGCGCATACGCGGGTCGAGCTGGTTTACTTCGATTTCATAGCGGCCTTCCGTTTGACTGGTAGCCAGATAGTCTTCTACGGTGAATTCAAGAAAGCCCTGAGTGACGCCGATAAGCATGTCAGGCAAGGTAACCGCATCAGCAATGGCAGGGCTGCCAGCGAAAAAGCAGCAAATGGCGCACGCGGCACCAAGCCCTTTGCGAAGGGGTGATGTCAGGCGTCGGAAAAATGTCGTTTGAGCGTTCATACGAGTTAAAAAGCAAGCGCCGTGCCGTTTAGCAATGAATGTGCGTCGCAACAACACTTGGCGTTGGTGTAGGAGTCTGGGCATGGCTGGTGTAATGGATTCGGTGAACCAGCGCACGCAACTGGTAGGGCAGAATCGCCTGGAGCTGTTGTTGTTCCGTCTCGACGGTCAGCAGCTCTATGGAATCAACGTGTTCAAGGTGCGGGAAGTGTTGCAGTGCCCGTCGCTGACGTTGATGCCCAAGTCCAGTCCTGTCGTGTGCGGGGTGGCAAATATCCGGGGGGCGACCATTCCGATCCTTGATCTGGCAATGGCCACCGGTTCCGGAGCGTTGAAAGACAAGAACAACCCGTTCGTGATCATCACGGAGTACAACACCAAGACCCAGGGTTTCCTGGTCCGCTCGGTGGAGCGCATCGTCAACATGAACTGGGAAGAGATTCATCCACCACCCAAGGGCACGGGTCGCGATCATTACTTGACCGCTGTGACTCGGGTGGACAATCAGTTAGTCGAAATCATCGACGTCGAGAAAGTGCTGGCGGAAGTTGCGCCGACACCGGAAGCGATTTCGGTGGGCGTGGTCGATGTCGAGACCCAGACCAAAGCACTGTCGTTGCGTGTCTTGACGGTCGATGACTCGTCGGTGGCGCGCAAGCAGGTCACGCGTTGTCTGCAGACCATCGGTGTCGAAGTGGTGGCGCTGAACGACGGCAAACAGGCGCTGGATTACCTGCGCAAGCTGGTCGATGAGGGCAAGAAGCCGGAAGAAGAGTTCCTGATGATGATTTCCGACATCGAGATGCCGGAGATGGACGGGTACACCCTGACGGCGGAAATCCGCGGCGACGCACGCATGCAAAAGCTTCATATCATCCTGCATACTTCGTTGTCGGGGGTATTCAATCAGGCGATGGTCAAGAAAGTCGGTGCCGATGACTTTTTGGCCAAATTCCGCCCTGATGACCTCGCATCCCGGGTAGTCGACCGGATCAAAGCAGCAGATATCAGCTAGGGGCGTTTTGTCCCTGGCGGTCAACACGATTTAAGAGGCGGCATCATTGTCTACGGGTAATTTGGATTTCGAACAGTTCCGGGTCTTCCTGGAAAAAGCCTGTGGCATTCTGCTCGGTGAAAACAAGCAGTACCTGGTCTCGAGCCGTCTCAACAAACTGATGGAGCAGCAAGGCATCAAATCCCTGGGTGAGCTGGTTCAGCGCATCCAGACCCAGCCGCGCAGCGGTTTGCGCGAGCAAGTGGTCGATGCCATGACGACTAACGAAACCCTGTGGTTTCGTGACACCTATCCGTTTGAAGTCTTGAAGAACAAGGTGCTGCCTGAAGCAATCAAAGCCAGCCCCAACCAGCGTCTGCGGATCTGGTCGGCAGCGTGCTCGTCGGGCCAGGAACCGTACTCGCTGTCGATGTCGATCGACGAGTTCGAGCGGTCCAACCTTGGCCAGTTGAAGATGGGCGTGCAGATTGTTGCGACCGACCTGTCCGGCCTCATGCTGACCAACTGCAAGACTGGCGAGTACGACAGCCTGGCCATCGGTCGCGGTTTGTCGCCGGAACGTCTGCAGCGTTACTTCGACCCGAAAGGGCCGGGGCGCTGGGTAATCAAGGCGCCGATCAAGAACCGCGTGGAGTTCCGCTCGTTCAACCTGCTCGACAGCTATGCCGCGCTGGGCAAGTTCGACATCGTGTTCTGCCGCAACGTGTTGATCTACTTCTCTGCCGAAGTGAAGAAAGACATTCTGTTGCGCATTCACAGCACGTTGAAGCCGGGCGGTTATCTGTTCCTTGGCGCTTCCGAGGCGCTGAACGGTTTGCCGGACCATTACCAGATGGTGCAGTGCAGCCCGGGGATCATTTACCAGGCGAAGTGAAGCATGCGGAAAAAAGGGAGCCCTCAAGGGCTCCTTTTTTTTGCCGCAGGCTTCACGTAGGAGCTGCCGAAGGCTGCGATCTTTTGATTTTGTTTTTTAAGAACAAGATCAAAAGATCGTCCGATCGCGGCCCGAGCCTTCGGCAGCTCCTACAGGGGGAGGTGTTAACAGGAAGAAGCGGCAGAAAAGCGGCATCCGGCGGAAACCGGTTGCCGCTTTTCTGGCATTGCCGCTTTGCCGACTCCCGGCAAAGCCCCGGTTTATGTGGGTTTTGTGGTTTGGCACGGCGCTTGCTAAAGCTCAGTTACGAAAAACCGGTCACCTGAAGGTTCCCGACATGAGCATCAGCTTCGATAAAGCGCTCGGCATTCACGAAAAGGCATTGGGCTTCCGCGCCCAGCGTGCCGAAGTGCTGGCCAACAACATCGCCAACGCCGATACCCCGAACTACAAGGCGCGGGATCTGGACTTCTCCAAAGTGCTTGAAGCACAGACCCAGAAAAATGCGAACGGCACCATCGCCCTGAACATGACCAACAGCCGTCACATCGAAGCTGAAGGCCTGGGCAACGGCGACGAATCGCTGATGTATCGCACGCCGATGCAACCTTCGATCGACCAGAACACCGTGGACGCCCAACTGGAACAGTCGAACTACGCGGAAAACGCCGTCGGCTTCCAGGCCAGCTTCACCCTGCTCAACAGCAAATTCAAAGGGCTGGTGTCAGCCCTGCGCGGAGAGTAATCCATGTCCCTGTCCAGCGTTTTCAACATTGCCGGCAGCGGCATGAGCGCACAGACCACGCGTCTGAACACCGTGGCCTCGAACATCGCCAACGCCGAAACCGTCTCCTCGAGCATCGATCAGACCTATCGCGCCCGTCACCCGGTGTTCGCCACCATGTTCCAGGGCGGCCAGAACAGCGGCAGCAATTCGCTGTTCCAGAGCCAGGACGCGGCCGGTCAAGGCGTACAGGTGCTCGGGGTGGTCGAAGACCAGAGCAACCTCGAAGCGCGCTACGAGCCGAACCATCCGGCGGCCGACGCCAAAGGCTACGTCTACTACCCGAACGTCAACGTGGTGGAAGAAATGGCTGACATGATTTCCGCGAGCCGGTCCTTCCAGACCAACGCCGAAATGATGAACACCGCCAAAACCATGATGCAGAAAGTACTGACCCTCGGTCAGTAATAAGGGGCGACGGCCATGAGTGTTTCCGATACCACCAGCAGCTTGAGCATGAATGACATCCTGGCGAACTCGTCGAAAAAGACCAGTTCGACCACCGGTGGCATTGCTTCGGCCACTAACAGCGCCACCGGCGGCCAGGCCCTGGGCAAGGACGCGTTCCTGCAATTGCTGGTCACCCAGCTGAAAAACCAGAACCCGCTTGATCCGCAGGACAACAGCGCCTTCGTTGCGCAGTTGGCGCAGTTCAGCAGCCTGGAAGGCATCACCACGCTGAACAGCACGGTCAGTTCGCTGGCCGGCAACTACAACTCCTCGCAAGCGTTGCAGGCTTCGTCGCTGGTGGGTCGCAATGTGATCGTGCAGACCAACTCGGTTCAGCTCGACGATCCGAGCAAAGGCATGACCGGTTCGGTCACCGTTCCGTCGTCGATCGCCGGCGGCACCGTGAGCATTACCGACAGCAGCGGCGCGGTGGTTCGCACCATCGATCTGGGCAGTCGCGCCGCAGGCGCCGCGAGCTTCACTTGGGACGGCAAGGATAAGGACGGCAATCTGGTCAAGACCGGTACCTATACCGTCAAGGCCAACGCATCGATCAATGGTACCTCGACCGATATGGCGACCTACCTGCCGGCCACCGTCACTAGCGTGACGATCAGCCAGACCGGCGGCGAGCTGATGCTCAACCTGTCCGGCAAGGGCACCGTTGCCCTGTCCAAAGTACAAACCATTGGTATATAGAGCCGATTAACCCGGCACAAAGGAGTGGAATATGTCTTTCAATATCGGCCTTAGCGGTCTCTATGCAGCCAACAAACAACTGGACGTGACCGGCAACAACATCGCCAACGTTGCGACCGCCGGTTTCAAATCGTCCCGTGCAGAATTCGAAGACGTCTACTCGGCCACTCGCCTGGGTAGCGGCAGCAAAGTGATCGGCAACGGCGTGCGCCTGGCCAACGTTTCCCAGCAGTTCACCCAGGGTGACATCAACAACACCGGTAACGTGCTGGACATGGGCATCAACGGTTCGGGCTTCTTCACCATGAGCAACAACGGCTCGGTGTCCTACACCCGTGCCGGTACGTTCAAGGTCGACAACGCCGGTTACATCACCAACACCGACTACACCTCGCGCCTGCAGGGTTACGGTGTGGACGCCAACGGCAAGATCATCAACGGCGTTTTGACCGACCTGAAGATCGATACGTCGAACCTGGCGCCGAAATCGACTTCGTTGGTGACGTCGAGCATCAACTTGAACTCGACTGCGTCGGTGATCGTTGATACCGGCACCAACGCCGTCAAGTTCGACCCAAGCAAGCTTGAGACGTACACGAAGAGCTTTAGCACTCCGATCTATGACACGCAGGGCAACTCGCATGTTATGGACCAGTACGTGGTTAAAACTGGCGAGAACACCTGGAAGGTGTACACTCTGGTCGATGGCCGTAACCCGGATGCAGCCGGTAGCGATCCAACCAAGGTCGATCCGGTTGCTTCGACGCTGACGTTTGACAGCTCTGGCAATTTGACTCAGGTCAGCACGCCGAGCACTCTGCCGCCACCGAACCCGAACCCGATCATCAGCAGCGACTTGAAACTGACCGGCTGGAAGCCGGGCACAGTGGTCAACGGTACGTTCACGCCTAACGGTGCGTCTGCCAACCCGGCCGGTATTACCATTTCGATGGCCAAGACCACTCAGTACAACGCTGACACCGCGCGTTCGATTCCGACTCAGGACGGTTACGCCACTGGCCAGATCACCAACCTGACCATCGACGGCACCGGTACGCTGTTTGCCAACTTCAGCAACAACCAGAGCAAGGCCATCGGCCAGGTTGCACTGGCCAGCTTCACCAACGAACAAGGCCTGCAGGCTATCGGTGGCACCAGCTGGAAAGAGACGTTTGCTTCGGGTATCCCGGGCTACGATGCACCGGAAACCGGTACCTTGGGTTCGGTTGTTTCCAACTCGCTGGAAGAGTCGAACGTTAACCTGACCAACGAGCTGGTAGACCTGATCAAAGGCCAGAGCAACTATCAGGCGAACGCCAAGACTATTTCCACTCAGAGCACCATCATGCAGACCATCATTCAGATGACTTGATGTGATTCGATAGCTGCATTGAAAACCGACGCCTTGAGCGTCGGTTTTTTTATGCGTGTCACTAAATTTACATTCACCAATTAACCGTTTGTCTGAATTTATGGTGTGGAAGTTGCAGTCCTGCCTGGCAAAGGACCTTGGCGTCAAAACTTCGCACGACCTGCTTCATTGGGCCATGACACTGGATGGCGATATGGAAGTCAGGAAGCTTCTACCTGGTTTTTCAACCGTAGTTTCCAACACAAAAACACAAGGACGATGTAATGGCGATAATCAACGGGACCGCTGGTGCCGATAATCTGCTCGGTACTGCGGGCGATGATCAGATACGCGGTTTGGCGGGTAATGATGTCTTGAATGGTGGGGCAGGTAATGATCTGTTGATCGGCGGCGATGGCGCCGATCAACTGATTGGCGGTGCCGGCTTCGACACCGTCAGCTATGAAGAT
>NZ_CATKPW010000025.1:0-11903 GCF_949767675.1 Pseudomonas sp. IT-P395
CGCGGGACAACGCTGTCCCAGCCGTCGCAAGAAACGGCCATTGGGGAAATTCCTTCTGAAATGACCGGGCAGTTTTTGGTATGGTGCAGCTCGTTTTTTAACGGACTGATGTCATGCCCACGGATCGGCACTCATTTATGTCAAAGAGTTGCTGTAGAAATGCCTGAACCCATCCCGATCAAGGACCACGAAAAAGAGACGCGCCTGGTCAACAAACGGCTGATCGCCTGCGCCTTGTTCGTCTTCGCCATCAGCTGCGCCCTTGTCGTGCGCCTGTACATCCTTCAGGTGGTGGAATTCGACTATCACTCGACCATCTCCGAAAACAACCGCGTCCACGTCTTGCCGATCCCGCCGACACGCGGTTTGATCTACGACCGCAATGGCGTGTTGCTCGCCGATAACCGCCCCAGTTTCAACCTGACCATCACCCGCGAACGCGCTAACGACGTCAATCAAGAACTGGATGAGGTCATCAATCTCCTGCACCTGCCTGCAGAAGATCGCACAGTCTTCGATAAAGCCATGAAGCAGTCCCGCCACCCGTTTACGCCGGTGACGCTGTTCTATGAGCTGACGGAAGAGCAAATTGCCGTACTAGCCGTCAATGAGTTCCGCCTCCCCGGTCTGGATGTCGAGCCACAGTTCGTCCGCCATTACCCACTTGGCGCGCACTTTGCCCACTCGATCGGTTACGTCGGCCGGATCAACGAAAAAGAATCCAAGACCCTCGACTCGGTCGAATATCGCGGTACCCAATCCATTGGCAAAACCGGCGTTGAGCGTTTCTACGAAGCGCAGTTACACGGCCACGTCGGTTACGAGGAAGTCGAAACCAACGCCCAGGGTCGCGTACTCCGCGTGCTCAAACACACCGATCCGGTGCCTGGTCAGAACATCGTCCTGAGCCTCGACATCAAGCTGCAGGAAGCTGCCGAAGCCGCGCTTGGCGATCGTCGTGGTTCGGTGGTAGCGCTCGATCCGTCGACCGGCGAAGTGTTGGCCATGGTCAGCAATCCCAGCTTCGATCCGAATCTGTTCGTCACCGGTATCAGCTCCAAGGAATATTCGGCACTGCGAGATTCGATCGACCGGCCTTTGTTCAACCGCGTACTGCGCGGCCTCTATGCACCGGGCTCGACGATCAAGCCAGAGGTGGCCATCGCCGGTCTAGACGCTGGTGTTGTGACGCCGCAAACCCGCGTCTTCGACCCCGGTTATTACCAGCTCCCGGACTTCGATCACAAGTATCGCAACTGGAATCACAGCGGCGACGGTTGGGTAGACATGGACGCGGCAATCATGCGTTCCAATGACACCTATTTCTATGATCTGGCCCACAAGCTCGGTATCGATCGACTGCACGATTACATGGCGATGTTCGGCCTCGGCGAGAAAGTCTCGCTGGACATGTTCGAAGAGTCGCCCGGCCTGATGCCATCGCAAGCATGGAAACGTGCGACCCGCCGGCAAGCCTGGTTCCCTGGCGAAACGGTCATCCTTGGCATCGGCCAGGGCTACATGCAGGTCACGCCGCTGCAACTGGCTCAAGCCACGGCATTGATCGCTAACAAAGGTGT
The DNA here is from genome assembly GCF_949767675.1 of Pseudomonas sp. IT-P395. Lineage (NCBI taxonomy): Bacteria > Pseudomonadati > Pseudomonadota > Gammaproteobacteria > Pseudomonadales > Pseudomonadaceae > Pseudomonas > Pseudomonas sp. IT-P395. Next base: position 1,581 of record NZ_CATKPW010000025.1, read on the forward strand.
ATGGAACCGGCCGCACCTGGCTAAAACCGTCGATGGCATCGCCCCGGTCGATGAGCATCCGATGCCGAACATCCTGCTCAAGGATCCGCGAGACTGGGAGCAGGTCAATCACGGCATGCAGATGGTGATGCACGATGCCCGGGGTATCGCGCGTGCGGCCGCCGCCGGTGCGCAATATCGCATCGCCGGCAAGAGTGGTACCGCGCAAGTGGTGGCGATCAAGCAGGGCGAGCGATACAACCGCGAGAAAACCCTGGAACGCCATCGCGACAACGCCTTGTTCGTTGGCTTCGCCCCGGCCGAGCATCCGAAGATCGCGATTTCGGTGATGATCGAAAACGGCGAGGCCGGTGGTCGTGTCGCAGGCCCTGTGGTGCGGCAGATCATGGACGCCTGGCTGCTTGATCAGGACGGCCATCTCAAGCCGCAGTACGCCGCGCCGACCAAAGCGCCGGGTGATCCGCACGTTTAACCTTCAACAGTTCACAGTACCGGCTCATGCAAGCTGAGCCGGTACTGTGAACTGTCCTGCAAAGCCTATTTGCAGCGGTAACCCTCGGGCATCGTGACGGTGTAATTGCGCTGCAGACGGTCCTCGAAGTTCAGGTTCTGCAAGCCTTGTTCCACTAGAAAGTCTTCAACCTTGGAGGATTGGCAGTCCTCGTTATAGGACGAAGCGCGGAGCAGGTAGACCGGGCGCTTACTGACATCATCGCGGGCAGTGGCAACGAAGGTGCTGAGCGTGGTGTGACCGGTGCGCTCCGAGGTCCCTACCGGTCCATAGGTCGTGTTCGGTTTACTCGTGCAGGTCAGTCGATCGTTTTTTTTCTTGCTGGTCTTGCACACGGTAGAGGTGCTGGTCGGCACTTGCCCATAGTCGGTGGCGGTATAGCGGTAGGTCACCTGTCGGCTGCCGACATCGAGGCTGACGGTCATTTTTATCGGCGCATGGTTCTTCGGCAGACTGGCGTCGGTATAGACCTCCTGGAAACCTCTGTCTTTCAGCGCGTTAACCATGTCGCGAAGATAGTAGCGGGCATTAAGAGCGTTTTCGTCGCTGCCACTCGCAGACGTCACCAGCACAATCGCCTTTCGGTCAAAATGATAGTCCGGATCGGGTGTCGCATTTAGCGCTACGTCCATTTGCGTGGCGCAGCCGCTGATCAACGCTGTCAGTAAAAACAGCGCGCAGAGTAAAAACCGGGTCATGACAAAGCCGCCTTATAAACTAAGGATTGAATAAGAGTTAAACGGTGTGGACTGGCGACAATTAACTTGCGCGCCTGCGCAAGGCTCAGTCTTTCTGGTATTCCAGCAAATCGCCTGGCTGGCAATCGAGTGCTGCGCAGAGCTTGTCCAGGGTGGCCATCTTCACGCCCTTGACCTTGCCATTCTTCAGTAATGACAGATTGGCCTCGGTGATGCCCAGCAGGCTGGCCAACTCTTTCGAGCGAATTTTTTGCGTGGCCATGACAACGTCAAGGCGGACGATAATGGTCATTGTATTGTTCTATATGTATTGGCTTTGCTCATCGCTGAGTACTTTTGCATCGCGCATGATAATTGAAAACAAACAGAGCAATACGCCTTTGACAATCTCGTAGGCAGAAGTGGAAGACAGGCCAATCGAGAACTGAAAAATGCGATCTCCAGGTGGCAGATCAATCGACAGTGTCAAACCTTGCAAGGTCTCTACCAGCGGGTAGGCGGCCGGAGAAATGATGCACAGAATCCCCACTCGCCACAGCAGCTTGATGTTGCGCTCGGTCCAGGTTTCGCCGCGGGACAAGCGCAGGAAAAACAACCCTGTCAGCCAGAGTACGTAGGTCGAAAGCAGAACGGGCAGGAAATCCAGAACGACGAGCAGCGCAGTGACCAGTGGCGAGAGCCATGTGTCAGGGGCAAGCAGAGCACCTTCGACAAACGGATCAAGCAATTGCGGCGAGTTTTCGGCGAAGGCGTAGAGCAGAGCCGCGAGCATTTCATCCGTTTTGAAGAACCAGATCGAAGCGTTGCCACCAACCTCGGTCACCCCCAAAACCCAGACAAGAATCGCTGCCAGTAGTCCGACCCAATGCATGCGTTGCAGTGCCAATCCGTTGTTACGAGTACTCATGAAAAATCCTTGCGGTGTCATTGGGAATGACTAATTCTCGATGTTAAATTATCGAATCGCAATAATAAATTGTTCCTATTTTGTGAAGGTCGCTCTTGGTGTCGAGGTGCCTGGGCTACAGCAGCATCTTCAGTGCATTCGCTTTGGGGGATTTCAATGTCGATAGGCTGTCGAATTCGAAGCAAGTCCATAGCAGAGGAGGGGCGCGATCCACTCGGTGAGCGCTGGTATCGATGACGGGGCAGGTATTGATTAGAGCGGGGACACACGCCACAGGCATGCTTCAGTCGCCCGCTCGTATAGGGCTTACTTGATTTCGGTAATGAAGTTTTCCCGCGAGCGGCGAACCTTTTTCAAGTTGACCGACCAGTCCCCCTCAGTTGCTTGAGGAAAGTTTGCGCAGTGGTGCACCTGTCGTGTGCGCGAGTGTGCACAGGGCCGAGTCGTATCGGCCTGAGCAAAACATGATCACGCGCAACGCATTGCACGGGCGTTAACCCACATTTGAAATGCATTCCGATGTGGGATAGAGCCTGCTCGCGAAAGATCCCTCAATACCGCCGCAAAAATCAGGCCCCCGGCACCGGGCAGCTCATGTCACCTTCTTCACACTTCAAATACTGTTTCAGCGCCTCAACCCGCACCTTGGTCACGCTCGTCAGGCAGTTGCTGTAGATCAACGGATAAACGCTCCCGCCAGTAACTCCGGAAGATGAAAACTTGCACTCTGCATCGCGAAACCCGATCCACGCCCGTTGTGCACTGACCAACAGCTTCTTGCCATCCGGGTTGTCCTTCAAACGCCCGGTGATTTGCTGATACACCGCGTTCAACGCCTTGTCCGCCGCTTTGAAGTCCTCCCCGGCGCATTGATTCATCGTCGCCTGATCGCTGGCATTCGCGCAGTCGACGGCGGCGTGGGCGAGGGGAGTCAACAGAAAGGGTGTCAGGGCCAGAAGCAGGCGTGGGGACATGGTCAAATCTCGCTGTATCGAAGGTAAGTGCCGAGCAGTGTAGCGGCTGTGTCGCGTCTATTCTTGCGGGCGCATTCGGGAAGCCGCGAGCAAACGGTCGGCGGTCGCCGCAATCTCTTCACCGTCGTGCAGCTTTTCCAGCCAGTGTTCAGGAATCCCCCGCACGCCGTAATAGGCGCCGGCCAACTGACCGGTAATCGCGGCGGTGGTGTCGGCGTCATCGCCCAGGTTGGCGGCTTGCAAAATGGCGGCTTCGAAGCTGTTCGTGTGATGAAAGCACCACAACGCCGCTTCCAGCGACTGTACGCTGTAGCCGCTGCCCTTGATGTCCGTCTCGGACAGGCTGAGATAATCGCCACGCGCGATGGAAGCGACCTTGGGCTGCGAGAAACTGGCGAGTGGCAGTTGACGCAGTTCTGCTTTGCTCGCGCCTTCAAGCGCACTGGCGATCACCGCGGCCAACAATTGGCAGCATTCGATGGCTTCAGGTGCTGCGTGGGTGGTTCGCGAGCTGTCGGCGGCAAAGCTCTGGATTTGCCGGGCGTCGGGAAAGTAGAACAGCACCACCGGTACCAGGCGCATCAGCGAACCGTTGCCGGCGCTGTACGGGTCGGGCGAACCGGCGAAGGGATCAGCGGTTTGTTGATATTGCGCCAGCGCCTGACTGACGGTCATGCCGATATCGAAACACTCACCGGTCGAACTCAGATAACCCCATTGCCACCAGTTGAGGTAGCGGCCCATTTGATCAGCAGCATTGAATCCATTTTTGTTCAACAGGCTTTCCGCCAGACACAGCGCCATCGAGGTGTCATCGGTCCATTGCCCGGGCTTGAGGTGGAATGGGCCACCACCGATCATATCGGTCAACGGTTGGAATGATCCCTGTGGTTTGAACTCAACCGTAGTACCGACAGCGTCGCCGCACGCAAGACCGAGCAGAGCACCGCGGTAACGTTCAGCGAGGGATGGCGGCATGATTCGTCCTTGTAGATTCAAATTCGCTGGAAAAGGTAACAGTTTCGTTGGGCGCAGGGTGTCTGGAACCATCACGGCACCGGTAAAAAAGTGCAGCTTGATGTGTCCTTGCTGGTGAACGACTGCACCGCCCTGATACAACTTCACATTGGACATGTGGTCATACAGGCCTAGTGTTCAGAACAGGAGGTGACGTATGAAACCAGTACCCAATAGTTTCGAACGCAAAATCACGCTCAAGGCGCCGCGTTCGCATGTCTGGCGTGCATTGGTCGATGCCGAAGCGTTTGGCCAGTGGTTTGGGGTGGCGCTTGAGGGCAGACGGTTTATTGCCGGTGAATGGACGCAAGGGCAGGTCACGTATCCAGGTTATGAACATGTGTTGTGGAATGTGCTGATCGAGCGGGTCGAGCCGCAGCAGTTGTTTTCGTTTCGCTGGCATCCGTATGCGGTGAACCCGAAGATCGACTATTCCCAGGAGCCGACCACGCTGGTCAGGTTCGAGCTGGCAGACTTCGAGGGCGGAACGCTGCTGAAGGTCTCTGAATCGGGCTTCGCGCACATTCCCGACATTCGCCAGAAAGAGGCGTATTACATGGATAGCCGTGGCTGGGAAGAACAGTTGAGCCGACTCGAACAGTTTCTTGCCGAGAGCGCCAAAGCCAGGGAGCGTGATGGCGGCTGATATTTTCCAGCCGTGGCTGCAACGCTGGTCATTAGTGACGGACGGCGCACCGATCATCACGCTTGGCAGCCGACTGCTGCCGGTACGCCTGAACGACAAGCCGGCCATGCTCAAGGTGGCGCTGGATGTCGACGAGAAGCACGGCAATCGATTGATGACCTGGTGGGAGGGTGACGGCGCTGCGCAAGTGTTGGCGCACCACGAGGATGGCCTGTTGATGGAGCGTGCCATGGGCCGACGCTCGCTGATGCACATGGCGCTGAATGGCGAAGACGACGAGGCAAGCCGGATTCTCTGTTCGGCGCTGTCGCGATTGCATGCGCCGCGTCCGACACAGCCACCGCCGCTGTTGGAGTTGGGGCCATGGTTTGCGTCGCTGCGCATCGCAGCGGCCCAACATGGTGGCCTCTATACCCTGAGCCTGCAAACCGCCGAAGCCCTGCTCGTCGATCCACAGGATGTCGTAGTGCTGCACGGCGACATGCATCACGACAATGTGCTGGATTTCGAGTCGCGCGGCTGGCTGGCCATCGATCCGAAACGGGTCAGGGGCGAGCGCGGTTTTGATTACGCCAACCTGATTTGCAACCCGGACTTGCCGACAGCCACCGATCCCCAGCGCTTTCGCCGGCAGCTGGATGTGATTGTCGAGGCTGCCGGGCTTGATCGACGCAGGCTGCTGCAATGGGTATTGGCGTTTTCCGGTTTGTCCGCTGCGTGGTTTCTGGAGGATGACGCGCTGGAGCAGGCCTCAGGGCAGCTGAAAGTCGCGCAGATCGCCGCTTCCATGCTTGATGCCTGACAAGGCTAGGGGTTTTCGGAAGGGTTGCTATGGCGAATGTCTTACACGCACTGGTAGCTTTTACGACTATTGCCGATTGGATCCAGTGGGTAATCTACACACATCAACTGAGACACAGGGAGTGTTTCAGGATCACGGATGATCGACCATTTGCAAGGATCGCTGCCGACAGGGAGTCGATAATGGTCTTGGGAAAAACCCGCTTCGGCGGGTTTTTTTTCGTCCACAGAAAAGTGCATTGCTCTAACAGAAACACCGCCGAATGGCGGTGTTTCTGCATCCGCAGATCTTACGATGCGATCAGTTGGCGCAGGACGTAATGCAGAATCCCGCCCGACTTGAAGTACTCCACCTCATTCAACGTATCGATCCGGCACAGCACCTCGATCTTTTCCTGACGCCCATCCTCACGGGTGATCACCAGCGGCAAATTCATCCGCGGTGTCAGCTCGACGCCGGTCAGCCCTTGGATCTCAAAGGTTTCCTTGCCGGTGAGGTTGAGGCTCTTGCGATTCTGATCGAGCTTGAACTGCAGCGGCAATACGCCCATGCCCACCAGATTGGAACGGTGAATCCGCTCGAAGCTTTCGGCGATCACCGCTTTCACCCCCAACAGATTGGTGCCCTTGGCCGCCCAGTCGCGGCTGGAACCGGTGCCGTATTCTTGCCCGGCAATCACCACCAGCGGCGTGCCCGAAGCCTGATACTTCATCGCCGCGTCGTAGATCGCCAGTTTCTCGCCGGTCGGAATGTAGATCGTGTTGCCACCTTCTTCACCACCGAGCATTTCATTGCGGATACGGATATTGGCGAAGGTGCCGCGCATCATCACTTCATGATTGCCGCGACGTGAGCCGTAAGAGTTGAAGTCCCGAGGCTCGACACCCTTTTCGCGCAGATAACGTCCGGCCGGGCTGTCAGCCTTGATGTTGCCGGCAGGGGAGATGTGGTCGGTGGTTACCGAATCGCCAAGCAGGGCCAACACCCGCGCACCTTTGACATCCTTGATTTCCGGCAGCGGCCCGGAAATGTCGTCGAAGAACGGCGGATGCTGGATGTAGGTGGAGTCGTCCTGCCACACGTAAGTCGCGGCATGCGGCACTTCGATGGCCTGCCATTGTTCATCACCGGCGAACACCTCGGCGTATTCCTTGTGAAACATTGCCGTGCTGACCTGATTCACCGCATCGGCGATCTCTTTGCTGGTCGGCCAGATATCCCGCAGATACACCGGATTGCCTTGCTGATCTTCGCCCAGCGGTTCGCTGCTGATGTCGCTGCGCACGCTGCCAGCCAAGGCGTAGGCGACCACCAAGGGCGGCGAGGCCAGCCAGTTGGTTTTCACCAACGGATGCACGCGGCCTTCGAAGTTGCGGTTGCCGGAGAGCACCGATGCCACGGTCAGGTCGGCTTTCTGGATGGCTTTCTCGATCGGTTCCGGCAGCGGCCCGGAGTTGCCGATGCAGGTGGTGCAGCCGTAGCCGACCAGTGAAAACCCGAGCTGATCGAGGTATTGCGTCAACCCCGCAGCCTTGTAGTAGTCGGTGACCACTTTCGAGCCCGGCGCCAGCGAACTCTTCACCCACGGTTTGCGGGTCAGGCCTTTCTCCACGGCTTTTTTCGCCAGCAGTCCGGCGGCCATCATCACGCTCGGGTTGGAGGTGTTGGTGCAGGAGGTGATCGCGGCAATGACCACGGCGCCGTTTTTCAGGCGATAGGTGTGGCCTTCGTACTCGTATTCGGTTTCGCCGACCAGATCGGCATTCCCTACCGCGACACCGCCACCGCCCTCACTTTCCAGGCGTCCTTCTTCTTTGCTGGTGGGTTTGAATTGCAGATCGATGAAGTCGCTGAAGGCTTGCGGCACATTCGGCAGTGAGACACGATCCTGCGGTCGTTTCGGCCCGGCCAGACTGGCTTCGACGCTGCCCATGTCCAGCGCCAGACTGTCGGTGAACACCGGTTCCTGACCGGGTAAGCGCCACAGGCCCTGAGCCTTGGTGTAGGCCTCCACCAGCTTCACCACCTCAGGCGGCCGACCGGACAGGCGCAAGTATTCCAGCGTCACGTCATCAACCGGGAAGAAGCCGCACGTCGCGCCATATTCCGGGGCCATGTTGGCGATGGTCGCACGGTCGGCCAGGGGCAGATCAGCGAGGCCGTCACCGTAGAATTCGACGAATTTGCCCACTACGCCTTTCTTGCGCAGCATCTGTGTGACGGTCAGCACCAGGTCAGTTGCAGTGATGCCTTCCTTGAGTTTGCCGGTCAGTTTGAAACCGATCACCTCCGGAATCAGCATCGACACCGGTTGCCCGAGCATCGCCGCTTCGGCTTCGATCCCGCCGACACCCCAGCCGAGTACGCCGAGACCGTTGATCATGGTGGTGTGCGAGTCGGTGCCGACCAGCGTGTCGGGGAAGGCGTAGGTGCGGCCGTCCTCATCCTTGGTCCACACGGTGCGGCCGAGGTATTCAAGGTTGACCTGGTGACAGATGCCGGTGCCCGGCGGCACCACGCTGAAGTTGTCGAAGGCGCTTTGGCCCCAACGCAGGAAGGCATAACGTTCGCCGTTACGTTGCATCTCGATGTCGACGTTCTGCTCGAACGCGCTGGCGGTGGCGAACTTGTCGACCATTACCGAGTGGTCGATCACCAGATCCACTGGCGACAACGGATTGATTCGCTGCGGATCGCCGCCGGCCTTGGCCATCGCTGCGCGCATGGCGGCGAGGTCGACCACGGCGGGTACGCCGGTAAAGTCTTGCATCAAGACGCGGGCAGGGCGGTACTGGATCTCCCGGTCGGAGCGACGCTCCTTGAGCCACGCGGCAATGGCCTTGAGGTCGGCACCGGTGACGGTTTTTTCATCTTCCCAGCGCAGCAGGTTTTCCAGCAGGACTTTCAGCGACATCGGCAGCTTGTCGAGGTCGCCCAGGCTTTTGGCGGCATCCGGCAAACTGAAATAGTGGTAGGTCTTGTCGTCGATTTGCAGGGTTTTGAGCGTTTTCAGGCTATCGAGGGACGGCATTACAATCACTCCTTTGAATCCGCACGGCTACGGATTGAGGGGACGGGCAGAGCTATCAACGTAGCCCTGTTTTCATTAGCTGGCTAATAACTGGACTCTATGGGCAAGTCCAAGGTTCCGACATCGGCTATCATGCGCCGGTTTTCGTGACAGGCTTTGCTTCAGCGCAAGGCCTGAGCATCGCGCAGGGGCCGAATCACCGCCCTCTGCCCAGGAGTAAGAATGAACACCCTATTCATGCATTGCCGGCCAGGCTTCGAAGGCGAAGTCTGTTCGGAGATTTCCGACCTCGCCGCCCAACTCAATGTGGCCGGCTACGCCAAGGCCAAAGCGGCCACCGCGTGCGCCGAGTTTGTCTGCACCGAAGAAGACGGCGCCGAGCGCCTGATGCGCGGCCAGCGTTTTGCCGAGTTGATCTTCCCGCGCCAATGGGCGCGCGGCGTCTTCATCGATCTGCCGGAAAACGATCGCATCAGTGTGATCCTTGCGCACATGGCGGATTTTCCGGTGTGCGGCAGCCTGTGGCTGGAGGTCGTCGACACCAATGACGGCAAAGAGCTGTCGAACTTTTGCAAGAAATTCGAAGGTCCGCTGCGCAAGGCTCTGATCGGTGCCGGCAAACTGGTGGAAGACGCGAATAAACCGCGACTGCTGCTGACCTTCAAGAGCGGTCGTGAAGTGTTTCTCGGCATGGCCGATGCCGGTAATTCGGCGATGTGGCCGATGGGTATTCCGCGCTTGAAGTTCCCGCGTGAGGCGCCCAGCCGTTCGACGTTGAAGCTGGAAGAGGCGTGGCACCATTTCATCCCGCGTGATCAGTGGGAAGATCGGCTGCACAGCGACATGACTGGCGTTGATCTCGGCGCTGCGCCGGGTGGCTGGACCTGGCAACTGGTCAATCGCGGCATGCTGGTGACCGCCATCGACAACGGCCCTATGGCGGAAAGCCTGATGGACACTGGTCTGGTGCAGCACCTGATGGCCGACGGTTTTACCTTCAAGCCCAAGCAACCGGTGGACTGGATGGTCTGCGACATCGTCGAGAAACCGGCGCGTAATGCCGCGATGCTTGAAGAGTGGATCGGCGAGGGGCATTGCCGCGAGGCGGTGGTTAATCTGAAGTTGCCGATGAAACAGCGTTACGCCGAAGTGAAGCGCTTGCTCGAACGCATTGCCGATGGTTTCAAGGCGCGCGGGATCAAGGTCGATATCGGCTGCAAGCAGCTGTATCACGACCGCGAAGAAGTGACCTGCCACTTGCGTCGTCACGATACCAAGAAAGCCAAATCCCGCTGATACACCGCAAAGCCCCTGTAGGAGCTGCCGCAGGCTGCGATCTTTTGATCTTAAAAAGCAAAGATCGCAGCCTTCGGCAGCTCCTACACAGGGTGTGGCGTAACGCCACAGATGACCGAATACCTGGCAATGCGCGACAATGCCGGCCAGTTTCAGGAGTGAATCATGAGTGAAATGATCGATACCCCGGTCGACGGCACCCTTGACGCCACCGGCCTCAATTGCCCGGAGCCAGTGATGATGCTGCACCAGCACATCCGTGACCTGGTACCTGGCGGCCTGCTCAAGGTGATCGCCACCGACCCGTCGACCAAACGCGATATCCCCAAGTTCTGCGTGTTTCTCGACCATGAGTTGGTGAGCCAGCACGAAGAGGCCGGTACTTATCTGTACTGGATTCGCAAGAAACACGCCTGAATCCCAGGCGAACGCAAAACCAAA
>NZ_CATKPW010000026.1:0-7368 GCF_949767675.1 Pseudomonas sp. IT-P395
AATCTCAAAGCCAGACACAAAAAAAGCCCATGACACGTCATGGGCTTTTCACTTGCAGCTAGCAGCTTGAAACTCGCAGCTGCGCTTACACGTAAAACGATTTCAACGGCGGAAAGCCATTGAACTCAACCGCGCTGTAACTGGTGGTGTACGCCCCGGTCGACAGCCAGTACAGACGATCACCGATCGCCAGGTTCAACGGCAGACCGTATTTGTAGTTCTCGTACATGATGTCAGCGCTGTCGCAGGTCGGGCCGGCGATGACGACTTCTTCCATCTCGCCTTTCTTCTCGGTCCAGATCGGGAACTTGATCGCTTCGTCCATGGTTTCGATCAGGCCGGAGAACTTGCCCACATCGGTATAAACCCAACGTTCAACAGCGGTGCGCGACTTGCGTGCAACCAGCACCACTTCGCTGACCAGAATCCCGGCGTTGGCGATCAGCGAACGGCCCGGCTCGAGAATGATTTCCGGCAGGTCATCACCGAAGTCTTCCTTGAGGAAACGGATGATTTCTTCGGCGTAGGTTTCCAGGCTGTTGGTGCGGGTGATGTAGTTGGCCGGGAAGCCACCGCCCATGTTGATCAGCTTCAGGTGAATGCCGTCTTCTTCTTTCAGGCGCTCGAAGATCACTTTGACCTTGGCGATCGCCGCGTCCCAGACGCTGATGTCGCGTTGCTGCGAACCGACGTGGAAGGAGATGCCGTAAGGCACCAGGCCGAGGTCGCGAGCGAGGATCAGCAGGTCCATGGCCATGTCGGTCTGGCAGCCGAATTTGCGCGACAGTGGCCAGTCAGCCGTGGTCGAGCCTTCGGTGAGGATGCGCACATAGACTTTCGAACCCGGTGCAGCCTTGGCGATGTTGCGCAGGTCGGCTTCGGAGTCGGTGGAGAACAGACGCACGCCCTTCTCGTAGAAGTAGCGGATGTCCTTGGATTTCTTGATGGTGTTGCCGTAGCTGATGCGGTCCGGGCTGACACCACGATCCATCACCTTGTCCAGCTCATAGATCGAGGCGATGTCGAAGCTCGAACCTTTCTCTTTGAGCAGGTCGATGATCTCGACGGCCGGGTTGGCCTTGACCGCGTAGTAGACCTTGGCGAATTCGAAACCGGCGCGCAGGTCATCGTAGGCCTGGGCGATCATCGCGGTGTCGATCACCACGAACGGGGTTTCCTGTTTGTCGGCGAACGCCTTCATTTTGTCGAATGTAGCGCGCGCGAAATAGTCTTCGACCTGGATCGACATGCTGGGAACTCCTACTGGCAAACTGAAATTAACAATGGGTGCAAATGAACGTCCTCCGTATCCCCACTTTGGTTCGCCTACTTCCCAAGGCATGTCGCCGAAAGCAAAAAGGCCATGGGATGTGCAGCTTTCCCTTGGCCTTGCTGTCTCGTCGTCAGTACTTGAGCCGGATGGATCGTTTCCAGCATGGACGTTCGGCGCGAACTTTAGGGCGTGAGGGGCGTGAGATCAACTAAAAATGTCGCGTTTTTGCACGCTTCTGACGTGCGTCGCGTTCATCACTCTTTGTAGCCGACCGAGATGACGGGCAGATGTTCCCCGAGAATTTTCCAGTGTTAAAAATACCTGCACGTTCGCGGATTTTGTCGGCGAAGTCGTAGGTAAGTGTGATGGGCGCAACATCGGCGACGATGGCCGCGAGAGATGGGGGTGAGGGGGATTTTGGCTGTTTGGACGGCTATCCAGCGCATGCTGTCTGGTTCTCAGGTGTTGAGATTCTTTTCCGCCTTGTGAATGACTTGGTAACACCCCCGGTCCAGTAGGAGTGAGCCTGCTCGCGATGACTTTTTTTCAGCCGACATCTTCATTGACTGATATTGCGCTATCGCGAGCAGGCTCACTCCTACAGGGTTTTGTGTTTTTACCGGTTAATCAAACGACCACCGCCTCAGCCGGCGAGACAATACTGGTCTTCATCCCACGCGAACGCCCCGAACTCAGATAAGCCGCAATCGACTCCTGCGTCACCTCACCGAGGAACACCCGTTCGGCATCCATCACTGGCAGCCACGAACGATTGAACTCGTACATGCGTGACAGCAGGATGCGCAAATGTTCGTCGTACGCTGCCGTGGCATTGAACTCACGCAGGAACTGCGCGCAGGTGCCGGTCTGACGGTGCAGATCACGACGGCGCACATAACCCAGCGCCTTGTTCTCGGCACAGGTGACCACCACGTAGCGACGGTCATGCTCGTCCATCAATTCCAGCGCATCAGGCACCGGCGTCTCTGGGCTCACCGACGGCGCGTTGTCCGCCGCATCTTCTGCCTTCACCAGCAACAGACGCTTGAGCGTGCTGTCCTGGCCGACGAAGTTGCTGACAAAGTCGTCCGCCGGGTGCGCGAGCAGCGTGTCCGGGTGATCGATCTGCAGCAGTTTGCCGGCGCGGAAGATCGCGATCTTGTCGCCGAGTTTGATCGCTTCGTCGATGTCGTGGCTGACCATGATCACAGTCTTGTTCAGCGCGCGCTGCATCTCGAAGAACTCGTTCTGGATCATCTCGCGGTTGATCGGGTCGACCGCACCGAACGGCTCATCCATCAACAGCAACGGTGCATCAGCGGCCAGTGCGCGGATCACGCCGATGCGCTGTTGCTGGCCACCGGACAGTTCACGCGGGTAGCGATGCAGATATTGCTTGGGCTCCAGCTTGATCATGCTCATCAACTCGCGGGCGCGGTCGTGGCATTTCTGTTTGTCCCAGCCGAGCAGTTTCGGCACGACAACGATGTTCTCTTCGATGGTCATGTTCGGGAACAGGCCGATCTGCTGGATCACGTAACCGATGTTACGGCGCAGGGTCACTTCGTCGAGGTCGGTGGTGTCTTCGCCGTTGATGAGGATCTTGCCCGAGGTCGGTTTGATCAGGCGATTGATCATCTTCAGCGTGGTGCTTTTACCGCAACCCGATGGCCCGAGGAACACACAGATTTCGCCTTCATTGACGGTCAGGCTTACCGAGTCCACGGCTTTGACGTCTTTGCCGTTGCTTTGGAAAGTTTTGCTGAGGTTTTGAAGTTCGATCATTTGAGCAGTCCTTTTGGAGTCAACGAGCGTTGCAGCCATTGGAGAAACAGGTCAGCGAAAATGGCCAGAAGACTGACCAGCAGTGCGCCGACGATCAGCATCGACATGTCACTGCGGCTGATGGAAGCGAGGATCAACACACCGAGGCCGCCGGCGCCGATGGTCGCGGCGATGGTCATCACGCCGATGTTCATCACCACGGCGGTACGCACGCCGGCGAGGATCACCGGCACGGCGATCGGCAACTCGACCATGCGCAGACGCTGGCCGAAGGTCATGCCGATGCCGCGCGCTGCTTCACGGATGCCCGGTTCCACGCCAGTGAGGGCGAGGTAGGTGTTGCGCATGATCGGCAACAGTGAATAAAGGAACACGGCGGTGATCGCCGGCATCGGGCCGAGGCCCTGGCCGAACTTGGAGTAGAACGGCAGCAGCAAACCGAACAGGGCAATCGACGGCACCGTCAGCAGCACCGTGGCGCTGGCTTGCAATGGGCCGGCGAGAGTCGGAAACCGCGTCATCAGAATGCCCAACGGCACGCCAACGACAATCGCCAGGGTCACGGCAACGCCGACGAGGGTGATGTGCTGCCAGGTCAGGTGCATCACCTGCTGCCAGTCGAGGTGGGAAAAGGCGTTCAGAAATTCCATGACTTTTCCTCCTTAGTTAAGTGGGTGCTGGCGCAGGAAATCGGCGGCCACTTTCGAAGGGCTTTCGTGATCGACGTCGACCCGCGCGTTGAGCTGGCGCATGGTTTCGTCGTCGAACAGTTCGGCCAGCGGCTTGAGTTGCTCGGCCAATTGCGGGTGCGCGTCGAGGTAGGCCTGACGCACTACCGGCGCGGCGGTGTAGTCGGGGAAGTAATGCTTGTCGTCTTCCAGCAGTTTCAGGCCGAAGGCGTTGAGGCGACCGTCGGTGGTGTAGACCAGACCGGCAAACACCTGGCCGTTGCGCAACGCGGTGTAGACCAGGCCCGCGTCCATCTGGCGGATATTTTTGCGGGTCAGGTTCATGCCGTAGAGATCGACCATGCCGATCAGACCGTCGGAGCGGTTGGCAAACTCGGTGTCCAAAGCCACCAAGTGATTGGTCTTGGCCTCGGCGCGCAGCACGTCGTTCAACTGGCTGATGTTGTTGATCTGCGGATATTCCTCGGCGACCTTTTTAGGGAGGGCGAGGGCATAGGTGTTGCTGAATTTCGACGGGGTCAGCCAGACCAGACCTTTTTTCGCGTCGAGTTCTTTCACCCGGGCGTAGGACTGGGCGCTGTCGAGTTTTTCCGTGACATGGTTGTAAGCCACCAGCGACACGCCGGTATATTCCCAGAGCATGTCCAACTGCCCGCTTTCGTGGGCGCTGCGGGCGAGGTTGCTGCCCAGGCCACCGGTGATCTGCGCGTCGTAGCCTTTGCTGCGCAGGTATTGCGCGGTGATTTCGGCGAGCAGGGTCTGCTCGGTGAAGACCCGGGCGCCGAGGCGGATCAACGGTTTTTCAGCGGCTTGCGCGATTCCCGCGAACAGCAATACGCAGCCTAAGATCAAGCTAAGTCGTTTCATAAATATTCCTTCGCAAAAGCCTTAAGACGGGCGCAAACCGCGTTCCAGCCAGAGACGGCTGGCGAGGGTGACCACGCCATCGAGCAGCAAGGCCAGCAGCGCGGTGCACGCGGCGCCGAGCAGCAGTTGCGGCTGATTGTTCAGGGCGATGCCAGGGAAGATCAGGCTGCCGAGGCTGTTGGCACCGATCAGGAACGCCAGCGGCGCGGTGCCGACGTTGATTGCCAAAGCCACGCGCACACCACCGACGATGATCGGCACAGCGTTGGGCAATTCGACTTTCCACAGCACTTGGCGCGGGGTCATGCCGATGCCGACGGCCGCTTCTTTCAGCGAACCCTGGACGTTTTTCAGGCCTTCGTAGGTGTTGCGCACAATCGGCAGCAACGAAGCGAGGAATAAAGCGAAGATCGCCGGGCCACTGCCAATGCCGAGGACGCCCAAGGCAATCGCGAGCACGGCCAGCGGAGGCACGGTGTTACCGATATTGAAGATCTGCATGAAGCGTTCAGCGCGGCCGACCATGGTCGGGCGACTGAGGAAGATGCCGGCGGGGATGCCCACGACCAGGGCGGCCAGCATTGAAGCGAGGACGAGAATCAGATGAGCTTGCAGGTAAAACAACAAATCGTCGCGGTAGTGTTCGATCGTGTTGATGCCGATCCAGTGGACCAGCAGGGCCAGGAGCGCGATCACCACCGCACCTCCCATCAGCCCTTTGCCATAGCGGATAGCCACAGGCGGACTCCTTTTTTTGTAGTCGGCGAACGCCCTCCCGTGTGGCATGCCATACATGGCTGCCGGGAATAAACGTTCGCGAGAAGCAGCTCCCTCAGCACCGGCAAAAAGCGGTCTGAAAGCGAGCCATGAGCGCAGCCTCGTCAGGCTAACTTGCTGATTTTTCAGCCCCTGACGAAAATTCGTAACAGGGGATGGACGTCTCCGTGCTTCAAAAGGTTCCCATCTGCGGCAGCATTTGGCCACCCTTAATGTGCTCAACGGTTCGGTTATTGCATCGAGTTGGGCTATAATCGCGGCCCTTTTTTGAATCACCGCCAGGCGATTTCCCATGACCAACCAGGCCGCCGAAGTCGCGAAACGCCGCACTTTCGCCATTATTTCCCACCCCGATGCCGGTAAAACCACGATCACCGAAAAGCTCCTGTTGATGGGCAAGGCGATTGCAGTGGCCGGTACGGTGAAATCCCGTAAATCCGATCGCCATGCGACATCCGACTGGATGGAGATGGAGAAGCAACGGGGTATTTCCATTACCACGTCGGTCATGCAGTTCCCGTATCGCGAACACATGATCAACCTGCTCGACACCCCGGGCCACGAAGACTTCTCCGAAGATACCTACCGCACCCTGACCGCGGTGGACTCGGCATTGATGGTTCTCGACGGCGGTAAAGGTGTAGAGCCACGGACCATTGCGCTGATGGACGTCTGCCGTCTGCGTGACACGCCGATCGTCAGCTTCATCAACAAACTCGACCGTGACATCCGCGACCCGATCGAACTGCTCGACGAGATCGAAGCCGTGCTGAAGATCAAGGCCGCGCCGATCACCTGGCCGATCGGTTGCTACCGCGACTTCAAGGGCGTGTACCACCTGGCCGATGACTACATCATTGTCTACACCGCCGGTCACGGTCACGAACGCACCGAAACCAAGATCATCGAGAAGCTCGACTCCGACGAAGCGCGTGCGCATCTGGGGGACGAGTACGAGCGTTTCATCGAGCAGCTGGAACTGGTTCAGGGTGCCTGCCACGAATTCAACCAACAGGAATTCCTCGACGGTCAGCTGACCCCGGTGTTCTTCGGTACCGCACTGGGCAACTTCGGTGTTGATCATGTGCTCGACGCCGTCGTTGATTGGGCACCGCGTCCGCTGGCCCGTGTCGCTAACGAGCGTACCGTCGAGCCGGTGGAAGAGAAGTTCTCGGGCTTCATCTTCAAGATCCAGGCGAACATGGACCCGAAGCACCGCGACCGCATCGCCTTCATGCGCATTTGCTCCGGCAAGTACGAAAAAGGCATGAAGATGCGCCACGTGCGCACCGGCAAGGACGTGCGCATCGGCGACGCCTTGACGTTCTTCTCCTCCGAGCGTGAGCAGCTTGAAGAAGCCTTTGCCGGCGACATCATTGGTTTGCACAACCACGGCACGATCCAGATTGGCGACACCTTCAGTGAAGGTGAAACCCTCGGTTTCACCGGCATTCCGCACTTTGCGCCGGAGCTGTTCCGTCGTGTGCGCCTGCGTGATCCGCTGAAGTCCAAGCAGTTGCGTCAGGGTCTCCAGCAACTGGCCGAAGAAGGTGCAACGCAGGTGTTCTTCCCGGAGCGCAGCAACGACATCATTCTTGGCGCCGTGGGTGTGCTGCAGTTTGATGTGGTCGCCAGCCGTTTGAAGGAGGAATACAAGGTTGAGTGCTCGTATGAGCCGATCACTGTGTATTCCGCGCGCTGGATTGAGTGCAGCGACAAGAAGAAGCTTGAGGAGTTTTCCAACAAGGCTGTGGAGAACCTGGCGGTCGATGGCGGTGGGCACCTGACCTATCTTGCGCCGACGCGGGTTAACCTGGCGTTGATGGAAGAGCGTTGGCCGGATGTGAAATTCCGCGCGACGCGTGAGCATCACTAAGCTCTGAGTTGGTTTGTCCGAAGCCCCCTCGGTGTGTGCCTAGGGGGCTTTTTTTTGCTTTGGTTTTGGGGGTATATCCGTTTTTTGGGTGATGGCGGCTT
>NZ_CATKPW010000027.1:0-4450 GCF_949767675.1 Pseudomonas sp. IT-P395
GCGTAAATTCTTCGGCGCGACTGTTACTGCAATGCGTGACGTGTGTATCGCTCGTTATGAAGCGTTTGGTACTGCCGGTAATGCTTCGAAGATCAAACCGATCTCGCTGGAAGCGATGTATCAGCGTTATCTGAAGGGTGAGTTGAACGCTAAGGTTAACTAAGCCTGAGCGTTAAACTGGTTTAATAGAAACCCGCCGTGAGGCGGGTTTTTTTGTGGCCGGTTATTCCTTTAGCTCGACATGATCTAGCGCCTGATTCACCGCCAGTTCACCGAGCATGACGACCTGCGCAATTCCCAGCGCCGTCTTGCGGTGTGAGGTGTCGAGCATGGCGGCGAAGTTGTTGAGCATTTCGCTGGCTGAACCTAAGGTCTCGCTGGCGTTGGCCAGCAGGGATTCGGTGTTGTACTTCGGGTTGGCGAGGTACATGGGTTCGGGTTTATGCGTGCTAGCCATGATGAAAGCGGACGGTTTGAGGTAATGGTCGAGGGCGCGTTCGGCGGCGTCGTTGAGTTTTTTTGAGTCGAGGGATTCGTAGGGGGATGCGGGATCTGTTTCTGGCGGGTGCGGCGTTGATTTGATCATTAGCTGAAAAACTCCTGATGGAGCCGCGTCGTCTTCTCTACTAAAAGAAGGGTGGCAGCTGTGCGCAGGTTAGTAGACCGGGGAGTATTCAGCATTAACCGGCGCGCCGAAGCGCCCTGCACACAGCCACCATCAAGTCGGACAGCAATTACCGACGGATGCGCTTTGCACATAACTGAAAAACACCACGGGCTACTAAACCCGATCACTGGAAATCAGTGACGCGAATCAAGTTACCAATGGCCAGCCAGGCGCACAAGCCGGCGGATTCTGGCGTAGTGGTAGGCAACGGCGCAAGCTGTTGTAGGCATCCGGACCTAACTGCTGACAGATCTAAACAGCGCTGTTTAAAGGCTGGATTCAAAACAGGTCAACCGAGCATCCAGCGCTTCAACTGACCGAATAATCCACCGTAAAGCGGTGTCTCCGCACTTGAACGAACGTAGTGAGTTGGCTGGGGAAGAGGCATCTCTTTCAAGTGATAACCGGTCAGCGCATGGCGCCCGCCTCCCGTGGCATGAGCGCGGATGGCGCTGAGTGTCGGGTAACCTCTCAAACAGTCCATTTCTCCTTGCCAGCTGTCTTTTGCATCGGCGATGTCGGTCATGAACCAAACGTCGGTGTAGGTACTGTCTCGGTGGTAATAAGATCCGGCAATCGGGTAGCTCTGAGCGTTACCTTTATTAGAATAAATAACAAGATCAAAAGATAGTGTGAAAAAGGAGCGGACCTATTAAATTATTTCCTCTCGCTTTTGTTAGCTTCTATTCTTTCGCGGGTCGCACTCTAGATCGTTGTGAAACCCGAATCCCTGTGATGTTTCAACTTGGAGGAAGGCGAGGATTTTAATAAATCTGTTCCCTCTTTTGGTCCTTTTTTGTCGATGATACCCGTCTCGCTAGCGTGTTTTTACACAGGCTAATTAGACGGGTTTTTCATAGCGTGGCGTCAAAAACATTTTCGAGGAGCGGCCGAATTGCAGAGTTGGAGAAAACCTATTTTACTCGACCTCCATAAACGGAAACAACTATATCTATTATTGTATCTACGAAATCTGGTGACCATGGGTTTCTGGGGATCGGGTTGTAATGAAAGACTACTACAGGGCCTAACATGTCTGCGAGTCTCGTATAGTCAGTGACGACTTGTCGGTTTGTCTGAGATACTCCAATTGGTGGGTTTTGGCCATGACGTTTCCCGTCGACCACACTAGACAATATGTTGACAGTCTCATAGCGAACTGATGAGCTTGCCATTATATTTTTGTAACGATTCACTATCTGGTCACAGTTCCAGTAATCTGTGGAAACTATTGTTCCAATATCTGTGCATTTAATGCCCATTGATATTGATATGCTGTTTTTAAGGTCCATTGCTAACGTATTGTTAACGTCGCAGTTGAAGGTTTTTACATTGAAGTTATCTATGTTCATAACATGAGCAACCGCAATTATACTTTGCCTCTCTGGCCTGATGTCTTCCCTGGCTAATTGTTCCTCCCGAGGTGGGGGAGGTAGGCCCCGGCTCTTCAACTCTGTTTCCCAGTATTGGGTTGCAGTTGGGGTGCAAATTACGTCGGAGATTATGCTCCAGCCAGTTTCCACATAGTCCGGAACTATTCTAATGACGTCGGGGTTGATACTTTGATTGGCCTCCATTTCTTCTTTTGAGAGGTTGTCCCATAACGATGTGATTTCTAGTCGAGCTTCACTTTTTCTGGTGAGTTCTGCGAGCTTTGGCATGGCCGAGGTCCTACAAGTAGTACGGCTCATAAGTAAGCGATAAATCTGATTTTGATATAACTGTAAAACCTGACAGGTTTTTATACCGTTTCTGAATTAATTCTGATTTTTAAGTCCATTTCGTTGTTGAAAACTTGTGACTAATGCGAGAGCCCAAACCTCTGGAGGACTGGGGTTTCATCGCCAAATGGTATAAACAAGTGGCAGGTCTGACAGTAGGCATCTTTAACTCTGGCGCTCAGGCTTAAGGATTTACCGCTGAAACCGAAAGGCTTGGCACGGGTGACAATTTCTCCAGAGACAGAACCATCCTCGGATCCAGACAAAAACTCGAAAGCCTCTCCGCCCGCCACGCTTTCTAATAAGCAGCAGGATTCACCGAAAGTTGCGATAACCCGCAGCGTCAGACTGTGTGAAAACACGCTGATGACGGTTCGACAAACGCCCCACTTGTCGGGGCGTTTGCTTTAGGGCTCGCAGCAGGCGAGAAAAGGCCTTTCAGCCCAACAGAGCCATCATCTGGCACACGCCTAACACGTTAATGGAGAGAAAAGGGGACGGATTTGAATGGCACTTACTTAATATGTTTTGGGTGCCCGTTTTTTCTGACATCTGCCCTTGCAGACCGACGTGGTTTGGTCAGCAAGGGGTAGGTTTGAGGTCTTCGTTTTATGGCTCGCGGCTCGATACGACCAAGCCGATTTCCGACGCGCCTCTGAGCAATCAGCATCAATAAATTCGACAGGCCGTCCTCGTCTTCGGGGCTGCCATATTGTCGCATTGCCAGCCATAGCTGAAGGCTGTGTTTGAAGCTCAGTTCGCGAGATAAACAGTCAGCTAACAGAGCCGATTGTGCCATCAGCATTCGGATCAGATTGTGAGCTAACAGATAGACCCATAACTCCTTTACTGCCATGCCTGGGGTTTTGCAGCTTAACTTTCCAAGTCCCAGCGTAGCTTTGAGATTGCGCAGATCCAGTTCAACATGCCATCGACCCTTGTACAGCGATTTCAGGGCTGTTTTAGGTGTCTGCTTTGGAATGCAACGTGGTGACCAACGTTTTCCCACCCGCCTTCAACTCCCGCACGGTCAGTTTTTCAGGCGCCTTTTCGTAATGCGTTTGACTCATCCACAGCGGTCTTCTTGCAGGCTTTTTCAATTCGATCAGGTGATCTTCCGAACCGAGACTCTGCCCTAGGCGAAAGTCCGTGCTGCGCCGTCGAGCACCGTATTGTTCGAACACGCCATCGATACCTCTTCGTTGCAACTCGCACAGCAAGAAATAGGTAGCGTAGTAAGCGTCGCCTAACAAAATGTCACCTGTTTTTAACGTGTCGAGCATTGATCTGAGCAGTGTCTGTTCATCGCCGCCCTTGCCTCGGAAACGCCCAAGGGCAGCATCTAAAACGGCGCCGCTGGAGAGGCAGACGATGCCCACCACTCGACACAACGGAAAACCAAGACCGATTTTCTGGCCGCGAGATTGCGGATAGGCGCCCTGATTGGCCGCTGTGTCGGGCATGCTGACCGTCGTGCCATCCACCAGCCGCACAGGTCGTCCCATCCAGCGCCACGACGAGGGTGCGTTATCACTTATCGAAGCACCGGTGTGCCTGACCAGCGTGGAAACCATTTCCACAGGCAGGCGTTTTCTAGCCTTGCAGTAGGCGCCCGTGCGAGTGCTATTGGGCTTCATGCCGCCACAGGGCCGTTTAATCGACAGGTCGTTCACGGCGTTCTGGCAGGAGCGGTCGGCACTCATTGCTTGAGCCAGAAACATAGACAACGTTTCAGTTGGCGGAAACAGGCGTTCCCGATGTTCTGGCAGTGCAGACTCGACGCGTTGTAAGAGATCAGGAGACGTGAGGAGATTGAAAAACGCATACGCATTGCAGTCCGAAGCGTGTCGATGAAAACGTTGCTGTTGATGCTGAAGAATTTCACGTCTACGATCCATTTGGGGCTGTGTCCTTGGTTTGTCGGGGTGTGTTCGCAACTATCACCGTATACCAAGACCAGCCCTTCTTCATTTTTTTGCTTTCAGCTCAATTGGTTAGCTGTTAAGTAAGTGCCATTCAAATCTGTCCCCTTATTTTCGCTGACGTCTGCCAGCGCTCGATT
>NZ_CATKPW010000028.1:0-2026 GCF_949767675.1 Pseudomonas sp. IT-P395
CCCGGAGCCGGGACGCTGGGTCAGCAACCCGGTGCTGTTTGCCGGCAAGGGCCGTCAAGGCGTCGGTGTTCTGGTCGACCCGTTCAACCCGGACAAGGTATGGAAAGCAGAAATACCGGTCGACACTGAGTGGGAAAGCGTGCCCGACCACGCAATGCCTCTGGGTGGCAACTGGTGTCGGTTCAGGCAGACGTTAACCGACAATGTCAGCGAGGCGACGTATTCCGACTGGATCGAAAGTCCGCGCTTTGAAATCGAGCAGGTGGCAGTGAACAAAATCCGCAGTAGTAAGCAGGTCTTTTGACCAGTAGAGAGTTCAACGCAAAATTCAAGAATGAAACTCCGAAAATGCTTGAATGGAACGATCTACCGTTCGTCGGGACTGTCAGATTTTACAGGTAGGAATAATCCGGCTGCTGTGGCTTTCTGTCTTTCTTTGTCACTGTATTCGAAGGTGATGCATGAACGACGATACCCGCCAGAATCCTGAGGCAGCGACGTTAATCATTGATGAACCCGCAGACGGATCGGAGATCGATTTCAGAAGCAATACCGTTTCAGGTAGAGGCCTGATCCACAACGAGAAGGTTTACATTCACATCAGTGGACCTACTATTTCTCTGAACTTCGAGGTGTCTGCCAAGCTGGGTGTCTGGAGTTATAACCTGCCGCATTTCATGCCCACAGGTAGACTCCAGGTTACGGCGCGTAGCGTCATTTTTGAGGTGTCGAACTCTTTCACTTCAACTCAGCCTCCGCCAAGGATTGCTCCTCAGGAAGGCACCGGTGTCGAGGTTGGCGGAACTGGAGTATTCGGTACAAACATACTGGTATACGGCCAGGACTCAGATGGAAATGCCGTGATGGGGACTGCGGTCGTTGGCACTGATGGAAAGTGGAATCCCAAGTGGCTCGAAGGGTTTGAACCTGAAGAAAGGGAATATGTATACGTAGCAAAAAGTACGTTTCTCATCGGTGACAAACAATTTGCTTCAGGCGAATCTCAACCTGAAACCTATTCTCCGGGCATTCGCATTCCGATCATCACCTTCCCGGTCATTGAGTTGCAGGAACGCCATTTCTTACTGTCAGGTATCGATGGCGTCGTGGACGCAACTCTTTATATCCATACAGATTTGACATCGGATAATCGAGGTGAGATTGCTGTCACTGCGGCTGACTGGCGCTTGCCTGTGACGGTCGAGCCTGGACCGGTTTCACTTGTCGCGATGCAGGTATTGAAAAATGAACCGTCCAAGAGAAGCGCCCCCCGCTCTTACCGGATCCGCCCTCCCAAACTGGCAGAGCCTGAGGTCACCTTTCTTCCTGATACAAGCTTGAAGTTCTCCGGCTCCGGCCATTTCGATCAAAACCTCTCGACCGAAATCCAGTTCTCTGCCAGCGACGGCTCGCTGCCTTTGCCGCCCAACGTCCGCGTCAATGCCCAGGGCTATTGGGAAACGGCCCCCGTTGTCTGGTCTCTGGGCAGCTACAAGATGAAGGTGATTCAAAAAATCGCCGACAACGCCAGTGGCTGGATCGAATCAGAGCCTGTTGAATTCGAAGTCCGCAACGACATGCCGGATATCACCGAGGCGAGCTACACCGAGGAGTATCTACCGGTCTTCAGCGGCAAAGGTTACACAGGTGCCACCGTCTCGCTCAGGTTTCCCGATACAAACGAGGCTGCACGGAGTGTAGTGGTCGTGAACGGCCAATGGTCGACGTCTGCATTGGTGGATTGGGGGCCAACCAACAAGCGGGAAGTGCGCATTACACAGCATCTTGGAAACCATCCTTCGCAACGTCCTTTCATCCTGTACGTCACGATTCCACCGCTGGCGCCAGGCGTGGATGATCTTGGCGAAGAGGGGCTGGAGCCGGTATTTCGCGGCACTTGCTTGTCGGGCGCCACGGTGAGCATCAGGTTCAGCGACGATACCGAGACGCATGTGGCGACCGTGACGGGATCCACCTGGACATTTCAGCGACCCACCCCGTTCGAGGCAAATATCGAACATGCCGC
>NZ_CATKPW010000029.1:0-1834 GCF_949767675.1 Pseudomonas sp. IT-P395
TGATGCGGTAGAGGAGCGTTCTGTAAGCCTGTGAAGGTGAGTTGAGAAGCTTGCTGGAGGTATCAGAAGTGCGAATGCTGACATGAGTAACGACAATGGGTGTGAAAAACACCCACGCCGAAAGACCAAGGTTTCCTGCGCAACGTTAATCGACGCAGGGTTAGTCGGTCCCTAAGGCGAGGCTGAAAAGCGTAGTCGATGGAAAACAGGTTAATATTCCTGTACTTCTGGTTATTGCGATGGAGGGACGGAGAAGGCTAGGCCAGCTTGGCGTTGGTTGTCCAAGTTTAAGGTGGTAGGCTGAGATCTTAGGTAAATCCGGGATCTTAAGGCCGAGAGCTGATGACGAGTGTTCTTTTAGAACACGAAGTGGTTGATGCCATGCTTCCAAGAAAAGCTTCTAAGCTTCAGGTAACCAGGAACCGTACCCCAAACCGACACAGGTGGTTGGGTAGAGAATACCAAGGCGCTTGAGAGAACTCGGGTGAAGGAACTAGGCAAAATGGCACCGTAACTTCGGGAGAAGGTGCGCCGGTGAGGGTGAAGGACTTGCTCCGTAAGCTCATGCCGGTCGAAGATACCAGGCCGCTGCGACTGTTTATTAAAAACACAGCACTCTGCAAACACGAAAGTGGACGTATAGGGTGTGACGCCTGCCCGGTGCCGGAAGGTTAATTGATGGGGTTAGCTAACGCGAAGCTCTTGATCGAAGCCCCGGTAAACGGCGGCCGTAACTATAACGGTCCTAAGGTAGCGAAATTCCTTGTCGGGTAAGTTCCGACCTGCACGAATGGCGTAACGATGGCGGCGCTGTCTCCACCCGAGACTCAGTGAAATTGAAATCGCTGTGAAGATGCAGTGTATCCGCGGCTAGACGGAAAGACCCCGTGAACCTTTACTATAGCTTTGCACTGGACTTTGAATTTGCTTGTGTAGGATAGGTGGGAGGCTTTGAAGCGTGGACGCCAGTTCGCGTGGAGCCATCCTTGAAATACCACCCTGGCAACTTTGAGGTTCTAACTCAGGTCCGTTATCCGGATCGAGGACAGTGTATGGTGGGTAGTTTGACTGGGGCGGTCTCCTCCTAAAGAGTAACGGAGGAGTACGAAGGTGCGCTCAGACCGGTCGGAAATCGGTCGTAGAGTATAAAGGCAAAAGCGCGCTTGACTGCGAGACAGACACGTCGAGCAGGTACGAAAGTAGGTCTTAGTGATCCGGTGGTTCTGTATGGAAGGGCCATCGCTCAACGGATAAAAGGTACTCCGGGGATAACAGGCTGATACCGCCCAAGAGTTCATATCGACGGCGGTGTTTGGCACCTCGATGTCGGCTCATCACATCCTGGGGCTGAAGCCGGTCCCAAGGGTATGGCTGTTCGCCATTTAAAGTGGTACGCGAGCTGGGTTTAGAACGTCGTGAGACAGTTCGGTCCCTATCTGCCGTGGACGTTTGAGATTTGAGAGGGGCTGCTCCTAGTACGAGAGGACCGGAGTGGACGAACCTCTGGTGTTCCGGTTGTCACGCCAGTGGCATTGCCGGGTAGCTATGTTCGGGAAAGATAACCGCTGAAAGCATCTAAGCGGGAAACTTGCCTCAAGATGAGATCTCACTGGAACCTTGAGTTCCCTGAAGGGCCGTCGAAGACTACGACGTTGATAGGTTGGGTGTGTAAGCGCTGTGAGGCGTTGAGCTAACCAATACTAATTGCCCGTGAGGCTTGACCATATAACACCCAAGCAATTTGCGTCGAAGAGACCAGATTGCGGTGTGTGAAGACGAAACGAACCGAAAGTTCGAAAGACTCACAAAACACCAGCTGTCACATACCCAATTT
>NZ_CATKPW010000030.1:0-1598 GCF_949767675.1 Pseudomonas sp. IT-P395
TGATACCCGTAGCTTCGGTGTATGGTTTGAGCCCCGTTACATCTTCCGCGCAGGCCGACTCGACTAGTGAGCTATTACGCTTTCTTTAAAGGGTGGCTGCTTCTAAGCCAACCTCCTAGCTGTCTAAGCCTTCCCACATCGTTTCCCACTTAACCATAACTTTGGGACCTTAGCTGACGGTCTGGGTTGTTTCCCTTTTCACGACGGACGTTAGCACCCGCCGTGTGTCTCCCATGCTCGGCACTTGTAGGTATTCGGAGTTTGCATCGGTTTGGTAAGTCGGGATGACCCCCTAGCCGAAACAGTGCTCTACCCCCTACAGTGATACATGAGGCGCTACCTAAATAGCTTTCGAGGAGAACCAGCTATCTCCGAGCTTGATTAGCCTTTCACTCCGATCCACAGGTCATCCGCTAACTTTTCAACGGTAGTCGGTTCGGTCCTCCAGTTAGTGTTACCCAACCTTCAACCTGCCCATGGATAGATCGCCCGGTTTCGGGTCTATTCCCAGCGACTAGACGCCCTATTAAGACTCGCTTTCGCTACGCCTCCCCTATTCGGTTAAGCTCGCCACTGAAAATAAGTCGCTGACCCATTATACAAAAGGTACGCAGTCACCCAACAAAGTGGGCTCCCACTGCTTGTACGCATACGGTTTCAGGATCTATTTCACTCCCCTCTCCGGGGTTCTTTTCGCCTTTCCCTCACGGTACTAGTTCACTATCGGTCAGTCAGTAGTATTTAGCCTTGGAGGATGGTCCCCCCATATTCAGACAAAGTTTCTCGTGCTCCGTCCTACTCGATTTCATGACTAAGAGATTTTCGCGTACAGGGCTATCACCCACTATGGCCGCACTTTCCAGAGCGTTCCGCTAATCTCAAAGCCACTTAAGGGCTAGTCCCCGTTCGCTCGCCACTACTAAGGGAATCTCGGTTGATTTCTTTTCCTCAGGGTACTTAGATGTTTCAGTTCCCCTGGTTCGCCTCTTGCACCTATGTATTCAGTACAAGATAACCATCTTATGATGGCTGGGTTCCCCCATTCAGACATCTCCGGATCAAAGTCTGTTTGCCGACTCCCCGAAGCTTTTCGCAGGCTACCACGTCTTTCATCGCCTCTGACTGCCAAGGCATCCACCGTATGCGCTTCTTCACTTGACCATATAACCCCAAGCAATCTGGTTATACTGTGAAGACGACATTCGCCGAAAATTCGAATTTCTCAATTAAGAGAACTCACAAATTTTACCTTAGCCTGATCCGTTACCAGTGAAAGTAACGTTCAGTCTATCTTTCTATCACATACCCAAATTTTTAAAGAACGAACTAGTCAAAGACTAGAAATCAACATTCATCATCACAGCGATGGAATGCTCATTTCTAAGCTTTCAAACTTCAGAAGCAGTAGTGGTGGAGCCAAACGGGATCGAACCGTTGACCTCCTGCGTGCAAGGCAGGCGCTCTCCCAGCTGAGCTATGGCCCCGTATTTCTACAGGCGTTTCCCACACAAAATTGGTGGGTCTGGGCAGATTCGAACTGCCGACCTCACCCTTATCAGGGGTGCGCTCTAACCAACTGAGCTACAGACCCAATTTCG
>NZ_CATKPW010000032.1:0-1129 GCF_949767675.1 Pseudomonas sp. IT-P395
CCGACTCTTGCCAGTACGGACCGTGGGAGACTTCTCGTCCCGCCCCTTCTACCCAAAGCGCCGATAAGGAATTCATCGGTAAAACCGACGATAGAGGCAAGCCAGCGCAAGGGTAAACCCCAACAAGCCCTTAAACCCTAGCTCCGAGGATTCGTCATGACAATCCTTACTTCGCAGGCGGTGGTTGGCGTCGATATTGCCAAAGCTGAAATCGTTGTCTATCGCGCCGACCAGCAAACGACTGACCACATCAAGAACGAGCGAACAGCGCTCAAACGCTGGCTTAAAACATTGCCCGCCCAAAGCGCTATTGCCGTTGAAGCCACCAACATCTACCACCTGGACACGGTCGAGCTGGCTCATGAAATGGGCCATCAGGTCTACGTGGTGGATGCTTATCGGGTGAGTCACTATCGCCGCGGCGTTGGCCAGCGAGCCAAGAACGATCCCTGCGATGCGCGCTTGCTGGCGCGTTACTTGACGAGTGAACAAGACGGACTGCGGATCTGGAGCCCGCCCCCCAAGGCCTACACCTCGCTGAAAAGCCTGCTCCATAGGCGTGCAACGCTGATCCAGAACCACACCGGTCTGATGCTGAGCTGGGCCAATGAACCCTTGCTGAAAAAAGTGCGGATCGCCCAGCAAAAAGCCTTCAAGCAAGCGGATCAGGCCATTCAGAAACTGCTGCGCAAGGTCAGCAAAGAGGCGGGTATCGAAGAGAATATCGACCGCTGCAAGGCCATCGAAGGCGTAGGCGAACTGACCGCAACCGGCTTGGCAACGACTTTCATACGCGGTGATTTTGCCAATGGTGACGCGTTCATCGCGTATCTGGGGATGGACCTTACGGTCGATGACTCCGGGAAGAAGAACGGTGCCCGGCACCTGACCAAAAAAGGGGATCCGGAAATTCGTCGATTGGCTTACAACGCGGCCATGGCGGCCTGTCGCTCGGCTAAATGGAAACCGTTTTACGAGGCATACCTGGCCAGAGGTTTCTCGAAAACTCAGGCCTTGGTCGCCTTGGCTCGCAAGCTCTGTCGGGTAGCATTCGCTCTGATGAAAAATCAGAGCGAATACCTGTCAGTCTGAGAATTTAGGGTTGCCGGGCAACATAGAATCTCCCACA
>NZ_CATKPW010000033.1:0-381130 GCF_949767675.1 Pseudomonas sp. IT-P395
ACTTACAGAGAATTACTGGCAAGAAACGACATGCAGCAGAGCATGAGCCGTAAAGGTAATTGCTGGGACAATGCAGTGATGGAGCGCTTCTTTTTGAGTTTGAAAATGGAGCGAGTATGGCGACGTGACTACGCGAACCACGCTGAAGCGATCCGCGACATCACCGAATACATCGTTGGGTTTTACAACAACGAACGGCTGCACTCGAAACGGGGATATCTGCCACCGACCGTTTACGAGCGGGCGATGGCGTCAAAACCACCTATCGAGGTGTCCGGAATTAGTTGACCACTGCACACAAAGCACACCCAAAGCATGGTCGGCCCAAAGGCCGCCAAGACACAAAAAAAAGGGGCAACCGAAGTCGCCCCAAAATGCCTTGCGTGCTCATCAATCCAGAAGAATCACTTCTTGCGCTTATTCGCATCCTTCCAGATAAAAAATCCAAACCCTGCAAAAAACAGAACCATCAGCCCTACAGTCAGGACCCCGGCAAACACCACGTTATCGAAAAACATGACTGGCCTCCTGGGCCTCTGCTCTGCTGCGATGGAACTAAGTTACCAAACACACAGGCGCACAAATTGACCGGGATCAATACCAGCAACGAAGGAGAGTAAAGGAGGGAAATTAAATGACCTGCATCAACGGATGCAGGCAGAGATCAACGCTTTTTCGGCTTGTTTTTCGACTTTTTCTTGGCTTTTCCCAACGGCATCGCCTGTTCGAACGCCTGGCGCACTTCGTTCAGCCGCTTCTCTTTAATGTCATGCACGCGCTTGGCGCGTTCAGTACTGAGGTCAATCAGTTTGTCGTCTTGGCTCATGGCGTCAGTAAATCACTTGAAAGAATCACAACTGCCACATCACCGGCAGGACTGCGCCAATAATGCAACGTCACACCAGCGCTGACCAGCCGAAGATCAGATCTCGATATCGACCCATAAGCCCTGACGCGGCTGATCTTCCATCAGCGGCACCACCGGCACGGTGTTGTCAGCATTCAATTCGGTGCCGGGCACGGCGAGATGTTCTTCGGGGTCTTCATCGGCTTCGCGACGACGGCGATCACGTTCTTGCTGACGGCGCTGCTCTTCACGCGCCAGCAGTCGATCCTCTTCAGGATCGCGCTTTTGCAAATCGATCGTGCTTTCGTTGGAGCTTTCCTGCACCGGCACCACCGGAGGAATGTCCGGCCGCTGGCGGATCGGATCCTGCTGGGAAGTGATCGGCACAGCGCTCAGGGGGAGCATCGGTGGCAACATATATGGGGTCTCCTGTCAGCAGGCTATCGGCTGCGGCAAAGGCGCCTTGAGCCATCCGTCGCAAATCTGTGACGCACTTGGCACGTGTAGGAGCTGCCGAAGGCTGCGATCTTTATCAGACAGCTCAAACCTCAAGGGTTCTCAAAGATCAAAAGATCGCAGCCTGCGGCAGCTCCTACGCCAGTAATCTTTGGCCCTGAAGCCCTCATTCCGTTAAGATAGCCCGCTTTTTCAAGGTGGGAGTCAGGCAGCATGGCGCAGCAGTATCAACCGGGGCAACGCTGGATCAGTGACAGCGAAGCAGAGCTTGGTTTAGGCACCGTTCTGGCACAGGACGGCCGCTTGTTGACCGTGCTTTACCCGGCCACTGGCGAAACCCGCCAGTACGCGCTACGGAATGCGCCCCTGACCCGCGTGCGGTTCTCGCCGGGTGACAGCATCACCCACTTCGAAGGCTGGAAGATGACCGTGCAGCAAGTCGACGATGTCGACGGCCTGATGGTCTATCACGGTCTCAACGGGCAGAACGAAGCCGTCACCCTGCCGGAAACCCAGCTGTCGAACTTCATCCAGTTCCGTCTGGCCAGCGACCGTCTGTTCGCCGGCCAGATCGATCCGCTGGCGTGGTTCTCGCTGCGTTACAACACTCTCGAACACACCAGCCGCCAGTTGCAATCATCGCTCTGGGGCCTGGGTGGCGTTCGCGCGCAGCCAATCGCGCACCAATTGCACATCGCCCGTGAAGTCGCCGACCGTATCGCCCCGCGCGTTTTGCTGGCGGACGAAGTGGGTCTGGGTAAAACCATCGAAGCCGGTCTGGTGATCCATCGCCAACTGCTCTCGGGCCGCGCCAACCGCGTGCTGATCCTCGTCCCGGAAAACCTCCAGCACCAGTGGCTGGTGGAGATGCGCCGCCGCTTCAACCTGCAGGTCGCGCTGTTCGACGAAGAACGCTTCATCGAAAGCGATGCCACCAACCCGTTCGAAGACACGCAACTGGCGCTGGTCGCGCTGGAGTGGCTGGTCGATGACGAGAAGGCTCAGGACGCACTGTTTGCTGCCGGTTGGGATCTGCTGGTGGTCGACGAAGCGCACCACTTGGTCTGGCACGAAGAAAAGGCCAGCCCGGAATACTCGCTGGTCGAGCAACTCGCCGAAGTCATCCCGGGCGTGCTGCTGCTCACCGCCACCCCGGAACAACTCGGTCAGGACAGCCACTTCGCCCGTCTGCGCCTGCTCGACCCGAACCGTTTCCACGACCTGGCTGCCTTCCGCGCCGAGAGCGACAACTATCGCCCGGTGGCCGAAGCCGTGCAGGAACTGCTCGACAAGGGCCGACTCTCGGCCGAAGCGCACAAAACCATTCACGGCTTCCTCGGCAACGAAGGCGAAGCCCTGCTGACCGCGGTCAACGATGGCGACACCGAAGCCAGCGCCCGCCTCGTGCGCGAACTGCTCGATCGCCACGGCACCGGTCGCGTGCTGTTCCGTAATACCCGCGCCGCCGTGCAGGGTTTCCCGGAGCGCAAACTGCACCCGTACCCGCTGCCGTGCCCGGACGAATACCTCGAACTGCCGCTGGGCGAACACGCTGAGCTGTACCCTGAAGTCAGCTTCCAGGCCCAGCCGGACGCCAGCGAAGAAGAGCGCTGGTGGAAATTCGACCCGCGTGTCGAGTGGCTGATCGATCAGCTGAAAATGCTCAAGCGCACCAAAGTGCTGGTGATCTGCGCCCACGCCGAAACCGCGATGGACCTGGAAGACGCCCTGCGCGTGCGTTCCGGCATCCCGGCCACGGTGTTCCATGAAGGCATGAACATCCTTGAGCGTGACCGCGCCGCCGCTTACTTCGCCGACGAAGAGTTCGGCGCACAAGTGCTGATCTGCTCGGAAATCGGCAGTGAAGGTCGCAACTTCCAGTTCGCTCACCACCTGGTGCTGTTCGATCTGCCGTCGCACCCGGACCTGCTCGAGCAGCGGATCGGGCGTCTCGACCGGATCGGCCAGAAGCACATCATCGAACTGCACGTGCCGTACCTGGAAACCAGCCCGCAAGAGCGCCTGTTCCAGTGGTATCACGAAGCGCTGAACGCGTTCCTCAACACCTGCCCGACCGGCAACGCCTTGCAGCATCAGTTCGGCCCGCGCCTGCTGCCGTTGCTCGAAGAAGCCGACGACAGCGAGTGGCAAGCGCTGATCGACGAAGCGCGCAGCGAGCGCGAGCGTCTGGAAGCCGAGTTGCACACCGGCCGTGACCGTTTGCTGGAGCTCAACTCCGGCGGCGCTGGCGAAGGTGAAGCGCTGGTCGAGGACATCCTTGAGCAAGACGATCAGTTCGCCCTGCCGATCTACATGGAAACCCTGTTCGACGCGTTCGGCATCGACAGCGAAGACCATTCGGAAAACGCCCTGATCCTCAAGCCGAGCGAGAAGATGCTCGACGCCAGCTTCCCGCTGGGCGACGACGAAGGCGTGACCATCACCTACGACCGCAACCAGGCGCTGTCGCGCGAAGACATGCAGTTCATCACCTGGGAACACCCGATGGTGCAGGGCGGCATGGATCTGGTGCTGTCCGGTTCGATGGGCAACACCGCCGTCGCGCTGATCAAGAACAAGGCGTTGAAGCCAGGCACCGTGCTGCTCGAACTGCTTTATGTCAGCGAAGTGGTAGCGCCGCGTTCGCTGCAACTGGGCCGTTACCTGCCGCCGGCCGCCCTGCGCTGCCTGCTTGATGCCAACGGCAACGACCTGTCGGCGCGCGTCTCGTTCGAAACCTTGAACGATCAGCTGGAAAGCGTGCCACGTGCCAGCGCCAACAAGTTCATCCAGGCCCAGCGCGATCAGCTGACGCCACGGATCAACGCCGGTGAAGACAAGATCGCCCCGCGTCACGCCGAGCGCGTGGCCGAGGCGCGTCGCCGTCTGGCGGCCGACACCGACGAAGAACTGGCGCGCCTGACCGCGTTGCAAGCGGTCAACCCGACCGTGCGCGACAGCGAACTGGTGGCGCTGCGTGAACAGCGTGAGCAAGGTCTGGCGATGCTGGATAAGGCTGCGTTGCGACTGGAAGCGATTCGGGTGTTGGTAGCGGGCTAAACCGCCCTGCTCCAGCGCTGAAAACAAGAAGGCCTGCAGCAATGCGGGCCTTTTTTGTTGCCTGTGATTTTTCAGCTGATGCTGATGGCCTCATCGCTGGCAAGCCAGCTCCCACAGGTTTCGGGTCGTTTACAGATTATGTGTACGACTCGGTCACTGTGGGAGCTGGCTTGCCAGCGATGACGGCTATGCGGTCGCCGCTGCAACCTCAGGCTCAACCACAGCAACCAAGCCCTCCTTCATCCGATGCGCATCGCGCACAAAACACCGCGCCGCCAGAAACAGAAACACCATGGTCAGAAACAGCGCCACCGGAATCAGGTACATCGCATCATGCAGGCCGACTGCCTTAAAGGCCTCGGTCATCTGCTCCGCACCGGCCGCCAGCATCGCCGTGTGTGCAAAGTGATCCGACAAACCACCCACCACCACCGGCCCCAAGCCACCGCCGAGCAGATACAACCCGGCAAAGAACAACGCCATTGCCGTGGCCCGCAGGCGCGGTTCGACCACGTCCTGAATCGCTGTATAAACACATGTGTAAAAGTTGTAGGCAAACAGCCAACCAACACTGAACAGCGCGACAAACACACCAATCTCGATACGCCCCGAATGCAGCGCCCACGCCGTACACAGCGTCGAGATAATCAGACTGAACGCGGCAAACAGCAGCCGCCCATTGGCCACGCGCTGGTGAATCTTGTCGGCAATCCAGCCGCCCAGGGTCAAACCGACCAGTCCGGTCACGCCGACAATCATCCCGGTCGCCACCGCCGCTTCCTGCAACGGCATGAGGAAATAGCGCTGCAGCATCGGCACCAGAAACGAGTTGCAGGCATAGGTGGCGAAGTTGAAGCACAACCCGGCCATCACCAGCCAGAGAAAGGTCGGCACCGCCAGAATACGGCGGATCGGCTTGTCGACTTTCTCTTGCGAAACCTGCACGGTCTCCGCTGCGCCGCGCTTCGGCTCTTTGATGAAGAACATGAAGATCGCCAGAATCAGCCCCGGCACCGCTGCAATAAAGAACGGCGCGCGCCAGCTGTCAAACGCCTTCACCATCCAGCCAATGGTGAAGAACGCCAGCAACAGGCCCAACGGCAAACCGAGCATGAAGATGCCCATGGCCCGCGCCCGCCGATGAGCCGGAAACAGATCGCCAATCAGCGAGTTGGCCGCCGGTGCATAACTGGCCTCACCAATGCCGATGCCCATGCGCACGATCAGGAAACTCCAGAAACTGCCGACCAGACCGTTGACCGCCGTCAGCGCACTCCACGTCGCCAGGCCCCAGCCCATCAGCTTGCTGCGCGAACCGGTATCGGCCATTCGCCCCAGCGGCAGGCCGGCGATGGCGTAAACAATGGTGAATGCGGTGCCGACGATCCCCAACTGGAAGTCGCTGAGGTGCCATTCCATGCGGATCGGCTCGATGATGATCGCTGGAATGGTGCGGTCGAAGAAGTTGAACAGGTTGGCGAGGAACAGCAGGAACAGAATGCGCCAGGCATTCGCCGCTTGGGTCGAGTTCTGCATGGGTCCGTCTCTTTATTGTTATAGGGCTTCACTGCCAACGCATCCGAGCCCGGAACCTGCAATCTAGTCAGCCACGCAAAGGCTGTCTGTGATCATTCGTCTGCCTGATATCTGCCCATGGCACTGTAACGAAACGTAAGCCCTTGATAAGTCTGTAATCCCCCGAAAACCGGGGCTTTTGCGGCAAAACCTTGCCACAAAAAAATAGTTTCGCGCCCCCCTTCCCAAGTCCGCGGCAAAGCCTAGAATGGCCGCCGGATCCGTCCGGATCTCCCGATCAATCCCTTTGATACCCTCGCCCATGTCTGAAGTCAGTCCGTGTCTGAATTGCGGTGCCTGCTGTTCCCATTTTCGCGTGTCTTTCTTTTGGGGTGAGTGCTCATCTTCCGGCGGCACGGTGCCTGATGAACTGGTCACACAGATCAGTCCAAGCCGGGTGGCGATGAACGGCACCGACTGCAAATCGCCACGTTGCACGGCGCTGGTCGGTGAAGTCGGCAGCGAGGTGAAGTGCTCGATTTATGAACTGCGCTCCAGCCCCTGCCGTGAATTCGAATCTTCATGGGAAAACGGCGAACAGAATGTCGACTGCGACAAGGCCCGTGCACGTTTCGGCTTGCCGCCGCTGCAGCCGGACTGGGCGCAAATCCCTTTCGAACAGATCGCGTAAGCCTTTAGCGCCAATCGCTATGACGCTAATGCCGAAATCATTAGCGCCAATGTGCCACTACCGCTTGCACCCCGAAATCGGCCTCTATACTCCTGACATTCAGCTGCGTTCAACGCGCACTCGGGACGACTTCAGAGACGGGGCATGCTATGGAGTGGCTTGGTTTGCAGTTTGTTACCGAGCTGCCGGAGAGCGGGCAGGTCATCCTCGATTGCAGTCACAACCCTTTCCTGGTGATGGTTGCTTATCTGGTCGCCTGCGCAGCCAGTTTCGCCACTCTGGATATGGCTGAGCGCGTTGTAAATGCCGAAGATCCGGGGTCGCGGCGGATCTGGCGCTGGATCGGCGCGACCTGCCTGGCCGGCGGCATCTGGGCCATGCATTTCATCGGCATGCTGGCTTTCCAGACACCGATCGACATTCAGTACGACCTTGGCATCACCCTTTTCTCGTTGCTGATCGCCCTGCTCGCCTCTTGGCTGGCCATGCAAACCCTTAGCGAAGCGCAGCCGAGTGCATTGCATTGCTTGAAAACCGCGTTTGTCATCGGCCTGGGCATCGCCGGCATGCATTACGTTGGCATGGCGGCGATGAAGTCGAGCGCCACCGCTTACTATCATCCAGGACTGTTCGCGCTGTCTGTGGCGATCGCCATCGGCGCCAGTTTCGCAGCGCTGTGGGTGGCCCGCTATCTCAGCGAAGGCAGCGGCGTCGCGCATCAGTTGCTCAAGTACAGCGCTGCGCTGATTCTCGGCGCCGGCATCATCAGCATGCATTTCACCGGCATGGCTGCGCTGGATCTGGTTCTTCCCGAGGGAGGCCCGACAGCGAGCGGCGGCGATAACGGGCATCTGCAACTGGGCCTGACCGTTGCGCTGATCATCCTGCTGATCCTTGGCAGCGCGATCAGTGCGGCGCTGGCCGACAAGAAACTGCAGAACAAAGAAGAGGATCTGCGCCGCGTCAACGCCCTGCTCAGCCAGCTCGATCAGGCGCGCATGTCGCTGCAACAAGCGGCCAACTACGACGCCCTGACCAACCTGATCAACCGCCGCGGGTTCAACCAGATCTTTGCCGAGAAACTCTGCCAGAAAGCCACCGAGGGCGGCATGCTCGCGGTGATGTTTCTCGACATCGACCACTTCAAGCGGATCAACGACAGCCTCGGCCATGACGCTGGTGACGAGCTGCTCAAGGTCATCGCCAATCACATCAAAGGTTCGGTGCGCAGCCATGAAGACGTGGTCGCGCGCTTCGGCGGCGACGAGTTCTGCATCCTCATCAACCTGCATGACCGCGAAGAGGCCCGCAACATGGCCCAGCGCATCATGCTCAAGATGAAGGAGCCGATCGAGCTGGCCGGGCGCCGCATGGTGATGACCACCAGCATCGGCATCAGTCTGTTTCCGGAGGACGGCACCACCTGCGAAGAACTGCTCAAGCACGCCGACCTGGCGTTGTATCAATCCAAGGGCGCAGGACGTAACGGCCTGCACTTTTTCAGTTCCAACCTCAAGACCCGCGCCAGCTTCGAGCTGCAACTGGAAGAAGAACTGCGCCATGCCCTGCGCGAAGAAAACGGTTTGATGCTGTATTACCAACCGATCTTCGAACTGAAAACCGGCCGCGTCACCAAGCTTGAAGCGCTGATTCGCTGGCAGCATCCGCTGCATGGCTTGCTGACCCCGGATCGTTTCATCTCGATTGCCGAAAACAACGGCTTGATCGCCGAACTGGACAACTGGGTGCTGCGCCGCGCGTGCAAGGATCTGGGTGAACTGTCGCGCCATGGCTGCGAAGAACTGAAAATCGCCTGGAACTGCTCGCCACTCAATCTCACCCGGGATGAGCTGGCCAACGAAATCGAAAGTGCCTTGCGCACCGCCGGGGTGGCACCGGAGCGGCTGGAACTGGAAGTCACCGAAAACGCGCTGATGGGCAACATCGCCAACACCCTGGTGTTACTGCGGCAGATTCGTGCCCTGGGTGTATCGCTGTCGATCGACGACTTCGGCACCGGCTACTCGTCGCTGGCCTACCTCAAGCGCCTGCCGCTCAACACCTTGAAGATCGACCGCTCGTTCATCCTCGATATTCCCACGGCGACCGCCGACATGGAGATCGTCCAGGCGATCATCGTCATGGCGCACACCCTGCATTTGCAAGTGGTCACCGAAGGCGTCGAAAGCCTGGAACAGTACGAATTCCTTGAACGCTCAGGCTGCGACTTCATTCAGGGTTACCTGCTCAGCCGTCCGGTGCCGCTGGACGAGCTGCGCCCGGTGCTGGAAGAAATCAATCAGCGCAAACACTCACACGCGGTCAATCCGTTGATTCTGGCGCGCGGTACATTTGCACCAGTGTCGCTGGATCCTGCGCCAAATAACCTTGCGCCCCATGCAGGCGCATCAGTTGTGCGGCCAATCCGCTGATCGGCGTCGCCGAACCCTGTTCGCGGGAAAACTTCACTGCCGTATCAAGATCCTTGAGCAAGGTGCGCACGTGCCATTTGATCGGTTCGAAACGGCTTTCGGCCATTTGCGGGGCGAGGATCTGCAACGGTTTCGAATCGGCAAAACCACCCGCCAGCGCCTCGGCGATCAGGCTCGCATCGACCCCGGCCTGCTCCGCCAGCGCCACCACTTCGGCGATCACCAGTGCGTTGCAGGCGACGATCATCTGGTTGCAGGCCTTGGTCACCTGCCCCGCGCCGATGCCGCCCATGTGCGTGACGCGCTGACCGAGGTTGAGCAATACCGGGCGCACACGCTCCAGATTTGCCGCATCGCCGCCGACCATGATAGCCAAACTGCCCGCCTCGGCACCGACCACGCCGCCGGACACCGGTGAATCCAGCCAGGCCATGCCGGTTTTCTCCACCAGTTCTGTCGCCATTTCGCGAGTAGCCGTCGGTTCAAGGCTGGAAAAGTCCACCAGCAACTGGCCGCTTTTCGCGCCTTCGGCGATACCGCCCGCGCCAAATACCACCTCGCGAACCACTGCCGTATCGGCCAGACACAACATCACCACGTCGGCGTGTTCGCACAATTCAGCGGCAGTCGCCACCTGCCGGGCACCGGCCTCGACCAGTGGCGCGCACTTGGCCGGGTTGCGATTCCACACGGTCAGCGGGTAACCCGCCGCCAACAAACGGCGGCACATGGGCAGGCCCATCAGACCGATTCCGGCGAACCCCAACGAAGGTAGCGTTGACATCATTTTGCCTCTTTTCGATTAAAGATCGCCGAATAATGGCCGATTCATCAACGATCAGGAAAGGATTCCCCCCAGCGACAGTCAGGCCAAAACCCTGACGCTCGGGCTCAATTCGCGCAATTAAAAGACGCGAGATCTTATTCCGTGAGGTTCGCAGGCAACTGGCCAGCGAGCCAACCAGTCCAGGTATATGGCGCACAATGACTTCTAAAAATAATCCCGCCACTGCGGTATCCGATCTGACTTTGAGCCCCGCCGCCAACAGCCCGTCATCGTCGAAGCCATTGGTCCCGTCGCGCCCGCTGTCAACCCAGCAATACCTGTACTTCACCGAAACCAATACCGACCGCATCCTCGACAACCTCGACGGCCTGCGTGATCTGGTGTTCCCGCGCCCACCGCACCTGGAAGGCGACAACGAACAGCACAACGACCAGGAATTCCCCTCGGTGTGCCTGATCGGCCTCGGTCGCTGCGGCTCGAACATCGCCCTTGATGTCGCGGAGCTGGTGTACAACGCGCGCAAGTTCTACCTCAACGAATTCAATAACGAAGACCGCGCGGCGGATCGCCGACTGGCCGACAAGGGTTACAGCCCGGCGCAGTGGATCAAGAACAACCTGCGCATCGGCCCGAACAAATCGACCAAACCGGTGTTTCTAGTCGAACCGCTGGTGATGCTCGGCGACCTCGACAAGGACATCGCCGGGCGCATCCGTTTCTCGCGCAAGGGCGAGAAAAGCGGCTTCCTGCGCGACTACAGCAAAATGAAGATCATGGACTTGTCCGAAGTCCACGCCGGTGGCGCCGGTAACGCGCCGATCCTCGGCCAGTACCTGGCGAAGATCATCCTCAACAAGGACACCCAGCGCTTCTCCAGCCCTGACTGGAAAATGATTCATTCGTACCTGATCGATAGCTGCGGCATCAAGGCCAACCAGTCGCGCCTGTATTTCTCGATCTTCAGTGCCGGCGGCGGTACCGGTTCCGGCATGGCTTCGGAGTTCGGTCTGGCCCAGCAGCACTCGTACATGAACAAGACGTTCGACACCAAGCCGATGGACGAACATGACGGCAAGAGCGGTCATTCGTTCGTGTTCGAGCCGATCTTCACCAGCGGCATCTGCGTGCTGCCGAACATTTCCGATCACCGCAGCGAAATGTCCGAGGCGCTGCACATCAACGCCGGGCGCCTGCTGTGCAAATACCTTTCGGAAGAATGGGATTTCTCCTACAACTTCGCCAATGAAGACAGTAGCGAAGCCAGCGTCATGGGGCGTATCCGCCCATGGAACGCAATGATGCTGATCTCCAACGACATCATGCGTTACGCCGAAGAAAGCGATGACGGCAACATCCAGAACATTGATGTCAATGCGATGGAGAAGCACGCCAACCAGTACATCTCGCAGCAGATCTTCAACATTCTCACGGCGCAGGCAGTCACCACTGACTACGACCAGAACTACTTCCGCCGCGCCGGCATCGACATTGGCGAAACCATTCGCCTCGACGCCAACGACCTGTTCATGAGCCTGGCAGGCCCGGTGGCGATTGCCTACGCAGAGTCGGTGGTACCGGAAACCCCGCCGCCGAGCAGCGACAAATTCAAGGTGTTCGATAAAGAGCCGCAGCGTCTGAACATCGATGACCTGTTCTTCCGCTCGATCGATCTGCCGCATTTCAACAAAGTGACTCAGGCCATCGAAGGCATCAGTCTGCTGCCAATCGAGTCCAAGCGTTATCGCGCTTCGCTGGAGCAGTACAAGAACTCCGGCTACGACGCCGCGGCCCTGCACGACCTGCACTTCTTCAAGAACTGCTCGTCGGTGGTCTCGATCGTTTCGCTGCCGAAAGACTACAAGCTGTCGTACATGGACCTGAACCGGTTGAAGACGCACCTCAACAGCCTGTTCCCCAACACCACGCTCAAGCGTTACGCACTGGTAATCGGCGCCTCGGCCAACCTGTCGCTGACCACGTTGATTGCGAAGAGCCCGTGCCTGTCGGACGACTTCCTGACCCTGATCGTCGCGTTTATCAAGCGTTGCTTCGCGAAGAACCCGTACCGCTTCGACGAGACCCTCGACAACTCGATTCTTGATTTCATCATCAACGAAGAATTCGACGAAGATCGCATCGACGACCTGCTCAACGAATTCGAGAACCCGGCGAAGATCCTCGACACCAACTGGTACGCGATCAAACCGATGTACGAGAAGAAGTACCGCGAGCTGATCAACGACAAAGAGAAGTTTGTCTCGATCAATGACATTCGCCTGTCGCGTGATTGCGTGAAGAAGTCGATCAAGTATTTGCGCGAGATCTATCGTCACCGGATTGGCAAGACCAAGGTTATTTCGCTGAATAACCATACCGGCAAGTCGTTTACGGTCTGATCGAAGGCCGAGTCGCCGCCATCGCTGGCAAGCCAGCTCCCACAGGGTCCGGGTGAACACAATTATTGTGTAAACCACAAAACCTGTGGGAGCTGGCTTGCCAGCGAAGAGGCCCTGAAATTCACTGAAGATTTCAGCCTTTCCAATATCCAGAAACAATTAAGCAGCCGTTAGGCTGCTTACTAAACTGTTCCCGTTACGTTTACGTCACCGTGAGGTCACCCGCGCTTGTGGCGATTCTTCACGGCAACGTGCCATCACGCTACTCCGCTACACACTTTCCGCTGACGGCCGGTCGCACCATCAAGGTGCGACGCCAGCAGCGACCGCCCTTTCCTGGATCAGAATCCACGGCGAAACCACCACTGCCCACAGCTGTGGATCACGTTCGAAAAGATCCAGCGCCCGCGATTCAGACAGCTTGGCGACTTTGTCTGCGGCCAGCCAGGCAGCCACTTTCTCGCCTTCATCCGACGCCACGGCCTCGGCAGCGGCGATCAAATCGAGCGCGGGGTCGACCCACAATAGGGCACCCTTGGCGAAGAACGGCTCCAACTCTTTCCAGGTAATAGATGCGGTTTCACCAAGCAGCTTGGCATAGAGGGTGCTAGGTTCTTGATTCATGGGAGCTGTCCGGAAAAGAAATCGACGCGAATAATAACGTCGGTGGTCCGTCAGCAAAACCCGGTTGCAAATGGCTGTACCGAACGAAAAGAGCAGGAACGCCAGGGAATGCTGCTGATTGGGCTATATGCCCACCAACGCCCCGCCGCAATTCTGTCTTTTTCATTCAAAAATGCGACACCCCCAAGTTTTGCCCCTCGGCGCCCGCTTCCCAGGCTGACAACCGGCGCTCTACACTGTACCGGTACAGTTGCCGGGGGCATTTCCGGAGGGTATCGCAAAGATATCTGACCCGGTTCTGCTGCTACGGCGCCAGAACTCAAAAAAATTACAACAGTAAGAGTGGAGCACTATGACTAAGGCTACTAAGCAGATTTCCAAACTGTTTGCCGCTATGGTTCTGGCCGGGGTTGCCAGCCATTCGTTCGCAGCTGACACCATCAAAATCGGTATCGCCGGTCCTAAAACCGGTCCAGTAGCCCAGTACGGCGACATGCAGTTCAGTGGCGCAAAAATGGCCATCGAGCAAATCAACGCCAAGGGCGGCGTCGACGGCAAGAAACTTGAAGCCGTTGAATACGACGATGCCTGCGATCCAAAACAAGCGGTAGCGGTTGCGAACAAGGTCGTCAACGACGGCGTCAAGTTCGTCGTCGGTCACCTGTGCTCCAGCTCCACTCAACCGGCTTCGGACATCTACGAAGACGAAGGCGTGATCATGATCACCCCGGCTGCCACCAGCCCGGACATCACCGCCCGTGGTTACAAAATGGTCTTCCGCACCATCGGTCTGGACAGCGCCCAGGGCCCTGCCGCCGGTAACTACATTGCCGACCACGTGAAACCGAAAATTGTCGGCGTCCTGCACGACAAGCAACAGTACGGTGAAGGCATCGCCACCGCGGTGAAATCGACCCTCGAGAAGAAAGGCACCAAAGTTGCCGTGTTCGAAGGCGTCAACGCCGGCGACAAAGACTTCTCGGCGATCATCGCCAAACTCAAGCAAGCCAACGTCGATTTCGTCTACTACGGCGGCTACCACCCGGAGCTGGGTCTGATCCTGCGTCAAGCCCAGGAAAAGGGCCTGAAAGCCAAGTTCATGGGTCCGGAAGGCGTGGGTAACGACTCGATCACTCAGATCGCCAAGGACGCGTCCGAAGGCCTGCTGGTGACCCTGCCGAAATCCTTCGACCAGGATCCAGCCAACATCGCCCTGGCCGATGCCTTCAAAGCGAAGAAAGAAGATCCAAGCGGTCCGTTCGTGTTCCCGTCCTACTCGGCGGTTGAAGTGATTGCCGAAGGCATCAAGGCAGCCAAGTCCGAAGACGCGACCAAAGTGGCTGAAGCCATTCACGCCGGTACCTTCAAGACCCCGACTGGCGACCTGAGCTTCGACGCCAAGGGCGACTTGAAAGACTTCAAATTCGTGGTCTACGAGTGGCACAACGGCAAACCTAAAACTGAAGTATCGCCTCAGTAAGGCGCTGCCTGACTGACTGCCAATAAAGCCCACGGCGTGCCGTGGGCTTTGTTTTACGAATGTATTGGGCCGCGCTGGCGTGATCCGCCAGTCTCCCCACCTGAAAATCTCAAAACCGTCATCAGCGGTTCGCTGGCAAAACCCGGATTCGAAGTGGATAAAGATCCACGGGGCCGGGCGGGAAAATGACTCCACCAGTGAAATGCGTATCAGGTTTTTAGGAGCGCTGTAATGCCTGACATCTATCACTTCTTCCAACAGCTGGTTAACGGCCTGAACGTTGGCAGCATGTATGCCTTGATCGCCATCGGCTACACGATGGTTTACGGCATCATTGGAATGATCAACTTCGCCCACGGCGAGGTGTACATGATCGGCTCTTACGTGGCGTTCATCGCCATCGCCGGGTTGACCATGATGGGACTCGACAGTGTCCCGCTGTTGATGACGGCGGCGTTCATCGCCAGCATCGTCGTCACCAGTTCCTACGGTTACAGCATCGAACGGATCGCCTACCGCCCCCTGCGCGGCAGCAACCGTCTGATCCCGCTGATTTCCGCGATCGGTATGTCGATCTTCCTGCAGAACACGGTTCTGCTGGCGCAAGACTCCAAGGACAAAGCTATCCCCAACCTGATTCCGGGCAACATTGCCTTCGGCCCAGGTGGCGCACAAGAAGTGCTGATTTCCTACATGCAAATCGTGGTGTTCGTGGTGACCCTGATCGCCATGCTCGGCCTGACGCTGTTCATCTCCCGCTCTCGCCTGGGTCGCGCCTGCCGCGCCTGCGCCGAAGACATCAAGATGGCCAACCTGCTCGGCATCAACACCAACAACATCATCGCCCTGACCTTCGTCATTGGTGCCGCGCTGGCAGCCGTTGCGGCTGTGCTGCTGAGCATGCAATACGGGGTGATCAACCCGAACGCCGGTTTCCTC
Source organism: Pseudomonas sp. IT-P395 (assembly GCF_949767675.1). Classification (NCBI taxonomy): domain Bacteria; kingdom Pseudomonadati; phylum Pseudomonadota; class Gammaproteobacteria; order Pseudomonadales; family Pseudomonadaceae; genus Pseudomonas; species Pseudomonas sp. IT-P395. Next base: position 15,228 of record NZ_CATKPW010000033.1, read on the forward strand.
GTCGGCCTCAAAGCCTTCACCGCTGCGGTACTTGGCGGTATCGGCAGCATCCCCGGCGCCATGCTCGGCGGGCTGGTGCTTGGGGTGGCAGAAGCCTTTGGTGCCGATATCTTCGGCGACCAGTACAAGGATGTCGTGGCTTTCGGCTTGTTGGTTCTGGTGCTGTTGTTCCGTCCGACCGGCATTCTGGGCCGTCCGGAGGTTGAGAAAGTATGACTAGGAATCTTAAACAGGCACTGTTCAGTGCCTTGCTGGTGTGGGCCGTGGCCTACCCGGTACTCGGTTTGAAACTGACCATCGTCGGCATCAACCTGGAAGTGCACAACACCAGCCCGACCGTGCTGGCGACCATCGCCATCTGTTCGGTGCTGATGTTCCTGCGCGTGCTGTTCAACCAGCAGATCAGCAAAGCCTGGCGTGCGTCGCCGGGCCTGCCGCTGATTCCGGCCAAGGCGAGCAACTTCCTCACCCTGCCAACCACCCAGCGCTATTTCATCATTGCGCTGATCCTGGTGGCGCTGGTGTGGCCGTTCTTCGGCTCCCGTGGCGCGGTGGATATCGCGACGCTGATCCTGATCTACGTGATGCTCGGCCTCGGTCTGAACATCGTCGTCGGTCTGGCCGGTCTGCTCGACCTCGGTTACGTCGGCTTCTACGCCGTGGGTGCCTACAGCTACGCGCTGCTGTCGCACTACTACGGCCTGAGCTTCTGGATCTGCCTGCCGATTGCCGGCCTGATGGCGGCGACGTTCGGCTTCCTGCTGGGCTTCCCGGTGCTGCGTTTGCGCGGTGACTATCTGGCGATTGTGACCCTTGGTTTCGGTGAGATCATCCGTCTGTTCCTGCGTAACCTGACCGACATCACCGGTGGCCCGAACGGCATCAGCAACATCGAGAAACCGACGTTCTTCGGTCTGACCTTTGAACGCAAGGCTGCGGAAGGCATGCAAACCTTCCACGAGTATTTCGGCCTGCAATACAACTCGATCAACAAGGTGATTTTCCTCTACCTGGTTGCGCTACTGCTGGCGCTGGCGGCGCTGTTCGTCATCAACCGTCTGCTGCGCATGCCGATCGGCCGTGCGTGGGAAGCGCTGCGTGAAGATGAAATCGCTTGCCGTGCACTGGGTCTGAATCCAACGATCATCAAGCTCTCCGCGTTCACTCTCGGCGCTGCATTCGCCGGTTTCGCCGGTAGCTTCTTCGCTGCGCGTCAGGGTCTGGTGACGCCGGAGTCGTTCACCTTCATCGAGTCGGCGATCATCCTCGCCATCGTTGTGTTGGGTGGCATGGGCTCGCAGTTGGGCGTGATCCTGGCGGCCGTGGTGATGATCCTGTTGCCGGAAATGATGCGTGAGTTCAGCGAGTACCGCATGTTGATGTTCGGTGCCCTGATGGTGTTGATGATGATTTGGCGTCCACAAGGTCTGCTGCCGATGCAACGCCCACACATGGAGTTGCGAAAATGAGCCGCGAGATCCTTAAAGTCGAAAACCTGAGCATGCGCTTCGGCGGTTTGCTCGCGGTCAACGGTGTGGCCCTGACCGTCAAAGAGAAACAGGTGGTTGCATTGATCGGGCCGAACGGCGCGGGCAAGACCACCGTGTTCAACTGCCTGACCGGTTTCTATCAGCCCACCGGCGGCAGCATCCTGCTGGACGGCGAGCCGATTCAAGGCCTGCCGGGCCACAAGATCGCCCTCAAAGGCGTGGTGCGTACCTTCCAGAACGTGCGCTTGTTCAAGGACATGACGGCGGTCGAGAACCTGTTGATCGCCCAACACCGTCACCTCAACACCAACTTCCTGTCCGGCCTGTTCAAGACCCCGGCGTTCCGCAAAAGCGAGCGCGAGGCCATGGAGTTTGCCGAGTACTGGCTGGAAAAGGTCAACCTCAAAGAGTTCGCCAACCGTACCGCCGGCACCCTGGCCTACGGTCAGCAACGGCGTCTGGAGATCGCCCGCTGCATGATGACCCGTCCGCGGATCCTCATGCTCGACGAACCGGCCGCTGGTCTGAACCCGAAAGAAACCGAAGACCTCAAGGCGCTGATCAGCGTGCTGCGTGAAGAGCACAACGTGACGGTGCTGTTGATCGAACACGACATGAAACTGGTCATGAGCATTTCCGACCACATCGTCGTGATCAACCAGGGCACGCCTCTGGCTGACGGCACGCCGGAACAGATCCGCGACAATCCTGAAGTGATCAAAGCCTACCTGGGGGAAGCGTAAATGCTGCAGTTCGAAAACGTTTCCACCTTCTACGGCAAGATCCAGGCCCTGCACAACGTCAACGTCGAAGTCCGTCAGGGCGAGATCGTGACCCTGATCGGCGCCAACGGTGCCGGCAAGTCGACGTTGCTGATGACGCTCTGCGGTTCGCCGCAGGCGCACAGCGGCAGCATCCGCTACATGGGTGAGGAACTGGTCGGCCAGGACTCGTCGCAGATCATGCGCAAGAGCATTGCCGTGGTGCCGGAAGGTCGTCGGGTGTTCGCCCGTCTGACCGTTGAAGAAAACCTCTCCATGGGCGGCTTCTTCACCGACAAGGGCGACTATCAGGAGCAAATGGACAAGGTCCTTGGCCTGTTCCCGCGCCTGAAAGAACGCTTCAACCAGCGCGGCGGCACCATGTCCGGCGGCGAACAGCAGATGCTCGCTATCGGCCGTGCGTTGATGAGCAAGCCGAAACTGTTGCTGCTCGACGAGCCGTCGCTGGGCCTGGCACCGATCATCATCCAGCAGATTTTCGACATCATCGAAATGCTGCGCAAGGATGGTGTGACGGTGTTTCTGGTCGAGCAGAACGCCAACCAGGCGCTGAAAATCGCTGACCGGGCGTACGTTCTGGAGAACGGTCGCGTGGTCATGCAAGGCACCGGTGAAGCGCTGCTGACCGACCCGAAAGTACGCGAGGCGTATCTCGGCGGTTGATGCATGTCGCCAAACAAACAAACGGCCTTCGGGCCGTTTTTTTGTGCCTGCACGATTTCAGATTCTCCAAAAATCCCTTGTAGGAGTGAGCCTGCTCGCGATGGCGTCGTGTCATTCAACATCGCCAGTATCTGACATGACGCCATCGCGAGCAGGCTCACTCCTACAGGGTTTTGCGTTTTTCCAAAAAAGATTATGAGCGGGCTGTAACGCAATGCCACCTCGTTTCTCTAGAGGGACAAGCAAGCGCAAACGCGCTTGTAAAAACCCTGACCAAGACTGGAGAAACATCATGACTGCTACCACTCGCACCCTGTCCGCCACCGCCCTGGTTCTGGCCCTCGGTTCTGCCCTGAGCATGGCTGCTGTATCGACCGTCCACGCCGCTGACGCCGACATGGAAAAATGCTTCGGCGTGGCCATGAAAGGTCATAACGATTGCGCCGCCGGTGCAGGCACTACCTGTGCCGGCACGTCGAAAATGGACTATCAGGCCAATGCCTGGAAACTCGTTCCAAAGGGCACCTGCGCCACCACCGAGAGCAAGACTTCGCCGACCGGTTTCGGTCAGATGGAAGCCTTCAAAGCCAAGTCCTGATCGTTGGTCTGCCTGAGTGACGATCATGCTCACAATCAACGACCATGTTCCCTCCGGCACTCAGGCAGCCCGCACCGGGCTCCCGTCCCGTGCCGGGCTGGGGCTCAAGACCGGGCACTTTCGTGAAGTGCTCGGCTCACAACCGGACATCGGTTTCTTCGAAGTCCACGCCGAAAACTACATGGTGGCCGGCGGTCCGTTTCATCATTTTCTCGGTTTGATCCGCGAGCAGTATCCGCTGTCGCTGCACGGTGTTGGCTTGTCCATCGGTGCTGAAGGGCCGTTGGATAAACAACATCTTCAACGCCTTGCCGAGCTGATTCAGCGCTATCAACCGCAAGCCTTTTCCGAACATCTGGCCTGGTCGAGCCACGGCCCGGTGTTTCTCAATGACCTGCTGCCACTGGCCTATGACACGCCGACGCTGAACCGCGTTTGCGAGCATATTGATCAGGTGCAGAACACACTCAAACGTCCCATGTTGCTGGAGAATCCAGCGACCTATCTGGCCTTTCAGCGTTCGACCATCGATGAGCCTGACTTCATCGCCGAGGTCGTACACCGCAGCGGCTGTGGACTGTTGCTGGACGTCAACAATGTCTACGTTTCCTGCGTGAACCATCAGCGTGATCCACTGGCGTATCTCGATGCGCTGCCATTACACACGGTGGGTGAAATTCATCTGGCCGGGTTCGCCGAAGATAGCGACAGCCTTGGCGATCGCTTGCTGATCGACGATCACGGCGCGCCGATCGATCAAGCCGTCTGGGGTTTGTACCGGCAAGTGCTGCAACGCATCGGTCCGGTGGCGACGTTGATCGAGCGCGACAATCAAGTGCCGGCGTTTGCGGTGCTACTGGCGGAAGCTCAGCAAGCTGATGCACTTTTGCTGGATGCTGGAGCACGCACATGAGTACTCAACGCGCTTTCGCTGCCGCGCTGATCGACACCCGGTTAACCTGCCCCGAAGGCCTGTGCAGCGCCAACGGTGCTGATCCGGCGAGCCGTTTCGCGGTGTATCGCAACAACGTACAGGCTTCGCTGATCAATGCGTTGAGCGACAGTTGCCCGGTGGTTGCGCAATTGGTCGGCGATGAATTCTTCCACGCCATGGCGGCCGTTTTCGTACAACAGCTGCCGCCGCAGAGTCCGTTGATGAGTCGCTACGGAGAAACATTTGCGGACTTCATTGCAGCGTTTGAACCGGCCGGCGGCGTGCCTTATCTGGCAGACGTGGCGCGCCTTGAGCACTTGCGCACCCTCGCCTACCACGCGGCCGACACCCTGCCCGTCCGGCCAGAAGAAATCACGGCAGCGCTGGCTGATGCGCAAACGCTGACTGAATTGCGCTTCGAATTTCACCCCTCCCTTCACCTGCTCGACTCAGCCTTTGCCGTGGTGGCGATCTGGGGCGCACATCAGCAAGGCTCGACGCTGGAAGGCGTCGACATCAACCAAAGGCAACACGCGCTGGTGTTGCGCAATGACCTGGACGTCGAAGTGTTTGCCCTCGACCCCGGCGCCAGCAGGTTTATCCGCAACCTGATCGAGGGCCAGCCACTGCTGGCAGCGGCTGAAAACAGCCCTGAGTTCGACCTCGCGCAAACCCTCGGCTTGCTGATCGCGCGCAACGCCATCACCCACTTGAACAACAAGGAACTGCCATGAAAACGCTCATCACCCGCGCCATCGCGCTGCTGGAAAAAATCCCCCACAGCCTGATCGCGTTCATTGCGCGTTTCTCGATTGCCGCGGTGTTCTGGAAATCAGGGCAGACCAAGGTTGAAGGCCTGGCCATCGATCTGATCGACGGCAGCTTTCAACTCGGCTGGCCACGTCTCGCCGACTCGACGATTCCGTTGTTCAAGAGCGAATACCACGTACCGCTACTGTCGCCAGAGATTGCCGCGCACATGGCGGCGTTCGCCGAGCACTTCTTTCCGATGCTGATTCTGATTGGCTTCGCTACGCGGTTTTCGGCGCTGGCGTTGTTGGGCATGACCCTGACCATTCAACTGTTTGTGTATCCCGATGCCTATCCGACTCACGGCACCTGGGCGGCGGTGTTGTTGTATTTGATGGCGACGGGGCCGGGCAAGTTGTCGATTGATCATCTGATCGCCCGCCACTTCACCAACTGAACGCCGACCTGTAGGCGCTGCTGAAGGCTGCGATCTTTTGATCTTGCTTTGAAAAAAACAAAATCAAAAAATCGCAGCCTTCGGCAGCTCCTACATGGGGTTTATGTTCATATGATCAGTGCTGAAGTCGATCCAGCGCCTCGCCGCTGCGCTTGAACCAACCGATCAGATAATCCGCGAGCACTTGCGTGCGTTTTGGTAATCCACCCTGATACGGATGCACCAGGTACATCGGCATACGTCGGGTCTGAAAGTCACGCAGGAGCCAGCGCAATCGGCCGTCAGCCAATTCCGCCTGCAGCAAGTAGGAAGGCAACCGCGCAATCCCGGCGCCACTGAGTGCGGCTTTCTTCAGCAAGTTGTAATGGTTGCTGGCAAACGGTCCTGATACTCGCACCCGTAACAATTCATGCTGCTGGTGATACAGCCATTCCTCACGTCCGCTGTAGTGGCTGTTGAGCAAGCAGCGATGCTCGGCCAGAGCCTGTGGCGTCAGCGGTTCACCGAAACGCTCGAGATACGCCGGGCTGGCGCAGGTCATTTCCTGCCAGGCCAACAACGGCTTGGCCACCAGCCGTTCGTCATTGGCCACCTCACTGCGGATCGCCAGATCAAAGCCGTCCCGTGACAGATCGCGGTAACTGTTGTTCAGCTCCAGCTCAATCTGCACCTCAGGGTATTGATGCGAGAACTCCAGCAACAAACCATCGAAGAAGGTTTCCCCCAACGAAACCGGCACCGTCATGCGCACCGGGCCGGCCATATCGTCCTTCAACCGCGCCAAGGCCTGACGCGCCCTTTCCACCTGGACGACCAGCGCCTGCGCTTGTGGTAACAATGCTGCGCCGGCAGCGGTCAGGCTCAAGCGTCGAGTGGTGCGTTGCAGCAACACCACAGAAAACCGCGCTTCGAGCTGGCTGATGCGCTTGGACAACTGCCCTTTGCTACAGCCCAATTGCTGCGCCGCCAAGGTAAAACTGCCCGCTTCGATCAGCACCGCGAACGCCGCCAGATCATCCATTTCGCTCATGGATTGTTTCCATTTGAAAACCAAAGGTTGCCTATTAGCGCGCTTATCCACAGAAAAAACCACTCTAGACTGAAACCTCGTTCAATCACTTGAGGTACAGCTCGATGAAGATTCTGTTGATAGGCGCTGGCGGCACCATTGGTTCGGCGGTGGACAAAGAACTCTCGCAACGCCACGAAGTCATCCGCATCGGCCGCAACAGCGGTGACTTGCAGGTGGATATCAGCGACAGTGCATCGATCCGCCAGTTGTTCGAAAAAACCGGCAAGTTCGACGCACTGGTGTGCGCCGCCGGCAACGTCACCTTCGCACCGCTGGGTGAGATGACGGAAGACAGCTTCGCTCTCGGCCTCAAAGACAAACTGATGGGCCAGGTCAATCTGCTGCTGATTGGCCGCGAGTTCGCCAACGACGGCGCGTCATTCACCTTCACCACCGGCGTGCTCAGCCACGATCCGATCCGCAGCGGCGCCTCGGCAGCGTTGGTCAATGGTGCGCTGGACAGTTTTGTACGCGCAGCGGCCATTGAATTGCCGCGTGGCCTGCGAGTGAACTCGATCAGCCCGACCGTACTGCTCGAAGCCATGGGCAGCTACGCTCCGTATTTCCGTGGTTACAAGCCGGTTCCTGCGGCAGATGTGGCATTGGCCTACGCGAAAAGTGTCGAAGGCCTGCAGACAGGTCAGACATTTCACGTGGGCTAAACCCTTGTGATGAACGGTCAGGCTGCGTAACGTGGCGGCACTTGTCTGGAGAGCCGAAGATGCGTGTTGCCCGTTCGTTAGTCCTTGTTGCCCTGCTGCCGTTGTTTGCCGCTTGCCAGTTGCTCGATGGCCAGCGAGAAAGTGCCTCGCACGTCGGGCAGACACGGATGCAGGGTCAACTGACCGCCGCTGACGGCAAACTGGTGTTCCAGCCATGCCAGGATCAGCGCCAACTCGTCGTCAATGACATTGGTGGCACCAGCATTCTGCAAGAGGCTGCAACCCTCGCCGACGAGCAAGGCAAACTGTTTGCCGACGTCCGTGGCAAAGTCGCCGGTGATCGACTCGACCTGACGCAGCTGTATCGCGTCGAGCGTTCCGGCACTGCCTGTGATGATCCGAATTTCAAACTGCTGATCCTGCGCGCCGCCGGTCACGGTCCGGAATGGAATGTCAAAGTCAGCGGCAAAGGCATGGTCATCGACCGCGCAGGTCAGCCGCCACTTGCCGTGCCGTATATTGAAGATCAATTGGGCGACGGTCGCTTCAATCTGAGCAGCGAAGCCAATAACCAGCGCATCGAGTTGTGGGTCGCGCCGCAACGCTGCGTCGACAGCAGCACCGGCAGCGTGCAGCACATGAGCGCCGAGTTGCGCATCGACGGCCAGGTGCAGCGTGGTTGCGGGTATTTCGGCGGATCGCGTAACGACTGAGCGTTTTAGCCTCACCGGATCCGGCCTTTGCGGCTTATAATCGCGGCCTTCAAACGCCCTGGCGCAGTTGTGCGCCCCGCGAACCCGGATCCTCGCCATGTTACGAATCACTGAACTCAAGCTGCCAATCGACCATCCCGAAGAAGACCTGCGCGTTGCCATCGTGCAACGCCTGGGCATCGCCAGCGATGACCTGCTCGATTTCACCTTGTTCAAGCGCAGCTACGACGCGCGCAAAAAGTCCTCCGAACTGTGCTTCATCTACACCATCGACCTCCAAGTGCGCGACGAGGCCAAAGTGTTGGGCAAGTTCGCCGACGACCGTAACGTCAACGTGGCGCCGGATGTCAGCTACAAGTTCGTCGGCCAGGCGCCAAGCGACCTGAGCCAGCGCCCGATCGTCGTCGGTTTCGGCCCGTGCGGGATCTTCGCCGGCCTGCTGCTGGCGCAAATGGGCTTCAAACCGATCGTCCTAGAGCGCGGCACCGAAGTCCGCCAGCGCACCAAGGACACCTGGGGCCTGTGGCGTAAAAGCGTGCTCAACCCCGAGTCCAACGTGCAGTTCGGCGAAGGCGGCGCGGGCACGTTCTCCGACGGCAAGCTGTACAGCCAGATCAAGGATCCGAAGTTCCTCGGCCGCAAAGTCCTGCACGAGTTCGTCAAGGCTGGCGCGCCGGAAGAAATCCTCTACGTCAGCAAGCCGCACATCGGTACATTCCGTCTGACCGGTATGGTTGAAAACATGCGCGAGCAGATCCGCGAACTTGGCGGTGAAGTGCGCTTCCAGGAACGCGTCACCGACGTGCTGATCGAAGACGGCCAACTGGTCGGCGTCGAGCTGGCCAGCGGCGAAACCCTGCATTCGAAACACGTGGTTCTGGCCCTCGGCCACAGCGCCCGCGACACCTTCCGCATGCTCCACAGCCGTGGCGTGTTCATGGAAGCCAAGCCGTTTTCGGTGGGTTTCCGCATCGAACACCCGCAATCGCTGATCGACCGTGCGCGCCTGGGCAAGTACGCCGGCCACCCGAAACTGGGGGCCGCCGACTACAAACTGGTGCACCACGCCAAGAACGGCCGCTCGGTCTATAGCTTCTGCATGTGCCCGGGCGGCACCGTGGTCGCGGCGACGTCCGAGCCGAACCGCGTGGTCACCAACGGCATGAGCCAGTACTCGCGTAACGAGCGCAACGCCAACTCCGGCATCGTTGTCGGCATCACCCCGGAAGTCGATTATCCGGGCGGCCCGCTGGCAGGGATCGAGTTGCAGGAACGCCTGGAATCCCACGCGTTCATTCTCGGTGGCAGCGATTACAAGGCGCCGGCGCAACTGGTTGGCGACTTTATCAACGACATTCCTTCGACCGAGCTGGGTGAAGTCGAGCCGTCGTACAAACCGGGTGTGGCGCTGGGCGATCTGGCCCTGGCCTTGCCGGACTTTGCCATCGAGGCAATCCGCGAAGCCTTGCCGGCGTTCGAGAAACAGATTCGCGGGTATTCGCTGCATGATGCGGTGTTGACCGGGATCGAGACGCGTACTTCGTCGCCGTTGCGCATTACCCGTAACGAGACGCTGCAGAGCATGAACGTGAAGGGCTTGTTCCCGGCCGGTGAAGGCGCGGGTTATGCGGGTGGGATTCTGTCGGCAGGTGTTGACGGAATTCGCATTGCCGAAGCCGTGGCACGCGACATCCTCGGCCTGACTGACTAATCATCTGAACCGACACGAAACCCTGTGGGAGCTGGCTTGCCAGCGATGAAGGAATCAGATTCAACATAGATGTTGACTGACCCTCTGCTATCGCTGGCAAGCCAGCTCCCACATTGTTATGTGTATTTCTTCAGATGTTGGCGCGTAGCACTGAAGTCGGCAGCGCCTCACCGCGCTCGGCACTCGCCGCCACCGCTTCGATCAACCCATTCAATTCATACCCCTGCGCCTTCAACCAATCCTGATCGTAATAGGTGTCGGCATACCGCTCGCCACCATCGCACAAGATCGCCACGATCGACCCCGACTCCCCCGCCGCTTTCATCTGCTGCGCCGCCATCAAGGCGCCGATCAGGTTGGTCCCGCTCGACCCGCCGACATGCCGCCCCAGCCGCTGCGCCAGATAATGCATGGCCGCCAGCGACAAGGCGTCGGGCACTTTGACCATTGCATCAATCACCTTGGGCAGGAACGACGCCTCAACGCGTGGCCGGCCAATGCCTTCAATGCGCGAACCGCACTCCAGGCGCAAACCGGCGTCGCCGGTCTGGTAGTAATCGAAGAACACCGAACGCTCGGCATCCGCGCACAACACGCGGGTGCAATGCTGGCGATAACGCACATAACGACCCAGAGTCGCGGTGGTGCCGCCGGTGCCGGGGCTGGAAATCAGCCAGCTCGGTTCCGGGTGCTTCTCGTAACGCATCTGCTGGAAGATCGATTCGGCAATGTTGTTGTTCGCGCGCCAGTCGGTGGCGCGTTCAGCGTAGGTGAACTGGTCGATGAAGTGGCCGCCATGCTCGCGGGCCAAACGCTCGGATTCGGCGTAGATCTGCGTCGGATCTTTCACCAGATGGCTCTGACCACCGTAGAACGCGATCTGGGCGATCTTCTCTTTCGAGGTGGTCGCCGGCATCACCGCTATAAACGGCAAACCGAGCATCCGTGCAAAGTACGCCTCGGAAATGGCTGTAGAACCGCTGGACGCCTCGATCACCGGGGCGCCGGGCTTGAGCCAGCCGTTACACAATGCATAGAGAAACAGCGAACGAGCCAGGCGATGTTTAAGGCTGCCGGTCGGATGACTGGACTCATCCTTGAAATACAACTCGATACCCGCAAAACCTGGCAGCGGCAAAGGGATCAGGTGGGTGTCGGCGCTGCGCTGAAAATCCGCCTCGATGATGCGGATGGCTTCGCGGGCCCACTGTCGGTTGTCGCTCATGGTGATGGTTCTCGTTGAATCGGGCAGGAGAGGAATCTATTCGAATGGCTCGCTCATCAGCTTAGGAAAAATCCTATAGCGCGCACAGATACAGCTGAGTCTCAATATGTCAGGCAACTGCTAGGCTCAGCGTGGCTTGAGCCAGACGCCTTGTAACGCCATATAACAAAAAAGAATATAACTTTTGTTTTAACAACTAACAGTACGGGTTAGGGTGTCCCACCTTTTTGACTATTCGATGGAGAGCGACCTTGCCTCTGCGTAGCACTTTCACGCGTTTCTTTCAGTTGGAAGCTGCCAGCGGTCTGTTATTGATCGCCGCTGCTGTCCTCGCCCTGATTATCAACAACTCGCCACTGTCGTGGCTGTACACCGGCCTGCTCGACACCCCGGTGGTGGCGCAGATCGGTGCGTTGAAAATCGCTAAACCCCTGCTGCTGTGGATCAACGACGGTCTGATGGCGATGTTCTTCCTGCTCATCGGCCTGGAAGTGAAACGCGAAGTCCTCGACGGCCAACTGTCAAAGCCTTCACAGATCGTCCTGCCCGGTGCAGCCGCTATCGGCGGCATGCTGGTGCCGGCGCTGATCTACTGGTTCCTCAACCGTGACAATCCGGCAGCCCTCGACGGCTGGGCGATCCCGACCGCGACCGACATCGCCTTCGCCCTCGGCGTGCTGGCCTTGCTCGGCAAGCGCGTGCCGGTATCGCTGAAGCTGTTTCTGATGACCCTGGCAATCATCGATGACCTCGGCGCCATCGTGATCATCGCGATCTTCTACTCCGGCGAACTGTCGACTCTGTCGCTGGGGCTGGCGGCAGCGTGCATTGCAGCGCTGGTGGCGATGAACCGGCTCGGGGTGGTCAAGCTTGGGCCGTACATGATCATCGGCTTGATCCTCTGGGTCTGCGTCCTCAAGAGCGGTGTCCACGCCACGCTGGCGGGCGTAACCCTGGCCTTCTGCATTCCATTGCGCACGAAAAACGCCGAGCCGTCGCCGTTGCTGACCCTCGAACATGCGCTACATCCGTGGGTGGCCTACGGCATCCTGCCGCTGTTCGCCTTCGCCAACGCCGGCCTGTCGCTGAGCGGCGTCACCGTAGAAAGCTTCACTCACCATGTGCCGATGGGCATCGCGGTGGGCCTGCTGTTGGGCAAGACGGTCGGTGTTTTCGGCCTGACATGGCTGGCCGTGAAGATCGGCATCGCCACCCTGCCCCAAGGCGCCAACTGGGGCCAGGTCATGGGCGTAGCTATCCTTTGCGGTATCGGCTTCACCATGAGCCTGTTTGTCGGTTCGCTGGCGTTTGAGCCGGGTGTGAGTGACTACGCTGGCATGGACCGGATGGGCATTTTGACCGGCTCGATTCTGGCGGCGCTGATTGGTTATGCGGTGACGGCGGCGGCGAGTCGCCGGAATACTCTGAAAAACGCTTGAGACGCATTTTTCTACAAAAGTCGAGGCCCTTCTATCCAGAGGGGCTTGGCTCTGAACCTCGCAAGTGTGCTATATCTTTGGTCGACAGCCGCACCTTCTCAGCACCGATTCTGGAGTCATCCATGTCACGTAAAGCAGAAAAACGCCCAATGACGGACGATCAGATTTCCATACAGGAGTCTCGGATTCCGGACATCGCTCTGAAGGCATTCAGCAACGCCTACAGAATGGCGCTCGCCAATGGTGCTGCAGTGCTCGTTGCTAAAGATGGTCAGCTATTTGAAGTGACAGAGAAGAGTTCTGTTGTTTTGCGCACAATCGGTACCTATGGAAACCTGAAAAGCGGCACCCGCCTGCACATCAACAAATCCTCGAAACAGGTTAATTCTTGAGCACACCGAGAATACGGATATTCGCAGGCCCGAACGGGTCAGGAAAAAGCACGTTCAATCGACTGGTTCCAGCGCATTTGCTGGGAAATTACATAAATCCTGATGACATAGAACGCTCAATCAAAGATACAGGGTATTTTGACTTCACCTCCTATCGCATCGAAGCTCACAAAGAAGACATCTTTGAATTCTTTCGTGAGCACGCTCTACTCAAGAAATCCCCTCACTCATTGGCAAAGCTGGATTCCCTGACAATCGACGGTGAACGGCTTAGCTTCGCAAATACTGTAATCGACTCGTACGTCGCATCAGCCCTTTCCGACTTCATACGAAGATCTTTGATCAAAGAGCGAATCAGCTTTACGTTTGAAACTGTCATGTCGTCCTCTGACAAGGTCAAACTGCTCGCCGAAGCTCATGCTTCCGGTTACCGGGTTTATGTTTACTACGTCGCTACCGCCGACCCTCAGATCAACATTGCCAGGGTTGCGTATCGTGTTAAACAAGGTGGGCACAGCGTTCCTCCTGAAAAGATAGAGGCGAGGTACTGGAGATCTTTGGAGCTTCTGTCTGATGCCATCCTGACCTCCAACAGAGCCTACATTTTCGACAACTCGGATGAAGGTAGCGAAGGCCTCACGCAGGTTGCGGAGATCACCGATGGCGAGCTGATTGAGATCAAATCAGATACTCAGCCACCTTGGTTCAAAGAGTTCGTGCTCGACAAATTACTGTAGTGCGCTGAACAAATTTTTCCTGCGGGCTCAGTCCTCTGAGTCTCGAACAACAGCCTATCTACAGATCAGCATCCGTCGAACAATCCCCACGTCTTTAGAGACGAGTCCTACAGCCACCATTTTCCTGCTTCGTTAACGTTGCGCAGCCCTTTGCGAAGGGCTGTCGATGGATGAGCGAAAGGACGATCAGTGGCTGGCAACAAGGACATTCCCCGGGTTCAAAACCCACCGCAAGGCGACGGGCATCACGTCACCTACCGCTACATGACGGCCACTGAACTGGCCGAGCGCGACGCCAGACAAAACGCTTACGACGCCATGCTGGCGCGGCAGGAGGCTTTCGAGCGCAGCCGTGAGGTGGCGGTCAAAAAGACAGAGCCCGTCCGTGCCGGCTGCGTATTCGCCAAGTCCTGCAAATTGCCGGATGCGATTATCGATTACTCCAGTCCTTCGGGGATGGTGCCGACCGACAGCCTGAAGGATTACGGCGACCTGATCCTGCTGGGCGCGCGTGAGGCCGATGAAAGCGGCGCAGTTCCTCTCAAGAAAATCGGTGCAACCGCTATTCCGGCTGGATTTGGCAGTCTGGTTTTGGCGGGATCGGTGTTTGAAACACTGCCCGCAGCTGTATCTAGTGCGGCTGTTGCGCCTTTAGTTGGTTTGGTTGCGCTGTTCATGCCATCGAGCCTTGGTGACAGCGCGCTCTATACCGACGAACAACTGCGTGGACTTGAACAGGCGCGAACGCGTGTTCGGTTGAGGGTCGAACAGCAGGCCGACGGCAGCCTGAAGGGCTACGGCTTCTACACCGGCAAGAATCGCGATTGGGAAATGGTTGATGTCGTGCAGTTCACCGTGCGAGACAGCCAGTTCATTGCGGATCTGGGCGAAGGCGTCGAGCTGATCTGGACGCCCGCCGTGGATGGCTCAGACATCCTCGGTATTCCCGCGCTGGAGGCTGCACCGCAGGCACCGCACATCTGGGTTTATCCGCCGACGAAAGCGGCGGATGGAATTCTGGTGAATCCGGTTTATCCGCCAGAGTATCGGGATTTCATTTTGGTGTTTCCGGCTAATTCGGGTGTTAGGCCGGTATACATCGTAGTCAGTACATCATCACGTAAAGGCTTACCGTCCGCGGGGCATAGTTATCATAGGCCTCCAAAAGCAGAGGAAATCACTGCATTTCCCGGACTGATAAAGGTGCAGAAAAAGAATCCTATACAAGGAGGCGGAGGACTTCGGGAACGGTGGAAAGATGCGAAAGGTAGAAAAATCTACGAGTGGGACTCGATGCACGGAGAGTTGGAGGTTTACCGAGCAAGTGACGGAACTCACCTAGGCGCGTTTGACCCTTTTACGGGGGAGCGACGCGAAGATGCGAAAGATGAAAGAAGCATCAGAAAAAAATATTTGTGAGGTTGATGATGGGATTAAAACTGAGGCTAGAGTGGTACGACAAGCAAACTGATCTGTGCGAAGGCGAAGAGTATTCCAAGGATTTAGGGGATGATGAGGGCGTTTTGAATGCCTTGGGAATACCGGTGGAAAACAACATAAACAATGGCGGTTTCAATGTTTTCGAAGAATGGGTTCCAATCATTCAGCCGTATTTTCAACATGGCATCGTCTTCAAAACTTACGATTATCAGATCTCTTTTGACTACAGCGATGTCTGGTGACGGTCTCTTATGATTTATAGGATTGAAGCATTCGATAGGAAAACAGAGTTTCTCGTTTTTGAAGAAGACCTGCCTAGCGGATGCGACGAGAACTTGGCTGCCATCATGAATTGGTCTTGTAAGCAGGAAGGCTGGGAGGGTTACGATCTTTCAAATGATCAGCTTGCCGCGCTGGAGAAACTGCTGGGAAGGAATGTCTTCGATCCGAAGGTCACCTTCCAACTGACGTGCAATGGACGTTGAAACGCATTAAAAAACCCCGACCAGTCACCTGATCGGGGTTTTCTTTACCCTGAATTCCGCTTAGTGCGAAACGCGGCTGGTCCCGCCAACGGTGGAGATGCGCACGCGCTCGCCTACGCGGAACACTTCATTCTCCTGAACCTGCTGCACATAGGCACGCATGCTGCCGTCGTCTTCACGTACGGTGATTTCCACACCCTGGGTACGGGTCAGACCTTCTTCGGTTGCCGAACCGATCAAACCGCCCGCCACTGCACCGATGACTGCAGCAACGATGCTGCCCTTGCCGCCGCCGATGGCGCTGCCGCCGACGCCGCCGACCGCTGCACCAGCGAGGCCGCCGATCGGGGTTTTGGTGCCTTCGATTTTCACCGGGCGCAGGGATTCGATGGTGCCCATGCGAATCGTCTGCACGCGACGCGCTTCGTCACGGGAGTAGGAGTCACCGGTCAGGCTCGATTGGCAGCCGGTAAGCAACATCGCCATCGTGGAAAAGGAAGCAACCAGCAGAACAGACTTACGCATAGCATCAACTCCAAAGAAACATATAGTCATTAAACTCCGTGGCTTGACGCCTGTCACGACACTGCCCGGATAAATTGGCTTTCATTCAGGCGCTGTACAGACACCTACACGCTCTCCCTGACGTAGCCCCTACAGTAGCGCCAAATTGGCAAATCTGCGCCACCGACACCAAGGATTTTCATGGATTACTTCATCATCGTCGTCACCACTGCCGCCGGTTTGTACTTCCATGGGTGGTTGTACGTGCGGATCAAACGCTGGATGGATCGCGACCTGGCGCTGTCATTGGCCGGCGAGGACGAGGGCAAGCGTGCCTTCATGCTCGAACAACTGGCTCGCGCTCAGGCGCAAAAGATCAAGCGCCGGGATCTGCCGAAGTGGCTGGAGGCCGCCGCGGCAGACTATCCCGCTCGGTAGACTGCTCAGGGTGCCAGACGTTCAAGAATCCAGTCGGCGCCCTGCACACGGTAGTTGAGGCGATCGTGCAGACGGCTCGGACGGCCCTGCCAGAATTCGATGCGCTCAGGCAGCAAGCGGTAACCGCCCCAGTGTTGCGGGCAGTCGGGCTGAGTATCGGAGAAACGCTGCTCGGTGGCCTTGAGTAAATCTTCCAGCTCACCGCGCCCGTTGATCACCCGGCTCTGCGGTGATGCCCAGGCACCGAGACGGCTGCCCAGCGGACGCACCTGATAATACGCATCGGACTCCGCGGGCGTGACCTTCACCACCCGCCCTTCGATGCGCACCTGGCGCTCCAGGGTTGGCCAGAAAAAGGTCATGGCGGCGAACGGATTGGCCGCCAGGTGCTGGCCCTTGGCGCTGTCGTAGTTGGTGAAGAAGGTGAAGCCCTGCTCGTCCAGGCCCTTGAGCAGCAGAATGCGACAGTGCGGTCGCCCATCCTGGTCGACCGTGGCCAGGGTCATGGCGTTGGCTTCCACCGGCACCTGTTCGGTTTTCACCGCGTCGGCGAACCACTGGTGGAACAGCGCAAAAGGCTCGGCCGGGGCTTGCGCCTCGGTCAGACCATCCCGGGTGTAATCACGACGCATATCTGCCAGAGCCTGGGTCATGGCGCATTCCTTTCGTTAGCGGATCACTTCTTGGTGGCATCGGTCGCGGCGACTTTCTTGTCGGTCGCGGCGGCTTTGGCTGGCGCAGTCTTTTTCGCTGGGGCCTTGGCCGGGGCCTTTTTAGCCGGCGCCTTGGCAGCAGCTTTTTTCACCGGAGCTTTTTTGGTCGCTGGCACAGCTGCTTTTTTCGCGGCTGGGGCCGGGGTCACCGGTTTGGCGGCTGGCTTGACGTCTTGCGCGGCGACCATGGTCACTGGCTTCGGTGCCGGCATGTTGTATTTGCTCAACAGGGCAACCATGGTGTTCTGCGGGGTCACCAGCAGTTCAACGCGACGGTTCAGGGCACGCCCCTCAACGCTGTCGTTGGCGGCACGCGGCGCTTCGGAACCCATGCCGCGCAGCATCAGGCGATCACGCTGCAGGCCGCTGAGACGGAAGATCGCCGCAATCGATTGGGCACGTTCCTGGCTCAGCTTGATGTTGGCAGGCGCAGCACCACTGGAATCGCTGTGGCCAAGGACCAGCACGGCCGTTTTCGGGTCGGCTTCAAGGATTTTCGCCACGCGGGTGAACGGGCCGAGGGTGACCGGCAGCAACATGGCTGGACGATCCGGGTTGAACGAGCCTTCGACCGGTGCAGTCACGACCAGCACGTTGTCACGGCGTTCGAGTTGCAGATTGCTGTCCTTGACCGCTTCGCGCAGGCGCGGCTCGTAGTCGTCGAGCCAGGCTTGAGTGACTTTCGGATCGGGCATCGGCACGGCTTTGGTGGTTGGCTGATCCTTGCCGCCAAACGGCCACCACCATTTGCCACCCGCGTCGGCTTCAGCTTTGGCCACGGTTGCCGGTTTTTTCGCTTCCGGGGCGACTTCAGCCTTCATGTCGGCTTTGACCGCTTCATCATCAGAACCGAACGGCCAGTACCACGGGTTGCTGCTTTCAGTCTTGGCCACGGGTGCGGTGGCCGCAGGTTTCAGAGGGGCTGGAGCCGGTGCTGGCTCCTTGGCCGCAACCTTGTCGGAAGAACCGAACGGCCACCAACTGCCGCCGTCCGCATCGTTTTTCGGGGTCTGTGCACAACCGGTGATCGCTACACACAGGGCCAGGGCGAGGGTCTTTTTAGATGACATTGAAAATCCACAAAATGAAGTAATGAAAAATCAGAGCACTTTCGCCCGGATAAACAGCCGTTTTGAAACGAAAAACCGCTTGAGGTTCCGACCCTGGGACCTCGGATGCAACTTTACAGACAAGTGGCAAGCACCCGCGCGAGCTTCTGCGCGCGCGGATCCATCAAGACGTACGGCCCAAGGGTATTTGTCACAAAACCGAAGGCAACATCATGCTCAGGATCAGCGAAACCGATGGAACCGCCCGCGCCCGGATGACCGAATGCACGAGGGCCGAGACCGTAAGTGGCGTTGGGCACATCCGGTTGATCAAGCATGCAGCCCAGACCGAAACGGGTCTGGGTCAACAGTGTCTTGTCTTCGCCGAGGCTGTGTTCGCGGGTCAGCTCTTCGAGCATGTCGCTTTCGAGGAGGCTGCCATCGAGCAGGCCCGCGTAGAAACCGGCCAGACTGCGCGCATTGCCGTGGCCATTGGCCGCCGGTTGCTGCATGCGTCGCCACTCCGGTTTGTTGGTGCTGGTGAGCACCGACGGCGGGTTGGTAAAAGCGCGGGTGGTCATCGCGGTGGGCTCGCGCATGGTCACTTGCAGCAAGCGTTGGGCAGCGGCATCGCCAGCATTGCCCTTACCGCGCGCAATGTGCGCCACACGGTGGAATTCTTCGTCAGCCAAGCCCACGTGGAAATCCAGGCCCAACGGTTTGGCCACACGGGCGACAATGGATTCGCCCGGCCCGCGACCGTCAGCACGGCGCAGCAACTCGCCGATCAGCCAGCCGTAAGTGATCGCGGCATAACCATGGCCAGTGCCCGGCGTCCACCACGGAGCTTCGGCAGCGAGGGCGTCGACCATGGTTTGCCAGTCATACAACGCTTCCGGCGCCAGCAATTCACGCAGCGCCGGCAAACCGGCCTGGTGGCAGAGCAATTGGCGCAGGGTCACGGACTCTTTGCCGGCAGCGGCGAATTCCTGCCAGTAGCGGGCGACCGGAACATCCAGTTGCAGCTTGCCTTCGGCGACCAGTTGCAGGGCGGTGACAGCGGTAAAGGTTTTGGTGCAAGAGAACAGGTTGGCGATGGTGTCGCTGTGCCAAGCCTCAGCACCATCTTTGTCGGCAGTGCCGGACCAAAGATCGAGGACGGTTTCTCCGCCGACCTTGATGCACAGGGCTGCGCCGCGTTCCTGGGGATCGTCGAACAGGGCGGCAAAAGCTTCGCGCACCGCTTCGAATTGAAGCTCGTAATGTCCCTGAATCTGCACCCGCAACTCCCCGCAAAAACGCTCTACAAAGTGGCCCGCATTGTTCCAGCCCCAGAGGGATTTGGGAACAGCTGCGGGCCAGACGGTTGAAAGCCAAGTCAAAAGATCGCAGCCTGCGGCAGCTCCTACATGGATTGCGTTTCTCAGTAGGATCTGCCGCAGGCTGCGATCTTTTTAAAGCGTCACGCGTTAATGACCATTCCCCGAATGCCCACCGGCATGCCCTGCCCCCGGCCCTTTGCCGGCCTCGCCTTTGCGCCCGCCCTCAGCCTCATGCCCCGCCGCTGCGGCCGCTTTCTCAGCCTCTTTGCCAAGCTGATCAATCGCCTGCAAGTTGCTCTTGCGCACCGATTCGACAAAGCCCTGATACGGCAGATCCGTCACCCCGACCAGACCGAAATGACCGTTCTCACCATCGAGCAAACGCCCGGTCACCGGTTGATCGAGATACTGGAACCAGTGCACGCCGACAATCGACGGTTCGCTCAAGGCCTGCTTGAGGAAGTTGGCGTACGCCGGGCCGCGATCGTCTTCCTTGGCCACTGGCGTGACGCCGCCCCAGAACGGGCCACGATCCGCTGAGCCGAAGTTGAATTCAGTGATCAATACCGGTTTGTCCAAAGCGCCCAACGCAGCAAAGTCATAACCATCCTGCGGTTTGAGCGTGTACATATTGAAACTCAGCACATCGCAATACTGCGCGCAGGACGCCACGGCTTCCGGCGTACTGATGGCGAAACGGCCGCCGAGCAGCAACTGGTTCGGCGCGTGCCATTTCAGCGAGTCGGAAATGGTTTTGAAGTAGGTGTCAGCGAAGACTTTCTGGAAATATTTGAAGTCCGCTTCGATTTCCGGATGTTCCGGGCTCGGCAGCGGAGGCACAAAACCCGGGTCTTCCATCAATTCCCACGCCGGCAGATCGATGCCCCATGCCTTCGACAGCCCGGCCTGATTGCGGTATTTGTCGCGCAGTTGCTTGAGGAACGCGCGTTTGGCCGGCACGTCGGTGGTCATTTTCAGCGTGCCATAGGCCAGCGCGTAGCGGGATTTCGGATCGTCACCGGGACCGGCCCAGGCCAGTTCGTTGTCGGCGTAATAGCCGATCAGCCACGGATCATCGCGATGATCGCGGGCAGCGATAGCGACGGCGCGCTCGGTGGCCATGGCGAAACGCGGATCGAACGGATCTGGCATGCCGCCCCACCAGTCGCTGCCGGTGCTGATGCTGGTGTAGTCGCCAACGATCGACAACGGCAAGGTGTACGGCACACGATCTGCATCACTCAGCGAATCGGCACTCCAGTTGCCAACCGTGTTGAAGCCCCAGGCTTGCAGACGATCAAGCGTGTGGCTGGCCCACTGTTGCTCATCGATGGTGGCCTTGCACGGTTCGGCAGCTTTTTCTGTTGTCGCTTGTACGGTTTCGGTTTTGGCCGCTTCAGCGACGCCGGACTTCGGCTCGGCAGGCACTGGGGCAGGCTCGGCGGCTTGGACGGCGGCCGTTTCAGCGGCTGCAGACTTGGCCGCTTCCGCTACCCCGGACTTGCTTTCACTGTCGGCTTTGCACGGCTCACCGTACACGCGCTGCAGGTTGGCGCCGTAGAAGTCGTACCAGCGCCCGTTGCCATAACCGCGGCCCTGATCAACACCATTGCCGCCACGGTTGTCACCCTGGCCAAAGTGCTTGGCCAACGGGTCTTCAGGTTTAGGCAAGGATTCGAACATGTACTCACGACCGGCCACGTAGGTCTGGTTGACCTGCGGGCTGACGGTGTTCACGCCCAGCGAGTAAAACGGATGCCCTTCAGGCGTGACCAGATACCAGCGGCCATCACGTTTTTCGGTGCGGAAGAAACCGCTGGCCTTGAACGCCGGGCCTTTGTTCCAGCCACCGAATTTGTCCAGCGAGGACTTCTCACGCTCGGCCAGCCAGGTTTTCAGCTGTTGCTGTTCCTTGGCGGCGGCGGATTTCAGTTGTTCATCGTTGCTGACCTTTTCCGGCCACTTGCTGCGGGTCGATTGCCCGTAGGCGTCGACCAGATTGCCGTACACCGCTTGGGTGACCGAATCGCCGTCCTGCACGCCGAAACGCTCCAACAGCAAGCTCTGGGCGACTTTCGGCTGATCCATCGACAGGCTCACCGAGACCACTTGGCTGCGATCGATTTCGCCGCTGCTGGCGGCCAGCAGGATCCGCTGACCATCGACTGTCATCGGCATCGGCGGCCCGGCTTTCATGCCCTGACTCAGCGGCGTCGATGCCACTAGCGGTACCAACAGGGTTTGCGCAGGACCTGCTGGCAAGTCGACGCGACTGACCAGTGTCCGACCGTCGTTGCTCTGAATCTGCACGTAGACCGTCACCGCCCAGTCCATTGCGCTCTGCAAACGCAAGGTCATCATGCCTGACTGCGACCAGTCCCAGGCGCCAGTCTGCGGCGTCAGGCGCAAGGTCGGGCGGGCCACCGGATTGAACGTCACCCGGCGCAGCACTTCACCTTCCGGTGTCTGTTCGGCGTTGGCCTGCGGCAGATCCGCGTTTTCGGTGGCGATTTTCACCACGTCGGCAGGACGGACAAAGTTGAACAAGGTCTGCTGACCCGCAGGCGCCGCGAACAGCGGCGTGGCGAAGATCAAGGCGAATACGGCAGGCAACGAACGGCGGATCATAAGAACGGAGTTCTCCCTAACGACCAACAATGGCCAATGGAAAAGCGATAGCAGAGAGATAGACAACACGGCGGGCAAAACTGCCCACCGTTGTCTCAGGATATTTCACGACGGAAAGGAGGCAACGCATTGAGGATCGCCTTGCCATAGCGCTGGGTGACCAGGCGCCGATCGAGCAAGGTGATGGTGCCGCGGTCTTCTTCGGTACGCAGCAGACGCCCGCAAGCCTGAACCAGCTTCAGCGAAGCATCGGGCACGGAGATTTCCATGAACGGATTGCCGCCACGGGCTTCGATCCATTCCGACAGCGCCGCTTCGACCGGATCATCCGGCACCGAGAACGGGATCTTGGCGATCACCACGTGCTCGCAGTAGGCACCCGGCAAGTCGACACCTTCGGCAAAACTGGCGAGACCGAACAGCACGCTGGAATCACCGCCATCGACCCGCGCCTTGTGCTTGTTCAGGGTTTCCTGTTTCGACAGGTTGCCTTGAATGAACACTTGCTTGCGCCAGTCGCGGTCGAGGCCGTCGAACACGTCCTGCATCTGTTTGCGCGAGGAAAACAGCACCAGGGTGCCGCGCGAACCTTCGACCAGATCGGGTAACTCACGAATGATCGCTGCCGTGTGGGCCGCCGCATCGCGCGGGTCGGCCTTCAGATCCGGCACGCGCAACACACCGGCGTCGGCGTGATGGAACGGGCTCGGCACCACGGCGGTAACGGCTTTTTTCGGCAGGCCGGCGCGCATGCGGAAGCGGTCGAAGGTACCCAGAGCGGTCAGCGTTGCCGAAGTCACCAGACAGCCGTAGGCCACGTTCCACAAGCTACGACGCAAGGTTTCCGCCGCCAGAATCGGGCTGGCGTTGACCTCGATGTCGAATAGCGAACCGCTTTCGGCCAACGTCAGCCAGCGCGCCATCGGCGGGCTGTCTTCCGGATCTTCGGCGGTAAAGGCTGTCCACAACTCCCAGTTGCCCGAAGCACGGGACAACAGGCTGCCGAACAGCGGGTACCACTCTTCCGCCTGATTGCTGGCGATGCCGATGTTGACCTCGCCGTCCATGCCTTCCTTGAGCAGGTCGGTGAGGCGCGTGAACAGATCGTTGAGACGGGCAAAGCCTTTCTTCAGCTCGATGCCCATTTCGCGCATGTGCTCGGGAATCACCCCGGCGACGAAACGATGGCGTGGACGCTCACGGCCCTCGACGTCTTCGCCCGGTTTGAAATCGGCGACCTGCTCGCAGGCGCTGAACATGAACTGCTGCTGGGCCTTGATCTCCCGCGCCAGCTCCGGCACTTGTTCGATCAATTTGCCGAGGTCGCCCGGCAGCGGGTGCTGGGCCAGCAATTTGGTCAGGTTCTTCGCGGTGGTTTCCAGCCAGTCGGCGGTGGAACGCAGGCGTGTGTAGTGGGCGAAGTGACCGATCGCCTTGTCCGGCAGGTGGTGACCTTCGTCGAACACGTAAATGGTGTCGCGCGGATCCGGCAGTACCGCGCCACCGCCCAGCGCCAGGTCAGCCAGGACCATGTCGTGGTTGGTGACGATGACGTCGACCTTGCCCATGCCTTCGCGGGCCTTGTAGAAGGCGCACTGGCCGAAGTTCGGGCAATGCCGGTTGGTGCACTGGCTGTGATCGGTGGTCAGGCGCGCCCAATCGGCGTCTTCCAGCGCATTCGGCCAGCTGTCACGGTCGCCGTCCCACTTATTGCCGGCGAGTTTCTCGATCATGCTGGTGAACAGCTTCTGACTGGCCTCATCGACCTCGATCTTGAAGCCTTCTTCTTCGAACAGCTGGGCAGTGGCGGTTTGCGCGTGGCCTTCCTGCAACAGCATGTCGAGCTTGGACAGGCACATGTAGCGGCCACGGCCCTTGGCCAGCGCAAAGCTGAAATTCAGCCCGCTGTTGCGCATCAGGTCGGGCAAATCCTTGTAGACGATCTGCTCTTGCAGGGCGACGGTCGCGGTGGCGATCACCAGGCGCTTGCCGGCCAGTTTCGCGGTGGGGATCGCGGCCAGGCTGTAGGCGACTGTCTTGCCAGTACCGGTGCCGGCTTCCACCGCAACAATCGCGGGGTCGCCACTGCGCCGGCCTTCGTCGTCGGTGTCGATATCCCCGAGGACTTTGGCGATTTCAGCGATCATCAGGCGCTGACCGTAACGCGGCTTGAGGCTCTTGGCCTCTAGAAAACGCGAGTAGGCGCCCTGGATCGTGGTTTTGAGTTCAGTGCTGATCATTGAGTGTCGGGCGCAAAAAACGCTGGATAAATTTTCAGTGGTTTGGATCGGCGGCTATCATACCCCGCGAATCGATCCTGCGCAGAACGGAGTAACCCAATGACACTTTTTAGCCTCGTCTACCCGCTGCATGTCTTGTCCGCCCTGGTCTGGGTCGGCGGCATGTTTTTCGCCTGGATGGTCCTGCGCCCGGCGGCTGTGAAGGCCCTCGACGGCCCAGCCCGCCTGACCTTGTGGGTGGAAGTGTTTCAGGGTTTTTTTCGTTGGGTCTGGGTTGCGGTGATCCTGTTGCCGATCAGCGGTGTGGGCATGTTGCATTTGCAGCAGGTCGGCTTTGAGACCGCGCCGAAATATGTGCAGGTGATGATGGGCTTGTATGTGGTGATGACGGCGCTGTTTATCCGCATTCAGGGGCTGATGCTGCCGGAGTTGCGTACGGCGGTGGACGCGAAGGACTGGCCAGCGGGTGCGGCAGTGCTGGGGCGGATTCGCCGGGTGGTGGGGCTTAATCTGATTGTCGGGTTGGTGCTGGTGGCGATTGCGGCTGCAAGGCCGATGATCTGAAAATCAAAAGCCCCTCACCCTAGCCCTCTCCCAGAGGGAGAGGGAACTGAATGGGGGATATTTGAGGGATACGCCGACCTGAACGATTGGCTCTGAATCCATAATCGACTCGGAATTTCAGGTCGATGTATAACGCCAGACATCTCGGTCGGCCCCCTCTCCCTCCGGGAGAGGGCTGGGGTGAGGGTAAAACGTTCAGAGGCGCTGCACAGTCACAGCCCCCGCCGCCCCCACTGGCCCAGGCTGTCCATCCGCCCCGGCCTTGCCGTTCTTGCCGCCATCGGCGCGATACACCAGGCAGCCCTTGGACTTGCCACCCTTCCCTGCTTTGCCGCCAACACCCGCCGGACCGCCAGCACCGCCCGCGACATTGACCTTGATCAGCTCGGCTGGAAACTCGCGCGGCACTTCAAGGCGCACCAGCGCTCCCGGTGCACCCGGTTGGCCGTCGCTGCCGTTACTGCCATCAAAACCGTGCCCGGCCGAACCGTAGGTGCAGCCCGGGTCTTCGCCATTACCGCCATCGAGGCCGACAAACCCCGGCGCACCGGTGCCGCCACGGGCATCGACCAACAGTTGCGGCGCGTTCAAAGCCTTGAATTGCAGATTCAGATTGCGCCCGGCACGGGCGGCTTTCTCATAAGTCCCCGGTGCACCCCGTGCAGTAATCCGGCTGCCATCGCTCAGCTCTGCACGAGCTACCTTCATCTCCAAAGCGTTCTCGCTCGGAACGATCGCGATACGGGCTTCATGGCCAAGACGCAACTCGCCCACGGTCAGTTCGGTCACGTTGGCAGGAATCAGCAACGTGCCGTAATCGGCCACTTCGAGTTTTTCCAGCTGCAACGTGCTGGCGGTGTTGGGCAAACGCATCAGCGAGTTGGTTTCAACGCTGACCACTTGGGCACAGGCCAATGGGCTGATAAATGCAGCGAGCAGGCAAAGTTTACGCATGGGAAGAAGCCTCCGGAGCGGCCGGGGCCGGGATGGATTGCAAGTGGAATACGCCGAACAGCAGGATGCGGCCACGGTCACGCCAAGGGTGCGGACGGCCTTTGAGGCTGCGATTGCACAGCAGCACTTCGAGTAGATGAATCAGCAACAGCAGGCCGCCGGCCAGATTGACCAGCAGATGCAGCGGATGTACGAACGGCACCAGCTGATTGGCCAGCACCACGCAGCAGAACAGCAGGGTCAACAACCGCCCCAGCCCCCAGAACACTTTCATACGCTCCCCCGTGTTGCGAATTATTCTTTGGGCGCACAGTAACGGCTTCTGCGGGGGATAAGCCAGAGGCACAAATGAAAAAACTTCGCCGCGCCGCCAAATGGCTGCCGGAACGACTTTGATAATCGTCCGGCAGCTCTAGCCTGCGCCCTACAGAGGCGTCCTAGCGATTGATATGCAACTCCACGCGACGGTTCTGCGCGCGCCCTTCATCGGTTGCGTTATCGGCCACCGGTTCACTTTCTCCGCGCCCTTCGCTGGTGAGCTTGTTCGGCGCCAGCCCCTGACTCAGCAGATACGCCGCGACACTACTCGCCCGCCGTTCCGACAAGGCCTGGTTGTAGGCATCCGAACCTTTGCTGTCGGTGTGACCAATGACCTTGATGCTGACCACGTCGGCATTGCGCAGCTTGTCCATCAGCGTATCGAGCTGGGCTTTCGCCGCCGGGGTCAGGTCGGATTTGTCGAAATCGAACAGCACGTTGCCGGCATCGCTGAGGGTGATGACTTCAGTTTGCGGCGCAGGCTCCGGCACTTTTTCCGTGACCGGGTATTGCGGTAGCGGGCAACCACGGTGATCGACCGGGGTATTTTCCGGGGTGTCCGGGCAACGGTCGCGGCGGTCGAACACGCCGTCGCCGTCTTCATCGCCGTCCTGGGCATAACAGATCAGTCCGCCGGTAAGAATCCCCAGCGCTGCGCCGCCACCGGCCCAGCCGCCACTTTCAATGGCGCCGAGACCGCCACCGACCAGCCCGCCGATAAGGCTGCAGATCGGCCACGTACGTTGATTGAGGGGTGCAGTGCCATCGCTGTGGGTGGCGCAACCGGTGAGCAAGCTGCCAAGCAGTAGCACCGGCAAGACGGACCTTGAGAAAACAGTCATTGTGAAAGCTCCTGTGTCACCGGCCCATACCGGTTACACAGGAGTAAAGACCCGCATCCGCGACTGCACAAGCCGCGGATGCGAGAGGGGCTTAACGCTGGATTTTGATTTCGGTACGACGGTTTTGCGCGCGACCGTCAGCGGTTTTGTTGTCGGCCACTGGCTGGCTTTCACCCAGACCGGACACCGAAACGAAGCTGGCGCGTGGCACACCTTGCTGGATCAGGTAGTCCACCACCGAATGCGCACGACGATCCGACAGTTTTTTGTTGTAGGCATCGCTGCCCACGCTGTCGGTATGACCGGTCACGGTCAGTTGCGCAGTCGAGGATTCCTGTTTCAGGCGGGTGGCGACCTTGTCGAGCACTTGCTTGTCAGGGCCGGTCAGCGTCGCTTTGTCGAACTGGAAGTGCACATCACGGATGACAATGGTTTCTTCCTTGACCACTACCGCTTCTTCAACCACCGGCGCAGGGGCTGGTGGAGGGCAACCGTCAGCGTCGACCTGTACGCCTTTAGGCGTGCCCGGGCACTTGTCGCGACTGTCCGGCACACCGTCGCCGTCTTCGTCGCCATCACCGTGAACCCAGCAATAGGCCGCTGCCGTGCCGCCGACCAGCAACGCACCGTAGCCGGCCCACGCCGAACTTTCGGTCGCGCCGAGACCGGCACCGACAACACCACCGACCGCCGCACAGGTCGGCCAGTCGGTTTTCTGTAAACCTGCGCAACCAGTCAACACACTGGTTAGCAGAATCAAAGGTAATGCTGTCCGAACTATGCTCATCTGGTTTTCTCCTGAGGGATCGGCTTAAAACCGATTCAGGGAGTAAAGACCGGAGTTTTAATCTCCGCCAGCAATAGGCCACCGCTGTTTGCGAGCCTGTTCACAGGACTTCGGCACATTTGCCGCAAACGGGCGGAACAGGGCTCTTTGCCCGCACCGTCAGGCAGGCTAGTCTTGGCGGTCTGATTGAGGAGCTTTGATGAACGTCGCCATTTCTTCCCGCACGCCGCAACAGGCGCTGGCCGCTTTGCTGGATCGCTACGCCCCGGCGCGTCTGCTGCTGATCGGCGCCAGTGAGTTTCCGGCCTTGAGCGCTTTTAAACAGGCGCATCCAGACACCACCGTGGCCCATGCCGCGCCGGGCACATTGCCTGCTGAGCTGGCGGCGCAGCGTTTCGACCTGGCGCTGGTGGTCGATTGTCTGGAACATTTGCCCAAACGCGATGGCCTGAACCTGTTGGGCGGGATTCGCAATCTCAACGCCAGCCGCATCGCCGTGCTGGCCGACCTGTCAGCCAGCGGCTGGCAGGAAACCGACTTCTATTCGCTGGCGCTGCAAGCCAGTGAACGTTTTCAACGCGACGATCAAGTGCTGACACTGTTCACCTATGATCTGCTTGACTACAAACAAGTCCCCGACTGGCTCAACTCACGGTTCTGGGCCAATCCGGAAAACTTCGGGAAATACTGGTGGTAATGCAATGAGTACAGCCATTTGCCCGTGCGGCAGCGGCAATCTGCTGGAGGCCTGCTGCGGCCACTATCACGACGGCCACCCGGCGCCGTGCGCCGAAGCGCTGATGCGTTCGCGCTACAGCGCCTATGTGCTGGGTTTGATCGATTATCTGGTGGCGACCACCCTGCCTGCTCAGCAAGCGGGACTGGATCGCCAGTCGATCAGTAACTGGAGCGCGCAGAGCACCTGGCTTGGCCTTGAGGTCGAGAGTTCGGAAGTGCTCGGCGGTCAGCCAGAACACGCCTTCGTCACTTTCACCGCGCGCTGGCACGATGATCAGGGTGAGCACAGCCACCGCGAGCGCTCCTCGTTCGTGCAGAACGCCGGGCGCTGGTACTTCATTGATCCGACGGTGCAGTTGAAGCTGGGGCGCAACGACAGTTGCCCGTGCGCCAGTGGGCAGAAATTCAAGAAGTGCTGTGCAGGGTATTTCGGCGCTTGAGGTTGAAGATCAAAAGATCGCAGCCTGCGGCAGCTCCTACACAGGATTTGCGTTTCCCCTGTAGGAGCTGCCGCAGGCTGCGATCTTTTAGCGTCTAGACTGGCACCAAAGGGAGTTAAACCATGCTCGGTCGTCGGCGCACCTGCCAATGCTTCATTCTGATGCTGATGCTCAATCTCGGCGGTTGCGCGTCGTGGTTCAGCGATGACAGCGTCGACCCCGCCGTGCATCTGGTCAAAGTCGAAGTGGTGCGCGCCAAACTGCTCGAACAGAAATTCATCCTGCACTTTCGCATCGACAACCCCAACGACAGCGACCTGACCGTGCGCGGCCTGGAATACCGCATTCATCTGGCCGACATGCTGCTGGCCGAAGGCGAGCATGAACACTGGTTTACGGTCGGGCCGAAACGCAGTGCCTACTTCAAGGTGCCGATCCGCACCAACCTGTGGCCGAAGGTAAAAGACGTGGTGAAAATGCTGAAAAATCCGAATCAGCAGATTCCCTATCGTTTGCAGGGTGAGATGGAAACCGGTTTATTCATCGCTCACTACGTGCACCTTGAGCGCAATGGCGTGATAATCCCCGCCGATTTAATTCCGGAGCAACACCGATGACTCAGCAACCTCATGTCCATGGCCCTGACTGCAACCACGATCATGATCATGACCATCACGATCATGACCACGGCCACGTTCACGGCCCGAACTGCGGCCACGCCCACCAGGAACCGGTGCGCAACGCCCTGAAAGACGTCGGTCGCAACGACCCTTGCCCATGCGGCAACGGCAAGAAATTCAAGAAGTGCCACGGCGCTTGATGCTCGGGGCGAAGACCCTCTTCGCCTGACAGACCGCTTTCGCGAGCAGGCTCGCTCCCACAGTCAATCGAGTTCCTTCAGTTGGAATACGGCCCACTGTGGCAGCGAGCCTGCTCGCGAAGGGGCCGGCACATACGGCGAAATTTTTTCAGCCAGCCTTTAGAATCTGCGCAGCACTGACCACCGTCGCATACTCCCCGTGCAAATTCCCCAGCGACATCCCGTGCACCTCTTCAGCGGTACGCAGCGTGCCGAAATAGTCGGCCTTGTCGAAGGTGAAACAGGCATCCTCCGCGACCCACGCATCGAACCCCAGATTGCCCGCCGTGCGCGCCGTGGATTCCACGGAGTTGTTCGTCGCCACGCCAACAATGATCAACTGCCCGATCCCCGCCTCACGCAACCGCGCCTCTAACCCGCTAGCACAAAACGCATCGGGCACCTGTTTCTGAATCAGCCATTCACCGTCCTGCGGCAAAAACCGCTGCTGAAACTCCACCCCCTCCTGTTCCGGCCAAAATACCGAATCCGGCTCGCGCGACAAATGCTGCACATGCACCACCGGCCGACCGCTACGCCGCCAAAGCCCCAGCAGATCAAGGATTCGCTCCTCCGCCTGAGGATTATTCCTTCGCCCCAAACGCGGCTGCAGGATGCCTTTTTGCTGGTCGATGATGATCAGTGCAGCGTTGGCCTGAAGCTCCATGGCGATTTTTCTCACGCGGGGTCATTGAATTCTGCGCAGTTCAGCATCACCTCTTCCTACTAAGCAAGCTATCGAACGCACACGGGACGACCTGACGCCGGCGTTTGCTGTCCGCACACACGTCCATTTCTGCTTTGGAGTTTTCCATGATCGATCTGTATTACTGGACCACCCCCAACGGCCACAAGATCTCCCTGTTCCTTGAAGAAGCCGGCCTGCCGTACAACGTCCATCCGATCAATATCAGCCAGGGTGAGCAGTTCCAGCCGCACTTTCTGAAAATCGCGCCGAACAACCGCATTCCGGCCATCGTCGATCATGAACCGGCCGATGGTGGCGAGCCGCTGTCGCTGTTCGAATCCGGGGCGATTCTTTTGTATCTGGCG
Organism: Pseudomonas sp. IT-P395; assembly: GCF_949767675.1. Classification (NCBI taxonomy): domain Bacteria; kingdom Pseudomonadati; phylum Pseudomonadota; class Gammaproteobacteria; order Pseudomonadales; family Pseudomonadaceae; genus Pseudomonas; species Pseudomonas sp. IT-P395. Next base: position 46,227 of record NZ_CATKPW010000033.1, read on the forward strand.
GAGAAAACCGGAAAGTTTCTGCCCAAGGACCTGCGCGGTCGACAAACGGCGCTGCAATGGCTGTTCTGGCAGATGGGCGGACTGGGGCCGATGGCCGGACAGAATCACCATTTCAGCCAGTTCGCACCGGAAAAAATCCCCTATGCAATCAAGCGCTACATTGATGAGACGGCGCGGCTGTATGGCGTATTGAACAAACAACTGGCCGATAACGAATTTGTCGCCGGCAGCGAATACAGCATTGCCGACATGGCGATTTATCCGTGGATCGTCTCGCACAAATGGCAGAGTCAGAATCTCGAAGACTTCCCCCATGTGCAGCGCTGGTTCAACCACATCAAGGATCGCCCAGCGACAGTGAAGGCCTACGCGTTGGTGCAGAAAATCAATCCACCGAAGTCCTGAATCGCCGTGATTCTGATCGTTCCCACGCTCTGCGTGGGAATGCAGCCCGGGACGCTCCGCGTCCCTTCAAAGCCGAACGCGGAGCGTCCGTTGAGGCATTCCTTTGCTGCGCGCTGAAACGATCGTCGAGAACTGAAGAAATAACTCTGTCGCCCGCTTGCGCGGCACCCTCCTGCTCACTAACGTAGCGCCTTTACTGACGCTACCCCCCGCAGGAGCTTTGCCATGGCCTCGCCAGCCCTCACACATTTTCTTCCCCGGTTCGGCGTTGCCGCAGCAGTGGCCGGTGTTTTGGGCCTGTCCGGTTGCCAGACCTGGAACGCTCAGGACACCCTCCCGCCGACCTCCGGTGTGCAACCGCTCAAGGGCCTGGCGCAGAACGTGTCGGTACGCCGCAATGCCATGGGCATGCCGTTGATCGAAAGTAATACTTTCCACGACGCGCTGTTCAGCCTCGGCTATGTGCACGCCAGCGACCGCATCAACCAGATGGTCACCTTGCGCCTGCTCGCTCAGGGGCGTCTGGCGGAAATGTCCGGCGCGTCGATGCTCGACGCCGACCGCTACATGCGCGCGGTCAATCTGAAGAAAAGCGCCGGCGAGCTGTACAAAGCCTCGTCGCCACGCCTCAAGCGTTTCTTCGAAGTCTATGCGCGGGGTGTCAACGCCTACCTGTTCCGCTACGCCGACAAGTTGCCGGGCGATCTCGCCTCCAGCGGTTACAAGCCTGAATACTGGAAGCCGGAAGATTCGGCACTGATTTTCGCCCTGCTGAATTTCAGCCAGTCGGCCAACCTGCCGGAAGAAATTGAATCCTTGGTGCTCGCGCAAACCGTGACCAGCGACAAACTGGCCTGGCTGACGCCGTCCGCGCCGGACGAAAACCTGCCACTGGCCGAGGCCGACAAGCTGCAAGGCCTCAAGCTCAACGGGCAAATCCCCGGTCTGACCGAGCTGAGCAACGCCAGCCAGCAACTGTCGGCGCTGAACCTGCTGGGCACCACGTCTTCAAACAACTGGGCGATCGCCCCGCAACGCAGCCGCAGCGGCAAGAGCCTGCTGGCCAGCGACGCCCATGGGCCGCTGGCCGCGCCGTCGCTGTGGAGCTTCGTGCAGATCCGCGCGCCGAAATATCAGGCGGCGGGCGTCACCGTCGCCGGTTTGCCGCTGGTTCTCGGTGGCTTCAACGGCAAAGTGGCGTGGAGCACGACCAGCGTGCTCGGCGATAACCAGGATCTGTTCCTGGAAAAAATCCGTCGCCAGGGCAGCAGCCTGACCTACGAGGTCAACGGCAAATGGCAACCGCTGGGCGTGCGCAACGAAACCTACTTCGTCAAAGGCCAGCGGCCGATTCGCGAAGCGGTGTACGAAACCCGTCACGGCGCGTTGCTCAACAGCGCTCAAGCGGCGGCGCAAGGCAGCGGTTTCGGTCTGGCCTTGCAAACCCCGAGCTTCACTGACGATAAATCGCTGGACGCATTTTTTGACCTGACCCGCGCACAAACCGTCGAGCGCGCCTCGGATGCCAGCCGCGAGATCCGCGCCATCGCCCTGAATCTGGTGTTCGCCGATGCGAGCAACATTGGCTGGCAAGTCACCGGGCGTTTCCCCAATCGGCGTGAAGGCGAAGGTTTGCTGCCATCGCCGGGCTGGGAAGGTCGCTATGACTGGGACGGTTACGCCGACCCGATGCTGCACCCGTACGATCAGGACCCGGCACAAGGCTGGCTCGGCACCGCCAACCAGCGCGTGATTCCACACGGTTACGGCATGCAGTTGTCGAACTCCTGGGCGGCGCCGGAGCGTGGCGAGCGTCTGGCGGAGCTGGCCGGCAGCGGCAAGCACGACAGCCGTAGCGTGATCGCCATGCAATACGACCAGACCACCACCTTCGCCGCCAAGTTGAAGAAAGTCTTCGAAGCACCGGGCATGAAACAACCGCTGAAACAGGCGATTGACGCTCTGCCGGAAGCGGATCGCAGCAAGGCGCGTGAAGCGTTCACGCGGTTGATGGCGTTCGACGGCAAGCTCAGCCCGACCTCGGCGGATGCGGCGATCTATGAGTTGTTCCTGCAGGAAAGCATGAAGCAGATCTTCCTCGACGAACTCGGCCCGGAATCGAGCGCGGCGTGGAAAGCGTTTATTGCTAATGGTGATTTGTCCTACGCAGCGCAGGCCGATCATCTGTTGGGACGCGAAGACAGTCCGTTCTGGGATGACATTCGTACGCCGCAGAAAGAGGATAAAGCGCTGACTCTTGCCCGTAGCTTCGCGGCGGCGATCAGCGCTGGCGACAGTCAGTTGGGCGGCGATCACCGGGCCTGGCAGTGGGGCAAATTGCACAGCTATGCGTGGAAGAACAGCAATGGACAGATCGTGCGCGGGCCTCTGGCGGCGGGTGGCGATCACACGACGCTGAACACTTCGGCGTTCACCTGGGGTCAGGATTTCACCACCACCCGCGCGCCGTCGATGCGTTTCATCGTTGACTTCGGTCAGGCTGAGCCGCTGATGGGCCAGAACGGTACGGGACAATCCGGGAATCCGGTCAGTCCGAATTACCTCAACGGGATTGATGCGTGGCTGAAGGGGCAGTACATCGGCTTGCCGATGCAGCCGCAGAACTTTGATCGGGTCTATGGCAAAACTCGTTTGACCCTTACTCCCGGCAAATAAGCTGAACGGCAAAAGCCCCTCACCCTAACCCTCTCCCAAAGGGAGAGGGGACTGATTGGGGGATGCTTGAGTCATACGCCGACCTGAACGTGCACTGCCGAATCCAGAATCAACTCGGTTCGTGCCTTGCCGAATCCGTAATCGACTCGGTCTTACAGGTCGATGTAGCTGGCCAGACACCTCGGTCAACCCCCTCTCCCTCCGGGAGAGGGCTGGGGTGAGGGGCTTTTGATCTGGTCCAGAATCTGTGCTCGACTCGGTTTTTTCAGGTCGATGTCAATCGCCAGACACCTCGGTCGGCCCCCTCTCCCTCTGGGAGAGGGCTGGGGTGAGGGTTGCTCTTCAAAGTCGATAGAACTTCCGGACACGCGCCAGCCTCATAGCTAACAAGCCCCCCATTTCTGGTAACGACATGGACCTTGTTATCGCCCGCCCCGAAGGCCTTTATTGCCCTGCGGGAGATTTCTACATAGATCCGTGGCGCCCCGTCGAGCGCTCGGTCATTACCCATGCCCACGGCGATCACGCTCGTACCGGCAACCAGCATTACCTCGCCAGCAGCGCCAGCGAAGGGATTTTGCGCGCGCGTCTGGGGCAAGACATCAACCTGCAAACCCTCGCCTACGGCCAGCGCCTGACGCACCACGGTGTCACCTTGAGCTTTCATCCGGCCGGCCACGTGCTCGGTTCGGCCCAAGTGCGTCTGGAATACGGCGGCGAAGTCTGGGTCGCGTCCGGCGATTACAAGATCGAACCGGACGGCACCTGCGCCCCGTTCGAACCGGTGCGCTGCCACACCTTTATCACCGAATCGACCTTCGGCCTGCCGATCTACCGCTGGCAGCCACAGGCGCAGGTGTTCAGCGAGATCAATCAGTGGTGGGCGGCGAATATTGCCGCCGGCAAGGCCAGCGTGTTGTTCTGTTACTCGTTCGGCAAGGCCCAGCGGATTCTCCACGGCATCGATGAATCCCTCGGCCCGATCCTCAGCCACGGTGCGGTCGAACCGCTGAATCGGGTCTACCGCGAGGCTGGTGTGTACCTGCCGCCGACGATCTACGCCGGCGACTTGAAAAAAAACGATCCGATCATGCGCCAGGCCCTGGTCATCGCTCCGCCCTCGGCCGGAGGCAGCACCTGGATGCGTCGCTTCGGCGAGTTCAGCGACGCGTTCGCCAGCGGCTGGATGCGTTTGCGCGGCACCCGGCGGCGGCGCGGCGTCGATCGTGGTTTCGTGCTTTCCGATCACGCTGACTGGCCCGGCCTGCTCTGGGCCATTGAGCAAACCGGCGCAGAGCGGGTGATGGTCACCCACGGCTCGATCGGCGTGCTCGTGCGGCATCTGCGCGAACAGGGTCTGGATGCCCAGGGTTTCAATACCGAATACGGCGATGACGAAGAAGAAAACCTCGCCACCGAACCGACCATCGCCGAGATGCCAGCATGAGAGCATTCGCCGAGTTGTACGCCGAACTCGACGCGACCACGTCAAGCAACGCCAAACTGGCGGCAATGCAGACTTACTTCGCCCAGGCCGAACCGCATGACGCCGCGTGGGCGGTGTACTTCCTCTCCGGGGGGCGGCCCCGGCAACTGGTGCCGGTCCGAATCCTGCGCGAACTCGCCGTCTCAGTCTCCGGCCTCGAGCCGTGGCTATTCGAGGAAAGCTATCAAGCGGTCGGCGACCTGGCGGAAACCATTTCTCTGGTACTCGCGGAAAACCTGCACAGCTCCGACGCCGGCCTCGCCGAATGGATCGAAGACAAACTCCTGCCGCTGCGCGGTGAAACTCCGGAATACCTCAGCCGACAACTGCCCGCCCTGTGGGCGCAACTGGATCGATCGAGCCTGATGCTGTGCATCAAATTGATCACCGGCAGTTTCCGCGTCGGCGTCTCGAAACTGCTGGTTACCCGCGCCTTGGCGTCGATGGCCGGGCTGGACAGCAAACGCGTGGCGCAGCGTCTGGTCGGCTACACCGACCTGTCCAATCGGCCGAGCGCCGCCAGCTACCTGAAACTGATCGCCCCGGAATCCAGCGATGAGCATGCCCAGCGCGGCGGCCAGCCCTACCCGTTTTTCCTCGCCCACGCCTTGTCGCAACCGGTGGAAGAATTCGAAGCGCTGATCGGCCCGGCCAGCGACTGGCAAATTGAATGGAAATGGGATGGCATCCGTGCACAAGTGGTCAAGCGTGAAGGCCGGCTGTGGATCTGGTCGCGGGGCGAGGAACTGGTGACCGAGCGTTTTCCCGAATTGGAAGTGCTGGTACACGGCTTGCCCGACGGCACGGTGATCGACGGCGAAATCGTCGTGTGGAAAAGCACGCATCCGCGTACTGAAGATGCTTTCGATCCGCAATCGACCGAACCTGCGGCGGTGCAACCCTTCGCCTTGCTGCAACAACGCATCGGCCGCAAAACCCTCGACAAGAAAATCCTCGAAGACGTGCCGGTGGTGGTGCTCGCTTACGACTTGCTTGAATGGCAGGACGAAGACTGGCGCAACCAGCCGCAGGCCAAACGTCGCGCGCAACTGGAAGATGTCATCGCCCGCTGTAACAGTCCGGTATTACTGCCCTCACCGGTGCTGACGGGCAGCGACTGGTTCGACCTCGCCCGCCAGCGCGAGTCATCGCGGCGCTTGGGTGTCGAGGGCATGATGCTCAAGGCGCGGGATTCGCTGTACGGCGTCGGCCGCACCAAGGACATGGGCGTGTGGTGGAAATGGAAGGTTGATCCGTTCAGTGTCGATGCCGTGTTGATTTACGCCCAGCGCGGTCATGGTCGGCGCGCCAGTTTGTACAGCGATTACACCTTTGCCGTGTGGGACGGCCCACCCGAGTCCAGCCAACGCGCGCTGGTGCCGTTTGCCAAAGCCTATTCGGGGCTGACCGATGAAGAAATGCGCCAGGTCGACAGCATTGTGCGCAAGACCACGGTGGAGAAATTTGGGCCGGTGAGTAGCGTGAAACCGAGTCTGGTGTTTGAGCTGGGCTTCGAAGGCATCGCCCTGTCGCGGCGGCACAAGAGCGGCATCGCGGTGCGTTTCCCGAGGATGTTGCGCTGGCGGCAGGATAAAACCGTGGAAGAAGCGGATAGCCTCGCGACCTTGCAAGATCTGTTGGCCTGACCCCAATCTCCCGGACATTGATCGTTCCCACGCCCCGCGTGGGAATGCAGCCTGGGACGCTCCGCGTCCCCCCAAAAGCCAAACGCGGAGCGTCCGTTGAGGCATTCCTTTGCTGCGCATGGAACGATCAGCCACAAAACAGTGCATGCTTTCTGCAATGCCCAGTTCCGGGCATTCAAACGCCCTCATCCCTCCGCACCCAACCTTTTAAAACACTTGTTCGGGACTCTGGTTCGGAAATTGCTACTTTCTATAGGTCGTACGCGTTCCAGTAACAATAATTCTGCGCCACAAGCGCTCATATTGGTTCTTAGGGATTGAATAATGAAAAAAGCATTGCTGACCCTTTCTGCACTGGCGTTGTGCATGGCCGCTGGCTCCGCGCTGGCCAAGGAATACAAAGAGTTGCGCTTTGGCGTTGACCCTTCGTACGCACCGTTCGAGTCGAAAGCGGCCGACGGCAGCCTGGTGGGCTTCGACATCGATCTGGGCAACGCGATCTGCGCCGAACTGAAGGTCAAGTGCAAGTGGGTCGAAAGTGACTTCGACGGCATGATTCCGGGCCTCAAAGCCAACAAATTCGACGGTGTGATCTCGTCGATGACCGTGACCCCGGCCCGCGAAAAAGTCATCGACTTCTCCAGCGAGCTGTTCTCCGGCCCGACCGCTTATGTGTTCAAAAAAGGCTCCGGTATCACCGCAGACGTCGCATCCCTCAAGGGCAAAACCGTCGGCTACGAGCAGGGCACCATTCAGGAAGCCTACGCCAAAGCCGTGCTGGACAAGGCCGGCGTGAAAACCCAGGCCTATCAGAACCAGGATCAGGTGTATTCCGACCTGACCTCTGGCCGTCTCGACGCCGGTATCCAGGACATGCTGCAAGCCGAACTGGGCTTTTTGAAGTCGCCACAGGGCGCCGACTATGACGTCAGCAAGCCAGTCGACAGCGAATTGCTGCCAGCCAAAACCGCTGTCGGTATTAAGAAAGGTAACACTGAGCTGAAAGCGCTTTTAGATAAAGGTATCAAAGCGTTACACGATGACGGCAAATACGCCGAGATTCAAAAGAAACACTTTGGCGATCTGAATCTGTACAGCGGCAAATAATGCCCCGGCGCCCATCCTCGATGGGCGCCTTTTCCATCCGCTCAGGTTGCTGATTTATGTTCGAAAACCTCTTACAAAATCTGGGGCTCTCCGCCTTCAGCCTCAAGGGTTTTGGCCCGTTGCTGTTGGAAGGCACCTGGATGACCATCAAATTATCGGCGTTGTCGCTGTTGGTGGCCGTGTTGCTCGGCCTGCTTGGCGCTAGTGCCAAACTGTCAAAAGTCAAACTGGTGCGCCTGCCCGCGCAGCTCTACACCACGCTGATTCGCGGGGTGCCGGATCTGGTGCTGATGCTGCTGATCTTCTACAGCCTGCAGACCTGGCTGACGTCTCTGACCGATTATCTGGAATGGGAATACATCGAAATCGACCCGTTCAGCGCCGGGGTGCTGACCCTGGGTTTCATTTATGGTGCGTATTTCACCGAAACCTTCCGTGGCGCGATCCTCGCCGTGCCGCGCGGACAGGTTGAAGCGGCCACAGCGTATGGCCTCAAACGCGGCCAGCGCTTTCGCTTCGTGGTGTTTCCGCAAATGATGCGCTTCGCCCTGCCGGGTATCGGCAACAACTGGATGGTGATGCTCAAGGCCACCGCGCTGGTGTCGATCATTGGTCTGGCCGATCTGGTCAAAGCCGCGCAGGACGCCGGTAAAAGCACTTATCAACTGTTCTACTTCCTGGTTCTCGCCGCATTGATCTATCTGCTGATCACCAGTGCCTCGAATTTCATCCTGCGCTGGCTCGAACGTCGCTACGCCGCCGGCGCCCGGGAGGCCGTACGATGATCGAACTTTTGCAGGAATATTGGCGAGCCTTCCTTTATACCGATGGCCAGAACATTACCGGGCTGGCGATGACGCTGTGGCTGCTCAGCGCCTCGATCTTCATCGGTTTCCTTGTTTCGATTCCGCTATCGATCGCGCGGGTTTCGCCGCACTTCTACATTCGCTGGCCGGTGCAGTTCTACACGTACCTGTTCCGTGGCACGCCGTTGTATATCCAGCTGTTGATCTGCTACACCGGCATTTACAGCCTCGCCGCCGTACGTGCGCAGCCGCTGCTCGACAGTTTCTTTCGCGATGCGATGAACTGCACGATCCTCGCCTTCGCCCTCAACACCTGCGCCTACACCACGGAGATTTTCGCCGGAGCGATTCGCAGCATGAACCACGGCGAGGTCGAAGCGGCCAAGGCTTACGGGCTGACCGGCTGGAAGCTGTATGCCTACGTGATCATGCCGTCGGCGCTGCGCCGTTCGTTGCCGTATTACAGCAACGAAGTGATCCTGATGCTGCACTCGACCACCGTGGCCTTCACCGCGACCATCCCCGACATCCTGAAAGTCGCCCGGGACGCCAACTCGGCGACCTTCCTGACTTTTCAGTCGTTCGGCATCGCCGCGCTGATCTACCTGACCATTACCTTTGCGCTGGTCGGCTTGTTCCGCCTTGCTGAACGCCGATGGCTGGCTTTCCTCGGGCCGACTCACTAGGACACCTTTGCAATGCGCCACCTGATTCATGACTTGCTGGCCCCGCTGCCGGGGACCGCACGACAGATCCACAGCTTCCACTTCGGCCCGGAACAGGCCAAGGGCAAGGTTTACATTCAGTCTTCGCTGCATGCCGACGAATTGCCGGGCATGCTCGTCGCCTGGCATCTCAAACAGCGTCTGGCCGAGCTGGAGGCCGCCGGGCGCCTGCGCAGCCAAATCGTGTTGGTGCCGGTGGCCAACCCGGTCGGCCTCGAACAAGTGCTGATGGACGTGCCGCTGGGCCGTTACGAACTGGAGAGCGGGCAGAACTTCAACCGCTGGTTCGTCGACCTCAGCGAGGAAATCGGCAACGCCATCGAGGGCAGGCTGAATGACGATGCACAGCACAACCTTGAACTGATCCGCAGCCATCTGCGCAATGCCCTCGCCCGCCAGACTGCCAGCACGCAACTGCAATCCCAGCGCCTGATCCTGCAACGGCTGGCCTGTGATGCGGATATGGTGCTCGACTTGCACTGCGACTTCGAATCGGTGGTTCACCTCTACACCACGCCCGAAGCGTGGCCGCAGGTCGAACCGCTGGCGCGCTATATCGAAGCCCAGGCGAGCCTGCTGGCCACTGACTCCGGCGGTCAGTCGTTCGACGAATGCTTCACGCTGCTGTGGTGGCAATTGAAAGAGCGCTTCGGCGAACACTTCGAGATTCCGCTGGGCAGTTTCTCCGTGACCGTCGAGTTGCGCGGCCAGGGTGACGTTACCCATCCGCTCGCCAGTCGCGACTGCCAGGCACTGATCGATTATCTGATCCAGTCCGATGCGATCGTCGGCGAGACCAAACCGCAACCACCGCTGCCGTTCCCCGCCACGCCGCTGGCCGGTGTGGAACCGGTGACCACCCCGGTCGGCGGCCTGCTGGTGTATACCGCCACGGCGGGGCAATACCTCGAAGCCGGGCAGCAGATCGCCGAAATCATCGACCCTATCCACGACCGGGTCACCCCCATTCATTGCACCAGCGCCGGCGTGATGTACGCCCGTTCGCTGCGACGCATGGCCACTGCCGGCATGGTCATCGCCCACGTCGCGGGCGCTGAAGCCTATCGCAGCGGCTACCTACTTTCGCCTTGAGGATGTCTGTCCCATGTACAAACTGACCGTTGAAGGCCTGCACAAAAGCTATGGCGACCATCAGGTGCTCAAAGGCGTTTCGCTCAAGGCCAAGACCGGCGACGTGATCAGCCTGATCGGTGCCAGCGGCTCGGGCAAAAGCACTTTTTTGCGCTGCATCAACTTTCTTGAACAACCCAACGACGGCGCCATGAGCCTCGATGGCCAAGCAATCCGCATGGTCACCGACCGCCACGGCATGCACGTCGCCGATGCCGATGAACTGCAACGTTTGCGCACGCGGCTGGCGATGGTGTTCCAGCATTTCAACCTGTGGAGCCACATGACCGTGCTGGAAAACATCACCATGGCCCCGCGCCGGGTGTTGGGTTGCAGCAAACAGGAAGCCGACGATCGTGCGCGGCGTTATCTCGACAAGGTTGGTTTGCCGGCGCGAGTGGCCGATCAATACCCGGCGTTTCTCTCCGGCGGCCAGCAACAGCGCGTAGCGATTGCCCGGGCGCTGGCGATGGAGCCTGAGGTGATGTTGTTCGATGAACCGACCTCGGCGCTCGATCCGGAATTGGTCGGTGAAGTGTTGAAGGTGATTCAAGGGCTGGCGGAAGAAGGCCGGACCATGATCATGGTGACCCATGAGATGAGCTTCGCTCGTAAGGTTTCCAGCCAGGTGTTGTTTCTGCATCAAGGTCTGGTGGAAGAAGAAGGCGCCCCCGAGGAAGTCCTCGGCAACCCGAAAAGCGAACGCCTCAAACAATTCCTCAGCGGAAACCTCAAGTAGCCCACGTTCCCCTGTAGGAGCAGCCGAAGGCTACGATCTTTTGATCTTGTTTTGTAGAGATCAAGATCAAGATCAAAAGATCGCAGCCTTCGGCAGCTCCTACACGGTCACCCTGATTAAACCTTTCGCCAACTGATGTGGTCACTGGAAGAACCCCTCCAGAGCGCGCGCAGCCCGCATGGCGAAATCCTCCGACCTGGCAAAAATCTGGTTCAGCGCCCGCGGCTGGAAGCCGTTCGCCTTTCAGAAAGATGTATGGGCGGCGGTCAAAAAAGGCGAATCCGGCCTGCTCCACGCCAGCACCGGTGCCGGTAAAACCTATGCCGTGTGGTTTGCCGCGCTCAATCGCTTCGCGCGCTCGCAGCCTGCCGTCGAAACACCGCGCAAACGCAAATCACCGGCCGAACCGCTGACCGTGCTGTGGATCACCCCCATGCGCGCCCTCGCCGCCGACACCGCGCGCGCTTTGCAAACACCGGTCGATGACCTGCAGATCCCGTGGAACATCGGTCTGCGCACCGGCGACACCAGCAGCAGCGAGCGCGCCCGCCAGAGCCGACGCCTGCCGACCACGCTGATCACCACCCCGGAAAGCCTGACCCTGCTGCTCGCCCGCGCTGATGCACAGGTAGCGCTGTCGACTCTGCGCATGATCGTCGTCGATGAATGGCACGAACTGCTGGGCAACAAGCGCGGCGTGCAACTGCAACTGGCCCTCGCCCGCCTGCGGCATTGGCAGCCTGAGCTGATCGTCTGGGGCGTCTCGGCCACCCTGGGTAATCAATCCCACGCCGAGCAGGTGCTGATCCCACAGGGCGGCGGCATCAGCATTCAGGGGCAAAGCGAAAAAACGCTGAAGGTCGACACCCTCCTCCCACCGGCCATCGAGCGTTTTCCCTGGGCCGGGCATATCGGTCTGAAGATGCTGCCGCAGGTCGTTGCCGAACTGGATGCTTGCGCCAGCACCTTGGTCTTCACCAATACGCGGGCGCAATCGGAAATCTGGTATCAGGCGCTGCTGGAGGCACGGCCGGACTGGGCCGGGCTGATCGCGTTGCATCACAGCTCCCTGTCTCGCGAGACTCGCGACTGGGTCGAACAGGCCTTGAAGAACGGGCATTTGAAAGCCGTAGTCTGCACTTCAAGCCTGGACCTGGGCGTGGATTTCCTGCCCGTCGAGCGCGTGCTGCAAATCGGCTCGGCCAAAGGTGTCGCGCGCCTGATGCAACGGGCCGGACGCTCGGGCCATGCACCGGGCCGCACGTCGCGGGTGACGCTGGTGCCGACGCACAGCCTTGAGTTGATCGAAGCCGCCGCCGCCCGCGATGCCGTCGAACAACGGCGCATCGAACCACGCCTGTCACCGCACAAACCGCTGGATGTGCTGGTGCAACACTTGGTCAGCATGGCCCTCGGCGGTGGGTTTATTCCTGAAGAGTTGTACGAAGAAGTCCGCGGCGCCTGGGCCTATCGCGACCTGACACCCGCTGACTGGAGCTGGGCGCTAGCTTTCGTACGCCATGGCGGGATGTCTCTGACAGCCTATCCGGATTACCGCCGGGTCGAGCCGGACGAGCACGGCGTCTGGCGCGTACCGGATGCGCGATTGGCGCGGCGCCATCGCATGAGCATCGGCACCATCGTCAGTGACGCGAGCATCCATCTGAAATTCTGGAGCAAGGGCGGCGGTGGCAAACAGTTGGGCAGTGTCGAGGAAGGCTTTATCGCGCGGCTTAAACCGGGTGACGGTTTTCTCTTCGCCGGACGTTTACTGGAGTTGGTGCGGGTGGAAAACATGACCGCTTACGTCAAACGCAGCACGGCGAAGAAAGCCGCGGTGCCGCGCTGGAATGGCGGGCGGATGCCACTTTCCAACGAGTTGGCCGAAGCCGTGGTCAGGCGCTTCAGTGCCGCCGCGCAGGGTGAGTTTGTCGGCCCGGAAATGCAGGCGTTGCGACCGTTACTGGAAACGCAGATGCACTGGTCTGGCTTGCCCACCGCCGAAAATCTGTTGGCCGAAGTGCTGAAATCCCGCGAAGGCTGGCACCTTTTTCTCTACCCGTTTGCCGGGCGCCAGGTGCATCTGGGGCTGGCGAGCCTGCTGGCCTGGCGTGTCAGCCAGCGCCAGCCCGTGACGTTCTCGATCGCGGTGAACGATTACGGCCTGGAATTGCTCAGCGCCACGCCCGTCGACTGGGCCGAGCATTTGAATACACAACTGTTCAACGCCGATCACCTGTTAAAGGATGTACTGGCCAGCCTCAACGCAGGCGAATTGGCGTTGCGACGCTTCCGTGAAATCGCCCGGATTGCCGGGCTGGTCTTCGCCGGTTACCCCGGTGCGCCGAAAAGCACCCGGCAGGTACAGGCGTCCAGCGGTTTGTTCTTCGAAGTGTTCAAACAATACGACGCCGATAACCTGTTGCTCGCACAGGCCGGGGAAGAAGTCCTACGAGAGGAATTGGATATTCAACGTCTGGAACAGACACTGGAGCACATCAACCGGATGAAACTCGACGTGCATCAGATAAAGCGTCCTACACCCCTGGGGTTTCCACTGCTGGTGGAGCGCATGCGCGAAAGCATGAGTTCAGAGAAACTCGCCGACCGCATCAGACGGATGGTTGGAGACCTGGAAAAATCCGCCGACAAGGGCAAACACCGATGAACGCGCCCTACCCTGTGCGACTGGCGGGTGAAGACCTCTGGTTGCTGCCGGAAAAGGCCCTGTACTGGCCGGCGCAACAGGCCTTGCTGATTGCCGATGTGCATTTCGGTAAAGCCGCCGCCTACCGCAGCCTCGGTCAACCGGTCCCGCAAGGCACTACCGCGAGCAATATTGCAGTGATTGACCGATTGCTGGCGAAAATGCCCTGCCGACAGCTGATATTCCTTGGCGATTTTCTCCACGGACCCGGCTCGCATGCCGTGGGGACTTTGCGCGAACTGGCCGAATGGCGTGCGCGCCATGTTGATCTGCCGATGACACTGATCCGCGGCAATCACGACAAACGGGCGGGCGATCCGCCGGAATCGCTGAATATCCGGGTCGTGCCCGAACCGCTGCTGATCGGGCCATTCGCCCTGCAACATGAACCGGACCCGCATCCTGAACGACACGTACTGGCCGGTCATGTGCATCCGGTCTATCGGTTACATGGCAAGGGCCGACAAAGCTTGCGCCTGGCGTGTTTCAGACTCAGCGAACGCATCAGCCTGCTGCCGGCCTTTGGCGCGTTTACCGGGGGATATCCGGTCGAGAAGGAGCAAAACTGCAGAATTTTCGTCATCGGTGACAACGAAATATGGCCAGTCAGTTGACGTCTTCACAGACCTCATCTGACTGGCCATTGGTTTTCAATGCAGATCAGGCAACCGGTGCCGGTGGCGGCTCGTCTGGAAGGGTCGGTTCGCCCGGCTCGGTCGGTTGTTCGTTGGGGGTATCGGGATCGGGCTGTCCGGGAATTCCGCCGGCCATGCTCAGTGGCGGATGCGCCAACAAGGACCAGGCCAATACGCCAATCTGATTGGGCTCGAGCCTTGCCAGTTCGGCAGTGATTTGCGGATCGATCTTCATAGGGCACTCCTCGCGAAGGCCCGTTTTGCCGAAAGCAAAAACGGGCAGTACACCCCATAGAGTGTCTGCCCGCCAAAGAATTCCCGCGATCTGTCGGATGGACCGATCAGGTGCGCGGCAAGGTCACGCCACGCTGGCCCTGGTACTTGCCACCGCGATCCTTGTAGGACACTTCGCATTCCTCGTCGGATTCAAGGAAGAGCATCTGCGCCACGCCTTCGTTGGCGTAGATTTTCGCCGGCAGGTTAGTGGTGTTGGAGAATTCCAGCGTCACGTGGCCTTCCCACTCTGGCTCAAGCGGGGTGACGTTAACGATGATGCCGCAGCGCGCGTAGGTGCTTTTACCCAGGCAGATGGTCAATACATTGCGCGGAATGCGGAAGTATTCGACGGTGCTGGCCAATGCAAAGGAGTTCGGCGGAATGATGCAGACGTCGCTATGGACGTCGACGAAGCTGCCCGGGTCGAAGTTTTTCGGGTCGACGATGGACGAGTTGATGTTGGTGAACACCTTGAAGTGATTGGTGCAACGTACATCGTAGCCATAGCTCGATACACCGTAGGAGATCACACGGCTGTCATCGCTGCCGCGCATCTGGCGCTCGACGAACGGTTCGATCATGCCGTGTTCCTGCGCCATGCGGCGAATCCACTTGTCCGATTTGATGCTCATGGCGGGGTGTCCTGAATAGCGAGGTGGAAAAATTCTGTCCGGCATCTTACCGGGCGCGCCGCCGGGTTCAAAGTGCGCGGTGCAATTCTCGCCGAACACCCATGAAATACGAGCTTTGGCGACGAACCGTCACACCGCCGATCCCGAAAACAGAGAAACCTTCGCAAGAAGCATTGGCACTTCTCGGAAACTGGGTTAAGGTGGCGTCACTGTGTTGCTTGTGTCACTGAGAATCTCTACACGATATGTTGAATTTCGATCCAACCATCTACAAGAATTTTTCCTGCTCTTTGCACTCAGTCTCGGCCAGGGTTCTTCCTGAGTCGCAGTTATCTTTGTTCAAGGAGTTACACCATGTCTAATCGCCAAACCGGTACCGTTAAGTGGTTCAACGATGAAAAAGGCTTCGGCTTCATCACTCCACAATCCGGTGACGACCTGTTCGTTCACTTCAAAGCTATCCAATCCGACGGCTTCAAAAGCCTGAAAGAAGGCCAACAGGTTTCTTTCATCGCTACCCGCGGTCAGAAAGGCATGCAAGCTGAAGAAGTACAAGTTATCTAACTTGTAGCTTCTTTAGAAAAGAGCCCCGCCCTTAAAAGCGGGGCTTTTTTGTGGGCGTCTGTTTTTCAGCTCGCAAAAAAAGATCGCAGCCTTCGGCAGCTCCTACAGGATTTACATCAATCCTCTGTAGGAGCTGCCGAAGGCTGCGATCTTTTGCTTGCGCCTTACCAGGCCACGCCAAACCCGGCGGTATAACGGGTCTTGTTAAGATCGGCATCGTTAGTGCCACTGATGATGTCGCGCTCAGCCTTGAGGTTGAGCGACGCCCAGTCGGTGACCTTGTAACGCAGCCCCAATTCAGCATCCAGTGCGTAATCAGCAACTCCGGACAGTGGTTTGCCCACTTCACCGTTGGTGAAGAACTCGACTTTCTTGCCAATCAGGTAACGGTTGTAATCCCATTTCATGGCGACAGAGTAGAAGTTGTCCTTGCTGCCATCGCGGTACTCATAGTCCGTGCGGTTGAGCAGCGAGCCCAGCGAGAACGCGCCCAACTCGTCATCCCAGAACTGGTAGCCAGGACCGGTACCAACCACGCGCTGACGCGCCAGCTCTTCGATGTGATCGCGCTTGTAATTCAGACGACCCTGCCAGAACCATTTATCGGTCAGGAAGCGGTCGAGTGCATATTCGGCGCGCCAGTTGTTGGTGGTGGTCTCGTCGTCCTGCACTTCGCGGTTGTACTCGCCTTCGGCGGTATGACGCCAGCGACCATGACGTGCCGTGGTCTTGAAGCCGACATCGTAGTCATCGGTGTCCTTCTCGGCGCGCTGATAATCCAGCGCCAAGTCGACATTGCCCTTCCAGACCAGATCCTCGACCACCGGTTTCGGTTTGAGAATCTGCTGAATGCTCGCCAGCTCGACGGTTTTCGGCGCCTCGCCATTGGCCAGGGTGACCTTGCCATCTTCGGCGGCCGTCAGCGACTTGGACACTTCGCCGGTGTAGGCATCCTGTTTGACCAGCAAGTGCTGATCGCTGGCCAGCGTCTTGACCTCTTTCCAGTCGATGGTGACCGCACCGGCGTATTTGGTCTGGATCAACAGCTTGCCGCCGTCGAATACCGTAATGGTACCGCTCAACTTGTCACCGTTCTTCAACCAGACGGTATCGGCAAGCAGGGGCGTGGACGCGCTGAAAACAGCAAGGCACAGCAAGGATCTGGAAAACATAAGCGAATCGAAGGCTCAAGTTTGCGAAAAAGGTCGGCATTATCCGTAGGAATAAGACCCTGACAAGGACTGACCGAACGATTTCCGATGAGTTCATTTCTCAATTGCGCGATCACCGATTACTCTGAAAGCCATCAAACTGTTCATGCTCAGGAACCGCGTACGTGACAGACCCGCTCGACAGCGTTGAAAACGATGCGCAAATCCGACGCACGGCGCTCTACTCGACGCTCGCCCAAGTGCCCGAAGGCAAAGTCGTCAGCTATGGTCAGTTAGCTGAACTGGCCGGGGTGGGGCGCGCCGCCCGCTGGGTCGGCCGCACCTTGAGCCAGCTACCCGGTGATACCAAACTGCCCTGGCACCGAGTGCTGGGCGCCGGCGGTCGGATCAGCCTGCCGGTGGGCAGCCCATCGGGTGATGAACAACGGGCCAGATTGCGCATGGAAGGCATCACCGTCCTGAACAATCGTGTGGATATTCAGCGCCATGGCTGGCGTCCGGTAGAGCACAGCGGTTAGAGTGCGCGCTTTGTTTTCGCAATCTTGAGGCAGACTTCAGCCCATGCCCCGTAAAACCTGGCGCGCCGCGCTAGCCGCTTATGCCAGTCCTTCGACGCTCGTGCTGTTGTTGCTCGGTTTCGCCGCCGGCCTGCCGTACATGCTGGTATTTTCAACGCTTTCCGTCTGGCTGCGTGAAGCCGGTGTCGCCCGTGAAACCATCGGCTACGCCAGCCTGATCGGCCTGGCTTATGCGTTCAAATGGGTCTGGTCACCACTGCTCGACCAATGGCGCCTGCCGTTGCTGGGCAAACTCGGCCGTCGCCGTTCGTGGCTGGTGCTCTCGCAGGCCTTGGTGATTCTCGGCCTGGTCGGCATGGGCTTCTGCGATCCGCAGAAGCATCTGTCCTGGCTGATCGCCATTGCCGTCGTCGTCGCCTTCGCCTCCGCCACCCAGGATATCGCGGTGGATGCCTATCGCCTGGAAATCGCCGAAGACAACCGCCAGGCCGCTCTCGCCGCCAGTTATATGTCCGGGTACCGCGTAGCAGCGCTGCTGGCCACCGCTGGCGCACTGTTTTTCGCTGAGGGCTTCGGCTCCACAGGTTTCAATTATCAGCACTCGGCCTGGGCCGGCACTTACGCGCTGTTCGGCGCATTGATGATTCCTGCCCTGCTGACCACGCTGTTGATGCGCGAGCCGCCAGTGCCGCTACGCACTCAATTGCAGGCCGGGCGCTATACCTTCATGCATCAACTGATGTCGGTGTTTGTGCTGATTATCTTGCTGGTCTCGGTACCGGCGATGTTCACCCAGCTCTACAACACCGATTTTGCCAGTGTGCTGTTCGGCGACATGAGTCCGCTTGACCTGCTGCTCGAAGACCGCGCCTTCCTGCGCGCGATTCTCTATACGCTGCTCACCGGTCTGTGTCTGTCGACCATGGGTCGTCGCGGCCTCGCACCGGTGCTGACACCGGTCAATGACTTCATTCTGCGCTACCGCTGGCAGGCACTGCTGCTGCTCGGCCTGATCGCCACCTATCGGATGTCGGACACGGTAATGGGCGTCATGGCCAACGTGTTCTATATCGATCAGGGTTTCACCAAGGATCAGATTGCCAGTGTCAGCAAGATCTTCGGCCTGATCATGACGCTGGTCGGCGCCGGCATGGGCGGTCTGCTGATCGTGCGCTTCGGCATTCTGCCGATTCTGTTCATCGGCGGCGCGGCCTCGGCCGCCACCAACCTGCTGTTCGTCATGCTCGCCGACATGGGTCCAAACCTGCAGATGCTGATGGTGACCATTTCCCTCGATAACTTCAGTTCGGGTCTGGCGACGTCGGCGTTCGTTGCCTACCTGTCGAGCCTGACCAACCTGAAGTTCTCCGCCACCCAATACGCCCTGCTCAGCTCGATCATGCTGCTGTTGCCGCGCCTGATGGGCGGCTATTCCGGGGTTCTGGTCGAGAAGTTCGGTTACCACAGCTTCTTCCTGATCACTGCCCTGCTCGGCGTGCCGACGTTGATTCTGATCGCGTTGCACTGGTTTCAGGAAAGCCGCCGCGAAGGCCCGACGCCAACGCCCGAGCCTGTGCCGACGCCGGTCGCAGAAGAATCGTAAGACGTTTCGGCAACGGCGGGAGGAATCTCGCCGTCGTGCCTCCCCACTGACCTCACGCCTGTACGTCGGCAAAACTCGCCGGTACACTGCGGAGTCATTTCCAGTCATAGCAACCGACAACGGCCAACCATGCGCACCAGTCAATTTTTGCTCGCCACACAGAAAGAAACGCCTTCCGACGCGGTCGTGATCAGCCACCAGCTGATGCTGCGCGCCGGCATGATCCGCAAACTCGCCTCGGGCCTGTACACCTGGCTGCCGATGGGCTTGCGAGTCATGCGCAAGGTTGAAGCCATCGTTCGCGAAGAGATGAACGCCGCCGGCTCTCTGGAAGTGTTGATGCCGAGCACCCAACCGGCCGAGCTGTGGCAGGAATCGGGGCGCTGGGAAGAATACGGCCCTGAGCTGCTGCGCATCAAAGATCGCCACGGTCGCGACTTCTGCGCGGGCCCGACCCACGAAGAAGTGATCACCGATCTGATGCGCAACGAGTTGAGCAGCTACAAACAGCTGCCAATCAACCTGTACCAGATCCAGACCAAATTCCGTGACGAAATCCGCCCACGCTTCGGTTTGATGCGTGGCCGTGAATTCATCATGAAGGACGCGTACTCGTTCCACGCTGATCAGGCGTCGCTGCAGGTCACTTATGACCGTATGCACCAGGCGTACTGCAACGTGTTCAGCCGTCTGGGCCTGAAATTCCGTCCGGTGGAAGCCGACAACGGTTCGATCGGTGGCGCCGGCTCGCACGAATTCCACGTACTGGCCGAGTCCGGCGAAGACGACATCGTCTTCAGCAACGGCTCCGACTACGCAGCGAACATCGAAAAAGCCGAAGCGGTGCCACGCGAAACCTCGCGTGCCGCTGCGACCGAAGAGCTGCGCCTGGTCGATACCCCAGACACCAAGACCATCGCGGCGCTGGTGGAAAAATTCAATCTGCCGATTGAGAAGACCATCAAGACCCTGATCGTGCGTGCCGAAGAAGAAGGCAAGCTGATCGCGCTGGTGATTCGAGGCGACCACGAACTCAACGAAATCAAGGCTGCCCAGCAACCGGGCGTTGCCAGCCCGCTGGTCATGGCCACCGATGCCGAACTGCGTGACGCCATTGGCGCCGGCGCCGGTTCGCTCGGCCCGCTGAACCTGCCGCTGCCAATCATCATCGACCGCTCGGTCGAACTGATGAGCGACTTCGGTATCGGCGCGAACATCGACGACAAGCACTACTTTGGCGTGAACTGGGAGCGCGATCTGCCGGTTCCGACCGTGGCCGACCTGCGTAACGTAGTCGCCGGTGACCCAAGCCCGGACGGCAAAGGCACGCTGGAAATCAAACGCGGTATCGAAGTCGGCCACATCTTCCAGCTGGGCAACAAGTACAGCAAGGCGATGAAGTGCGAAGTGCTGGGCGAGAACGGCAAGCCGGTAACCCTGGAAATGGGCTGCTACGGCATCGGCGTGTCCCGCGTGGTGGCGGCTGCCATTGAGCAGAACAACGACGAAAACGGCATCATCTGGAGCGACACTCTGGCGCCGTTCCAGATCGCTCTGGTTCCGCTGCGTTATGAAACCGAGCAGGTGCGCGAAGCCACCGACAAACTGTACGCCGAACTGACGGCCGCCGGTTTCGAAGTGCTGCTGGACGATCGCGACAAGAAAACCAGCCCGGGCATCAAGTTCGCGGACATGGAGCTGATCGGCATTCCTCACCGGATCGTGGTCAGCGACCGCGGCCTCGCCGAAGGCAACCTGGAATACAAGAGCCGTACCGAAGGCGAAGCGCAAGCATTGCCGGTGGCCGACGTATTGTCCTTCCTGCAGGCCCGTATCCGCCGCTGAAACCAGATAGAGACGTCATGTTCAAGCGAAACACCTTAGGCCTCGGTGGCACCGCCCTGTGCGGTGCCCTGCTGGTCAGCGGCTGTGCCAATCACATGTCACAACGCAGCGAGCACGAAGAGCGGGTCGAGCGGAAGTTGCTCGACCATAGCCTGCAGATTGATGTCGGCGAGCCTAAGGCGCTTGAGCTGCCGCAGCGACGCGTGAAGATCAACGAACAGAAGACTTTCGAAGTCACCGAGTTCGAAGTCACCCGTCGCTACGATCGCTACACGCCTTACCAGCCTTGGCGGGAGGTCTACGAGATCCCGCTGGGCGTGGTGGCCGTGGTCGGCGGCGTCGGCGCGAACGTGGTCAACGTTTTCGCTCTCGGCAATCTGCCGGACAGCGTCACCAAGGACTGGCTGAGCTACGGTTTTGCCGGGCTCAATCCGTTCATGAACGTGCAGTCCAATGGTCGCGCGCAGCAGAACCTGGCGGGTATCGATGAAGTCCAGCGCGACAAGCGCACGGAGTATTCGAGCCTGCCGTGGAGCGAGCGCCCGGTGCAGGTCAAGGCTGGCAAGCAGACCTTCGACATGACCACCGATCGTAACGGTGTGCTGCGTCTGAATCTGCTCGACAGCCCGTTTGCCGAAAATGACCTCAATCATGTCGGCAAGCTGCAGATCAGCGTCGAAGACAGCAAGGATGACGTGCACTCTGATTCGTCGCTGATGATCAGCAGTCATCTGCGCGGCAAATTGCTGGAGGCGCACGGGCTGATTTACGACGACCTGGAAGACGACGAAGTGAGCCAGTGGGTACACCGGGTCAAACGTCTGTCGGAACTGGGTCTGGAAGAAGAAGCCAGCGAGCTGGAACAAAGCCTGATCGAACTCACGCGCAACGATCCTGAGCTGCAGACCGAGTTTCTCAAGTCGCTGACCAAGGATGCCGGGCGTCTGGTGGCAGATCCGGGACCGAATTAAGGCCTATTAAAAGATCGCAGCCTGCGGCAGCTCCTACATTGGAACGCATTTCAATGTAGGAGTGAGCCTGCTCGCGATGAGGCCCTTAGATTCCGCAAAAATCTACCGCTCAAACAACTCCATCTGCTCAAACCCGCCGCGCAAATCCTCAAGCCTGACCCCCACCCCCAACAACCGCACCGGCTTCCCGCCGCGATTGAACGCCTGCGTCAGCATCAACTGATAGCTACCGAGATCCCGCCCTGCCCCGGCCTGCTCCAGCGTCGTCTGGGTAAAGTCATGAAACTTCACTTTGACGAACGGCTTACCCGGCCGATAACTGCTGTCGATCCGCGCCATACGGGTTTTCAGGGTTTCCAGCAGCTCCGGCAGTTTGTCGAGGCAACTGCGTAGATCCGGCAGATCAACGTCGTAAGTATTTTCCACACTGATTGACTGACGCCGGCTGTCGTTGTGCACCAGCCGGTCATCAATCCCACGGGCCAGACTCCAAAGTCGCTCGCCAAAACTGCCGAATTCGCGCACCAACGCGAGCTTGTCCCACTCGCGCAGGTGCAGGCAGTCGACGATGCCGAGCCTGCCCAGTTTGTCGGCGGTGACCTTGCCGACGCCGTGCAGCTTGCTTACCGGCAAATCGCTGACAAAGTCTTCGACCTGATCCGGCGTAATCACGAACAAGCCGTTGGGCTTTTTCCAGTCACTGGCAATTTTCGCCAAAAACTTGTTCGGCGCCACACCGGCAGAAACGGTGATGTGCAATTGATTGGAGACTCGACGACGGATGTCTTGGGCGATGCGTGTGGCGCTGCCACCGAAATGCGCGCTGTCCGATACATCCAGATAAGCCTCATCCAGCGAAAGCGGCTCAATCAGGTCGGTGTAATCGGCAAAGATCGTATGAATCTCTTTCGAAGCCTCGCGATACGCATCCATACGTGGCTTGACAATGGTCAGGTCCGGGCACAGTTTCAAGGCATGCCCCGACGCCATCGCCGAACGCACGCCATACGCGCGCGCTTCATAGTTGCAGGTGGCGATCACCCCGCGCCGGTCCGCCGAGCCACCCACCGCCAACGGCTTGCCGGCCAGACGCGGGTCATCGCGCATCTCGATGGCGGCGTAGAAACAGTCGCAGTCAATGTGGATGATTTTTCGCTGAGTCATGTCAGAAAAGGAAACGTGGCGAACCGGATCGCCAGTATCTCACTGACACCTGTATATAGCACCAGTGGTATGAATGTTCTTTCCAAGTGGTAGGAAATGTCCTTTGAATTTATTTTCTCAATCGACGAGTGGCCGCCAATAGAGCTGAAAGCCTTGCCCCGCCTGACCTGCAGCGTGACAAACACCCGCGAAAAAGCGCTAACCGATTGAACCTCAACAGTTTTTATCCAGATTGCGGGTTGACACCCCGGCGTTCCTCTGTAGAATGCCGACACACAGACGCGGGATGGAGCAGTCTGGTAGCTCGTCGGGCTCATAACCCGAAGGTCGTCGGTTCAAATCCGGCTCCCGCAACCAAACATCAAAAAAGGCTACTCGAAAGAGTGGCCTTTTTTGTGCGCGTCTGTTTTGTAGATTTCCTCTTCTTATAGAGAAGGATCGCCAAACAGGAATTCTTTGCATTTCCGAAACTTAACGCACCACCTGCGACCGTTTGACGCGATTGCACACTTATTTGACCCTTTACGGGATTAGCGGTTGACACCTCGCCGTTCGCCTGTAGAATGCCGCCACACAGACGCGGGATGGAGCAGTCTGGTAGCTCGTCGGGCTCATAACCCGAAGGTCGTCGGTTCAAATCCGGCTCCCGCAACCAAACATCAAAAAAGGCTACTCGAAAGAGTGGCCTTTTTTGTATCTGTTGAAAAAGTCCTTTCGCAACAATGATCTGTCACTGTGCAGTGAACCGCTTGGGATCTTCAGAAGTGCTGAGTTGCGACTATGCTTGAGTCGCAGGCCAGGCCTCTGCAATCCAGGAACTGCCCTCGCCGATACCCGGTGAGAGGCGTAGTATTTTGTGATTATTTTTTTCTACAGGGATTGGTAACTTGGCTGGATACCTCCATCCTGTCGCGCACAATCCAAGAGGTGATTGATGCGCGCCAACTCGTCTGATCCACAAGACACCGTCACAGCGGAACACCCGATCAAACCCGAGCGTCTGCGCTTGCTGGATCGGTTGAGCAAATACCGACAACCGATTGGTCTGGCGGTGACTTTGCTGCTGTTTGCCATTGCGCTGATTGCCTGTCGTCATCTGCTCGCCGAACTCGATCTCGATGCGCTGCACGACTCGATTCTCGACGTACCGAAACCCGCGCTGATCGGCGCCTTCGCTGCGACCGTGGTCGGTTTCATTATTCTGCTCGGCTACGAATGGTCGGCCAGTCGCTATGCCGGCGTGACCTTGCCACCGCGCACATTGGCGCTGGGCGGATTCACCGCGTTTGCGATTGGCAATGCAATCGGTCTGTCGCTGCTGTCCGGCGGCTCGGTTCGCTACCGTTTATATGCTCGACTGGGTCTGGGGGCGTCGGAAGTCGCGCACATGACCTTGTTCGCCAGTCTGTCGCTGGGTTGCGCCTTGCCGCCGCTGGCTGCATTGGCAACGCTGAGTGACCTGCCTGCTGCCTCTCAGGCACTGGGGTTGTCCGAAGGCCTGCTCGGCACAGTGGCCGCTGTCGTGCTGTTGCTTGGCGCAGTACTGGCTATCGGCATCTACCGTCGGCGCCTGCCGGAACAACCGTTGCGCGACAACCTGCTGGTCAGGGTTGGCCGCCGCACGCTGCGCTTGCCGGGTCGGCGCCTGACGTTCCTGCAACTGATCATTACCGCCCTCGACGTTGCGGCTGCCGCCACTGTCCTTTATCTGTTGCTGCCGGAAGCGCCACCGTTTGGTGCGTTCCTGCTGGTGTACCTGCTGGCATTGGCTGCCGGCGTACTCAGCCACGTCCCCGGCGGCGTCGGTGTGTTCGAAGCGATCCTGCTGGCCGCTTTCGCCGATACTCTTGGTGCCGCACCACTGGCCGCGGCGTTGCTGCTGTATCGCTTGATCTATGTGGTGCTGCCGCTGCTGGTCGCCTGTGTATTCCTGCTGATCAACGAAGGTCAGCGCCTGTTTCAGACTCAGACCATGCGCGCGGCGTCTGGTCTGGCGGCACCGATTCTGGCGGTGCTGGTGTTCTTGTCCGGCGTAGTGCTGCTGTTTTCCGGCGCCACTCCCGAGATCGACACACGTCTGGAGCACATCGGCTTTCTGATCCCGCATCGTCTGGTCGACGCTTCGCACTTCGGCGCCAGCCTGATCGGCGTGCTCTGCCTGATGCTCGCTCAAGGTCTGCGCCGGCGCCTGTCGGCAGCGTGGATGCTCACCACCATTCTGTTGCTGGTTGGCGCGCTGCTCTCGCTGCTTAAAGGCTTCGACTGGGAAGAAGCAACGCTGATGACCCTGACGGCTGCGCTGCTCGGTGTGTTCCGTCGCTCGTTCTATCGCCCGAGTCGCCTGACCGAACTGCCCTTCTCGCCGCTGTATCTGGTGGCCAGCCTGTGCGTCCTTGGCGCATCGACGTGGTTGCTGCTGTTCGCCTATCAAGACGTACCGTACAGCCATCAACTGTGGTGGCAGTTCACCCTCGACGCTGACGCGCCACGCGGCCTGCGTTCGCTGCTCGGCGCTGCGGTGCTGTTGCTGGTAATCGCGCTGACCTGGCTGCTGCGCACCGCACGTCCGGTCATCCACCTGCCGACGCCTGACGAACTTGATCGTGCGGCGAAAATCCTGATGGCGTCGTCGCAACCCGACGGTGGCCTGGCGCTAACCGGTGACAAGGCACTGCTGTTTCACCAGAACGACGAAGCGTTCCTGATGTACGCGCGCCGTGGCCGCAGTCTGGTGGCGCTGTACGACCCGATCGGCCCTGGCCAGCAACGCGCCGAGATGATCTGGCAGTTCCGCGACCTCTGCGACATTCACCACGCCCGCCCGGTGTTCTACCAGGTGCGCGCGGAGAACCTGCCGTACTACATGGACATCGGCCTGACCGCGATCAAACTGGGCGAAGAAGCCCGGGTCGACCTGCTGCGCTTTGACCTGGAAGCCAAGGGCAAAGAGATGAAGGACCTGCGTTACACCTGGAACCGTGGCACCCGCGATGGTCTGTCGCTGGAAATCCATGAGCCGGGTCAGGCGCCGATGGATGAGCTGAAAGTGATTTCCGATGCGTGGCTTACCGGCAAGAACGTGCGCGAGAAAGGTTTCTCCCTCGGCCGTTTCAGCGACGATTACCTGAAACATTTCCGCATCGCGGTGATTCGCTTCGAAGGCCGCCCGGTGGCGTTCGCCAACCTGCTCGAGACTTACAGCCATGACCTGGCCAGTCTCGACCTGATGCGCGCACACCCGGATGCGCCGAAGCTGACCATGGAATTCATGATGGTCGGCCTGATTCAACACTATAAGAGTCACGGATACGCGCGCTTCAGCCTGGGCATGGTGCCGTTGTCGGGGTTGCAACCCCGGCGTGGTGCACCGCTGACCCAGCGTCTGGGCTCGATGGTTTTCCGCCGTGGTGAGCAGCTGTACAACTTCCAAGGCTTGCGCCGCTTCAAAGACAAGTTCCAGCCTGACTGGGAACCCCGTTATATGGCCGTGCCCGCCGGACTCGATCCGCTGGTGGCGCTGGCCGATACTGCTGCCCTGATCGCGGGCGGCTTGACTGGATTGGTGAAACGCTGATGATTCAACGCTCCCTGAAGTACATCCTGGCCGCACTGATCGTGCTGGCCGTGATTGCCGGCGGCGGTTTCTGGTACCTCAAACGTCCGGCACCAGAACCGACGCTCGAACCTGTTACGGCGGCAGACGGCACCGTTTTGACCCGCGTCATCCCCGGCACCAAACCCAAGGCGCAGGTGCTGGTCGCGGTCAACGACGACCAGAAACTCTCTGAAAAACAACTGACCACCCTGAGCCGCAGCGCCTCGGCGCAAATCGTTCAGGTGATTCTGCCCAAGGACTGCCTGCTGCAAAGCCGCGCCCTGCAAACCGGTCTGCGCGAACTGAACGGCCCGGCTACGCTGGTCAGCGGTATCGGCCCCGGCGCGGTATTGGCCTGGCGTTGGTTGTCCGAGCAAAAGGACGACAAGGCCCAAGCGATTTCCGTGGACCTGGCGCTGGAAAAACCTGGCTGCACTCACCTGTTGCCGAAATCCGCCGCGCATGGTCACTGGCTGGTGGCATGGAACGACAACCCGGATGATGCCAGCGCGGGTTTTGTACGCGATCAGCCGAACGCCGAAACCAGCATCAGCGACTACGACATCAACCTGCCGCAAGTGCTGAACAACGAACTGCGCAAGATCCTCGTCGGCGGCGACAAGGCCAACGGCGGTCTGGCGATCCCGGTGGTTGAAGTGCCGGCCGGCCAAGCGAAAGACACCGTGACCCTGTTCCTCTCCGGTGACGGCGGCTGGCGCGACCTCGACCGCGACGTCGCCGGTGAAATGGCCAAGATCGGCTACCCGGTCGTCGGCATCGACACCCTGCGCTACTACTGGCAGCACAAGAGCCCGGAGCAAAGCGCGCTCGACCTGACCGAACTGATGCAGCACTACCGGCAGAAATGGGGCACCAAACGCTTCATCCTCACCGGTTACTCGTTTGGTGCGGACGTGTTGCCAGCGATCTACAACCGCTTGCCAGAAACCGAGCAGCAACGCGTCGACGCAATCATCCTGCTGGCCTTCGCCCGCACCGGCAGCTTCGAAATCGAAGTCGAAGGCTGGCTGGGTAACGCCGGCAAAGAAGCCGCCACCGGCCCGGAAATGGCCAAGCTGCCAGCCGCCAAGGTCGTGTGCATCTATGGTGAAGAAGAGACGGATGAAAGCGGTTGCACGGACAAGACTGCAGTGGGTGAAGCGGTGAAACTGCCAGGCGGCCACCACTTCGACGAGAACTATCCGGCGCTGGCCAAGCGTTTGGTGGATTTGATCGAGAAGCGTCAGAGCAAGGACTCGGTCGCCGAAGAGTGATCTGAGCCACGCCCACAAAAAGCCCCCGCAACTTCGCAGTTGCGGGGGCTTTTTACATTCAGCAGCCACGAAAATCCCCTGTGGGAGCGAGCCTGCTCGCGAAAGCGGTGGGTCAGTTTACAGATTCGTCGACTGACACTACGTCTTCGCGAGCAGGCTCGCTCCCACAGGGGTATTGGGCTGGATTCAGACAACCCGTCAGTCTCGCTGGCCAAGCTGGACATCTATCCACGTGACATCATCGTCGCCAACGCTAAAGTCGCTATCCCGCGCCGCCAACAAACTGCTTTGCTGCACTTGCGTCAAGTCCGCCCAAAAGCCATCAGTGACAAACACCAAGCGCTCAACAGCGTCCAGTGCACAACAAACAAAGTCAGGGCTCGGGACCCGATTGATCTTCAAGCATCGTGTTACCGAATTTCGCGCCGGGTCTTGTGCCAATTCACAGTGCGAACGGTCGCGCCGCCAATTGGCCTTGCAGTGAGGTGGCGTAATCCACTCGATGGCTCCCGCCAGCGGCACAATCCCGCATGAACAGTCACCTTCGTACGCAACGGCGAGTCGGCCATGAGCTACCAAGCCAATCAGGTAACAGATGGCTCCCGCCTGATCAGCAGGCAACGACGCATGAAAATCCGACAGTATTGAACCCAATAGACGCTCAACAGCTGCGGGGTCTGCAGGATAGCCCCCCTGCTCCATCTGTGTGGAATGAGCCGCCAACATGCCGCTTACGAAGCTTTCAGCCAGCTGTCCACTGCCGCGCCTGGAAGTGCCATCCGCGACAACAAAAAACCCACTGTCACCTTCACAGGTAGCTCCGGCATAGTCATTATTTGCCCTGCTGGCTTGCCCAGTGATTGATCGGGAGTGGTATCTCATGCGCTGGCCAGCGCTTTCAAACGCCGGTGAATAATCTGCCCTCTGCCTGGATTCGCCTGCACCGAGCCTGAACTTTCGATCACATAGCCAACCCCGTCGAGCGCCATCAGTTTGTGGATTCCATCTGTGACGAACGCCTTAAGGTCGCTGTCAGCCTGGCCCACCTCCTCCAACAGCTCAGGCCGACCATCGATCAAGATGATCATGTCCTCGACATCCTTGTGATAAGGATCACCATTTCCCCGACCGGCGAAAGCTTCCAGTTTCGTCGCGAGAAAATATGTGGGCTGGAATATCTGGATGACAGTGCCGCTGGGTAGGGTGAATTTATCCGCCCTCGCCAGCCCCTCGACGAACCAGCGGTTGGCATAGCCGAGCACTGCAGGGTCGGAAGGCATGACATCCACAACAACGTCATTGAAGCGAAAACGACAATTGACCTCGTCCTCACCGGTGATCTTGAATCCCTTGGCAGCCAGCCGTTCAGTGAGTTGGTTCCAGGCGCTGATACCGGCCAACTCGATCACTAGATCAACGTCATCAGTGAAACGAATGTCGTCCAGCACTGCTGTATCTGTAACCAGCATGGCGGTTGTGCAACCGCCAACAAAAGCAACTTCGGCGAGAAACGCCTCGCCCAAGCCTTCAGCCACGAACTCAATAAGTTCGTAGTTGTGATCCGCGTTTGACGACATGTTATTTAAGCCCCATCCCTGCCTTCAGAATACTGATTGCCACACCACACTCACGCGGACCACCCAGACGGATTGCATCAGCGAGCGCCAGATAGTGGTAAAGGATCCGGTCTTTTTTCACCGCTTCCGGCACTGTTTTGTAAAGCGGCTCTATCGCTTGGCCTCGCTCGGTTCCATGCGCATCCGGCCAGACCGGAATCAAACCACCCGCACTCTTGATGCTTTTGGACAGCGCGGGTGCCGCAAAGCCTGTGGGTATGCCACGAACCATCGCGCCAGGCTTGACCGGGAAGAAGTACTTCAGCGCGTGCTCGGTAATTTTCAGCAGTTCCCGGCGGTGCACTTTGGCAAGCCCGGTATCGTAGTCATGAATGAGCAATCCAGATTCCCGGCACCGGGCGAGAGCATTTGAGACTTCGCTTTTGCTCAGCCCGAGAGAGGCGGACAGCGCACGCAGAGAGTAGCGGTCGCTCCAACTTGTCAGCGGTGGATCAGATGCTGGTTCCGCCCATCCCTCCCAGCCTGGCCCATCAGCGAAAGGCGAATCGAATTCGCGGCGCTGGAAGAGTGTGTCTTCCCCATCAGTGGAATAGGTGACCAATGGCTTCTCCGCACTCGCCCCAGCGGTCATTCGACTGACGACATAAGGCCTGAGCAGCTCTTCGACCCTGTCCGAATTCGACTCGGCCTCCATCTCCCCCAAGAGATTCTCTTCCTGAGCATGGAGACTGGCCATTTTGAACAAAAGCAAAATATCTTGACTCTTCATTTAGTTCAAAACCTCAAGTGTCCACATTCCATAAAACGTGGACACTTGTCTCACTGCCGAGGCCGGGTCGTCAAGCCCTTGGGTCGATCACTAATCGCTGCATACCTTGCCCGCATATCGTCATGGCTGATTGCGTGGGCCAAATCAAAGATGAGCAGTCGTTCACTGGCCTTCTTTTCGATCCGAAGGTCCTTTGGTTCATCCTGTAATTCTTGTTCCGCTGATGCCGTCATACGTACCTGAATGCTTTGCACACGTCGGTTCGTGCGTGACGTTTAGTATCGTTTACTTCCAGTCTCGCAATATCGGATGACGCCCACAGACCTTGTAGGCAAACTCCGAAACTCGTGTTGGGGCGCTTTGCCGCTCTATTGCGCTGTTTTTCGACGGGATACTCTCCGGATGTCGCTGACCCATTCAGCGATCGGGTGTGGTAACCCGGTTAGGCAAAGTGCAACAGTGCCTCCATCACGACATCAGGCGTTCTTTTACGCCTGTAATTTACTGTCATGGCAGCTGTACGTGGGAGACCTTCGGGTCTGCCGGTTTCTTTGCTCTCCCGGTTTACCACCCTGCGTACAGCTGCCACCCATTCGTGTGGTAACGAATGCGGCAGCTCCTCGTTTTAGGGAGCAAAACAATGAGCAAAGAAATACCGTCAACGCCTTCAGACCTTACAACCATCGGCTTCACCCCTTTCCTCTACCACTCGGATCAAGCGTACTTCAACGTCCGCGCCGGCATCCCGATCATCGATGCCTTGTCCCAATCCTCCGACCTGCTGTCCCTCGCCAAATCCTTCGCAGAAGACGCTGCCTTCATCAGAGACACCGATCGCCATGCCTGGGCCGCGCATTACCTGACGGTGATGGGCAAAGCCTTGATTGATGATGTGATTCAGGCGTTGATGCCACGACCTGCGCGGACGAAGACTGAATCCGAAACCGAACTGGCTGAACCCACCTCATAACCTTGTGGGAGCTGGCTTGCCAGCGATGGCGGTGATTCAGTCGACATTGATTCTGAATGTGCCAGCCTCATTGCTGGCAAGCCAGCTCCCACAGGGGATTTGTGGTGGATTTGAGGTTTATCAGCGGACACAAAAAGCCCCCGCCAGCCACAAGGCAGACGGGGGCTTTTCAGTTGAAGCGAGGCTTACATTTCTACCTGCGTGCCGAGTTCAATCACCCGGTTCAACGGCAGATTGAAGAAGCGCAAGTTGCCGTTGGCATTCTTCAACATGAACGCAAACAGCGCCTCACGCCAACGCGCCATGCCCTCAAGTTTCGAGGCAATCACCGTTTCGCGGCTGAGGAAGTACGTGGTGCGCATCGGGCTGAAGTCCAGATCATCCAGATGACACAGCTTCAGCGCCTGCGGCACATCCGGCTCGTCGGTGAAGCCGAAGTGCAGGATCACCCGGAAGAAGCCTTCGCCGTGGGCCTCGACTTCGAAGCGTCGCGATGGCGGTACACGCGGGATGTCTTCGTAGACCACCGTCAGCAACACCACTTGCTCATGCAACACCTGGTTATGCAGCAGGTTGTGCAACAGCGCGTGCGGCACGGCGTCGGAGCGCGCGGTGAGGAACACAGCGGTGCCCTGCACGCGATGCGGTGGTTGCACGCGGATGCTGCTGATGAAGATCGGCAGCGGCAGTGCGCCTTCGTCGAGGCGATCGACGAGCAACTGCTTACCGCGTTTCCAGGTGGTCATCAGCACAAACAGCGCGATACCGGCGATCACCGGGAAGGCACCGCCCTGAACGATCTTCGGCACGTTGGCGGCGAAGTACAGACCATCCACCAGCAGGAAGCCGATCAGCACCGGCACCGCGAGGATCGGCGGCCATTTCCACAGCAGCAGCATCACTGCCGACACCAGAATGGTGGTCATCAGCATAGTGCCCGTCACCGCCACGCCATAGGCCGAGGCCAGTGCGCCAGAGGATTCGAAACCGAGCACCAACAGGACCACGCCGACCATCAGCGCCCAGTTCACCGCGCCGATATAGATCTGGCCTTGCTCGTCGCTGGAAGTGTGCTGGATGTACATGCGCGGGATGTAACCGAGCTGGATCGCCTGACGGGTCAGGGAAAATGCACCGGAAATCACCGCTTGCGAGGCAATCACCGTGGCCAGCGTCGACAGACCGACCAGTGGAATCAGCGCCCAGCTCGGCGCCAGCAGATAGAACGGGTTACGCGCCGCTTCCGGGTTTTCCAGCAACAAAGCGCCCTGCCCGAAGTAGTTGAGCACCAGCGCCGGCAACACCAGGATGAACCACGCGCGGGCAATCGGCTTGCGGCCAAAGTGGCCCATGTCGGCGTACAGCGCTTCGGCACCGGTCAGCGCCAGCACTACGGCACCGAGAATCGCTACGCCCATGCCCGGATGAACGACGAAGAAATTCACCGCCCAGATCGGGTTCATCGCATGTAACACTTCTGGCGCGTGGCTGATGCCATACACACCGAGGGCGCCGAGGACGAGGAACCAGGTGACCATGATCGGCCCGAACAGAATGCCGATCCGCGCCGTACCGTGTTTCTGAATCAGAAACAGCGCCACCAGCACCACCAGCGACAACGGCACGACCCAATGGTCGATACCATCAAACGCCAGCCCCAGACCTTCAATCGCCGACAGTACGGAAATCGCCGGGGTGATCATGCTGTCGCCATAAAACAGCGCCGCGCCGATCAGTCCGCACACCACCAGCAACGAGCGCAGCTTCTTGCGATGCCCCGCCGCCCGCCGTGCCAGTGCGGTGAGCGCCATGATGCCGCCCTCGCCCTGGTTGTCGGCGCGCAGCACGAACATCATGTATTTGATCGACACGACCCAGATCAGCGACCAGAAGATCAACGACAGAATACCCAGCACGCCATCGTGATTGACCGATACGCCGTAAGCGCCGGAAAACACTTCTTTGAGGGTGTACAGCGGGCTCGTGCCGATGTCGCCGTAAACCACCCCGACCGCCGCGACCAGCATGCTCAGCGGCTTGGAGGCCGAACCCTCGGCGCCTGCCGCATGACTACTTGCCTGACCCATCCAACACTCCTACTTCTCAGAACCGGCTTCTTGAATGAAGCACTATGCTTTGTGGTGCAGCATGCGCTGTTTTACCTGTTGTTACAGACGTTTTGTTGACTGTAAAAAATTGGTAAAGCTCAACGGCGCGAAGCATAGCGCAGCACTCGTCGTATTTCCCTGCATAAAGCTGGTCAAGTGCGTTGCCCGCCGCTAGAATTGCGCACTTTTTGATCAGAGGCGCGCCCTAAGCGCCCGTCCGTCGGCTTTCGCACCAAGAAAGCGATGTCACAAAATACCGAGGTTAGACATGTCCACCACTCCTGCGCCGGCCAATCCAAAGGTTGGCTTTGTATCTCTGGGTTGCCCGAAAGCACTGGTCGACTCCGAGCGCATCCTGACCCAGTTGCGCATGGAAGGTTATGACGTGGTGTCCACCTATCAGGACGCCGACGTTGTAGTCGTCAACACCTGCGGTTTCATCGATTCGGCCAAGGCTGAGTCGCTGGAAGTGATCGGCGAAGCGATCAAGGAAAACGGCAAGGTGATCGTCACCGGTTGCATGGGCGTGGAAGAAGGCAACATCCGCAACGTGCACCCGAGCGTGCTGGCCGTGACCGGTCCGCAGCAATACGAGCAAGTGGTCAACGCCGTGCACGAAGTCGTGCCGCCGCGTCAGGATCACAACCCGCTGATCGACCTGGTGCCGCCGCAAGGCATCAAGCTGACCCCGCGCCACTACGCCTACCTGAAGATTTCCGAAGGCTGCAACCACAGCTGCTCGTTCTGCATCATCCCGTCGATGCGCGGCAAACTGGTCAGCCGTCCGGTCGGTGATGTGCTCGACGAAGCTCAGCGTCTGGTCAAATCCGGCGTCAAAGAGCTGTTGGTGATCTCGCAAGACACCAGTGCCTACGGCGTTGACGTGAAATACCGCACCGGTTTCTGGAACGGCGCGCCGGTGAAAACCCGCATGACCGAACTCTGCGAAGCGCTGAGCACCCTCGGCGTCTGGGTGCGTCTGCACTACGTTTACCCGTACCCGCACGTTGACGAGCTGATCCCGCTGATGGCCGCCGGCAAGATCCTGCCGTACCTGGACATCCCGTTCCAGCACGCCAGCCCGAAAGTGTTGAAGTCGATGAAACGCCCGGCCTTCGAAGACAAGACCTTGGCGCGGATCAAGAACTGGCGCGAAATCTGCCCGGACCTGATCATCCGTTCGACTTTCATCGTCGGCTTCCCGGGCGAAACCGAAGAAGACTTCCAGTACCTGTTGAACTGGCTGACCGAAGCCCAGCTCGACCGCGTCGGTTGCTTCCAGTACTCGCCGGTGGATGGCGCTCCGGCGAATGATCTGGATCTGGAGATCGTACCGGACGACGTCAAGCAGGATCGTTGGGATCGCTTCATGGCGCACCAGCAAGCGATCAGCTCGGCACGCCTGCAAATGCGTATCGGCCGTGAAATCGAAGTGCTGGTGGACGAAGTTGATGAACAAGGCGCGGTTGGCCGCTGCTTCTTCGATGCCCCGGAAATCGATGGCAACGTGTTTATTGATAACGGCAGCAATCTGAAGCCGGGTGACAAGGTCTGGTGCAAGGTTACTGACGCTGACGAGTATGACCTGTGGGCTGAGCAGATCTGACCTGAAGATCAAAAGCCCCTCACCCCACCCCTCTCCCAGAGGGAGAGGGAGCTGACCGTGTTGTTCTTTCGAGGTACATCGACCTGAGCTA
Organism: Pseudomonas sp. IT-P395; assembly: GCF_949767675.1. NCBI lineage: Bacteria > Pseudomonadati > Pseudomonadota > Gammaproteobacteria > Pseudomonadales > Pseudomonadaceae > Pseudomonas > Pseudomonas sp. IT-P395. The sequence continues at coordinate 81,025 of NZ_CATKPW010000033.1, forward strand.
TCCGGTCGAACTCAGGTTTGAAAAGCACGAAGTTCAGCTCCCTTCCCCCTCGCCCCCTCTGGGGGAGAGGGGACTGATCGAGGTGCTCTTCAGAATGACGGCGACTTGAAATATCGAGTCGAACTCAGCTTCTGAACAGCACGAAGATCAGCTCCCTTCCCCCTCGCCCCCTCTGGGGGAGAGGGTTGGGGTGAGGGGGAGAGATCTTGCTGGCGACAGAAATAGCCAGCCAGACACCGCAATAAATACGGAAAGCCCCGCTCTTTTTACGAGATGCGGGGCTTTTTTACGGCTATCGTTTAGCGGGGGACGGACTCCCTTGAAACGGACAAGAGGCAGACGGGCATGCGTCACCATTCGGTCATCCACACACCGAAACTCAGCGATTACCAGGAACTGACCCAGGTCTGGGAGGCCTCGGTCCGCGCGACCCATGATTTTCTCCCGGACAGCTATATCGAGCTGCTGCGCAACCTGGTGCTCACCCGTTATCTGGATGCGGTGATGCTGATCTGCACCAAAGACGCCAATCAGCGCATCACCGGGTTTGCCGGTGTTGCGGCGGGCAAGATCGAAATGCTGTTCATCGACCCCGATCATCGCGGTCAGGGCTTGGGCAAGAAACTGCTCAACTACGCGATGCAGCACCTGAATGCTGATGAACTCGACGTCAACGAACAGAATCCGCAGGCACTGGGGTTTTACTTCAAGCAGGGTTTTGAAGTGATCGGCCGCTCGGAGGTGGATGGCATGGGCCAGCCGTATCCGTTGCTGCATATGCGGTTGCGTCAGAACCAGCAGCGCTCCAGTAACGGCTGACACACCATGGCCCCCTGTGGGAGCTGGCTTGCCAGCGATGCAGACGCCTCGGTCTGACAGATGCACCGAGGTGATGCCATCGCTGGCAAGCCAGCTCCCACAGGGAATACGGACACCGTGAAAATGGAACCGGACTTAACCGGCGCCACACAGGTACAATGCCCACCCCTTTTTTGTTACGGCCCTGTCATGACTGACCCGATTCGCCTCTCCAAACGCCTCATTGAACTGGTCGGTTGCTCCCGCCGGGAGGCCGAGCTGTTCATTGAGGGCGGCTGGGTCACCGTGGACGGCGAAGTGATTGACGAGCCGCAATTCAAGGTCGGCGACCAGAAGGTCGAGCTCGACAAGGACGCCAAGGCCACCGCACCGGAGCCGGTGACCATCCTGCTCAACGCGCCGGCCGGTATGGACGTCGAGACTGCCATGCAGTCGCTCAGCGCCGAAACCCTCAGCGAAGAGCACCGTTTCAGCAAGCGCCCGTTGCGCGGGCACTTCCTGCGCCTGACCGCCAGCGCCGACTTGCAAGCCAAGGCCAGCGGCCTGCTGGTGTTCACTCAGGACTGGAAAATCCTCCGCAAGCTCACCGCCGACGCCGCCAAGATCGAGCAGGAATACGTGGTCGAGGTCGAAGGTGACATGGTCGCTCACGGCCTCAACCGTTTGCAGCACGGCCTGACCCACAAGGGCAAGGAGCTGCCGCCGGTCAAGGCCAGCTGGCAGAACGAAAACCGTCTGCGTTTCGCCATGAAAAATCCGCAGCCCGGCATCATCGCCCAGTTCTGCGAAGCGGTCGGCCTGAAGGTCATCGGCATCCGCCGCATCCGTATCGGCGGTGTCTCGATCGGCAAAGTCCCGGTCGGCCAATGGCGCTACCTGTCCGGCAAAGAGAAGTTCTAAGACTTCCACTGCCGCCACACATTCCGGTAGCGCGCCCGCGTGCTGCCCACAACGCTTATCAGGATGACTCACATGATTCATAACGACGTATTGCGCAGCGTGCGCTACATGCTCGACATCAGCGACAAGAAGGTTGTCGAGATCATCAAACTCGGCGGCATGGAAGTCGCGCTCGCCGACGTGGTGACCTGGCTCGACAAGAAAGAAGAAGACGAAGAAGGTTTCGTGCGCTGCCCGGACGAAGTCATCGCGCACTTCCTCGACGGTCTGGTGATCTTCAAGCGTGGCAAGGACGAAAGCCGTCCGCCGCAGCCGATCGAAGTGCCGGTGACCAACAACATCATTCTGAAAAAACTGCGCGTGGCCTTCGAATTGAAAGAAGACGACATGCACGCGATTCTCAAGGCTGCCGAGTTCCCGGTGTCCAAGCCTGAGCTGAGCGCACTGTTCCGCAAGGTTGGCCACACCAACTATCGCCCGTGCGGCGACCAGTTGCTGCGCAACTTCCTCAAGGGTCTGACCCTGCGCGTTCGCCCGGCCTGATCCCCTTCTGCGGTGGCGACTGATGGTCGCCGCCGCAACGCATGATTGTTCATTCCCTCCAGAAATAATGGCTCCGCTTCGTGCGGCTGACGACTAGGGTGTACTGATCCCTAATCCTCAGGACTCGCCATGCACCCGTATTTCTCCCTGCAAGGCCGCACCGCTCTGGTGACCGGCGGCACACGTGGTATCGGCAAGATGATCGCCAAGGCCTTTGTCGAGGCTGGTGCCCGCGTCTATGTCTGCTCGCGCGATGCCGAAGCCTGCCATCAAACGGCTGAAGAACTCAGTGTCCTGGGCAAATGTCATGGCATCGCCGCGAATCTGGCGACGGAAGAAGGCGTACAGGAGCTGGCCGCGCGCCTGGGTGAGCAGATCACGCATCTGGATATTCTGGTGAACAACGCCGGCACTACTTGGGGCGCGCCGCTGGAGAGCTATCCGGTCAAGGGCTGGGAGAAGGTCATGCAGCTCAACGTGACGTCGGTGTTCAGTTGCATCCAGCAATTTCTGCCGCTGTTGCGCAAGGCTGGCTCAGCGGCGAATCCGGCGCGGATTATCAACATTGGTTCGGTGGCGGGGATTTCTTCGTTTGGTGAGCAGGCGTATGCCTACGGGCCGAGTAAAGCCGCCCTGCATCAATTGTCGCGGATTCTGGCGCGGGAGCTGGTGAGCCAGCACATCAACGTCAATGTGATCGCACCGGGGCGGTTTCCGAGCAAGATGACTCAGCATATTGGTAATGATGAGAAGGCGCTGGCTGAGGATACGGCTTTGATTCCGATGAAGCGTTGGGGGCGGGAGGAAGAGATGGCGGCGCTGGCGATCAGTCTGGCGAGTACGGCTGGGGCTTATATGACCGGGAATATTATTCCGCTGGATGGCGGGTTCAGTCTCTGAGATCGGCGGTGCGGCTTCGCTGGCAAGCCAGCTCCCACAGGTTTTTGTGGTGTACTTGGATTATGTAGCCACTCGAGAACCCTGTGGGAGCCGGCTTGCCAGCGATGGCGGCCCGACCACCACCAGACTTGAAGCTCGCCGGGTTATCATGCCCACCCTGCCCCGCTTCGAATGCAAACCATGACTTACAGCGTCTCCCCCATCGGCTTCGTGCGCTCCTGCTTCAAGGAGAAATTCGCCATCCCGCGCCAGCCACAACTGGCCCCCGCCGCCCGTGGCGTGCTGGAACTGGTGGCGCCGTTCGATCAGGGTGACGCCGTGCAAGGTCTGGAACAGGTCAGCCATGTGTGGCTGTTGTTCCTGTTTCATCAGGCACTGGAAGACAAACCGCGCCTGAAAGTCCGCCCTCCACGCTTGGGCGGCAACAAGTCCATGGGCGTGTTCGCCACCCGCGCGACTCACCGGCCGAACGGCATCGGTCAGTCAGTGGTGAAACTGGACAAGGTCGAAGCCCATCGGCTGTTCATCTCCGGGATCGACTTGCTCGACGGCACGCCGATTCTCGACATCAAACCCTACGTGCCTTACGCCGACATCATTCCCGAAGCTTCCAACAGCATCGCCAGTGCAGCACCGCAGCTGATTGACGTGCAGTGGACGGACTCAGCACTGAAACAGGCGCACACACACGCTCAGCGCCTTGGCGAACCCTTGGTTGAACTGATTGAACAGTGCCTGGCGCAGGATCCGCGCCCGGCCTATCAAACCCCGGTGCCTGAGCGTGAATATGGCGCACAGTTCTGGGATCTGGACGTGCGCTGGCATTACTCGACACCGGAGCAGATCCGCGTGCTCGAAGTCATTCCCGCCATGGTCTGAAACCGCGCCCAATGTAGGAGCTGCCGCAGGCTGCGATCTTTTGATTTTGCTCTTCAAAAGCAAGATCAAAAGATCGCAGCCTGCGGCAGCTACTACAGGGAAATGTTCGGGCATAAAAAAGCCCCCATTGCCTGCAAAGGCAATGGGGGCTTTTTCAGTGGGGATTACTTCTCGACGAACGCACGCTCGATCAGGTAATCACCCGGCTCGCGCATCCGCGCCGAGATCTTCAGGCCGAAGCTGTCGAGCACTTCGCTGGTCTCGTCGAGCATGCTCGGGCTGCCGCAGATCATCGCGCGGTCGTCCTGCGGGTTGATCGGAGGCAGGCCGATGTCGCTGAACAGCTTGCCGCTGCGCATCAGGTCGGTCAGACGGCCCTGATTCTCGAAAGGCTCGCGGGTCACGGTCGGGTAGTAGATCAGCTTGTCACGCAGCGCTTCGCCGAAGAACTCGTTCTGTGGCAGGTGCTCGGTGATGAATTCGCGGTAGGCGACTTCGTTGACGTAACGCACGCCGTGGACCAGGATCACTTTTTCAAAGCGCTCGTAGGTTTCCGGGTCCTGAATGACGCTCATGAACGGCGCCAGGCCAGTGCCGGTGCTCAGCAGATACAGGTGCTTGCCCGGGTTCAGGTCATCCAGCACCAGGGTGCCGGTAGGCTTCTTCGAGATGATGATCTCGTCGCCTTCCTTCAAGTGCTGCAGTTGCGAAGTCAGCGGGCCGTCCTGCACCTTGATGCTGAAGAACTCCAGATGCTCTTCCCAGTTCGGACTGGCGATCGAGTAAGCGCGCATAAGCGGGCGGCCGTTGGGCTGTTGCAGGCCGATCATCACGAACTGACCGTTCTCGAAGCGCAGACCCGGATCGCGGGTGCACTTGAAGCTGAACAGAGTGTCGTTCCAGTGATGAACACTGAGGACACGCTCGTGGTTCATGTTGCTCATGTACGTTTGACTCCTGGAGATTGGGTCTGCGCTGGCTTTTGAAGGCGACGGTGCGCAATTGCATCGCATTCTAATAGCGACGACAATATCTGTTAACTGGATTATTAAGATAAGGGTTATCGGTTATATCGATATGCGATTTACTCTCCGTCAACTGCAAGTCTTCGTCGCCGTCGCCCAGCAGGAAAGCGTATCCCGTGCTGCGGGTCTGCTCAACCTCTCGCAGTCGGCCGCGAGCACCTCGATCACCGAGCTCGAGCGCCAATCCAGCTGCCAGCTGTTCGACCGCGCCGGCAAACGGCTGAGCCTCAACGCCCTCGGCAAACAGCTGTTGCCACAAGCGGTGGCGCTGCTCGATCAGGCCAAGGAAATCGAAGACCTGCTCAACGGCAAATCCGGTTTCGGCTCGCTGTCGGTGGGCGCAACGCTGACCATCGGCAATTACCTGGCGACGCTGCTGATCGGCAGTTTCATGCAACGCCACCCGGAAAGTCAGGTGAAGCTGCACGTGCAGAACACTGCCAATATCGTGCAGCAAGTCGCCCATTACGAAATTGATCTGGGTCTAATCGAAGGCGATTGCAGCCACCCGGATATCGAAGTGCAGAGCTGGGTTGAAGATGAGCTGGTGGTGTTCTGCGCGCCGCAGCATCCACTGGCCCAACGCGGTACGGCGACCATGGAGGAGCTGACGCACGAGGCATGGATTCTGCGCGAACAGGGTTCCGGCACGCGGCTGACCTTCGATCAGGCCATGCGTCACCATCGCAGTGCGCTGAATATTCGTCTGGAGCTGGAACACACCGAAGCGATCAAACGCGCGGTGGAATCAGGACTGGGGATTGGCTGCATCTCGCGGCTGGCGCTGCGTGACGCGTTCCGACGCGGCAGCTTGGTGCCGGTGGAGACGCCGGACCTGGATCTGGCCCGACAGTTTTACTTCATCTGGCACAAGCAGAAGTACCAGACTTCGGCCATGCGCGAATTTCTCGAGCTGTGCCGCGCTTTCACCGCCGGGGTGCAGCGCAGCGACGAGATCGTTTTGCCGACAATCGCTTAAAGCAGAATCACTGCCCACACCAGCGCAATCATGCTCAGTGCGACGAATTGTGCGGCGCTGCCCATGTCCTTGGCGTTCTTCGACAGCGGGTGCAGCTCCAGCGAAATGCGGTCGATGGCCGCTTCCACCGCCGAATTCAGCAACTCGACGATCAGCGCCAGCAGGCACACGGCAATCAACAGTGCCTGCTCAACGCGGCTGACATTGAGGAAGAACGTCAGCGGAATCAGCACCACATTGAGCAGTACCAATTGGCGAAAGGCTGCTTCACCGGTGAAGGCTGCGCGCAGCCCGTCCAGCGAGTAACCGGAGGCGTTGAGAATGCGTTTCAGGCCGGTCTGGCCCTTGAAAGGTGACATAAAGTAGAAACCAACCAAAAAGGAGTGGGAAAGCTAGAGCAACAAAAGTCAAAAAAGCGTGAAGACGCCAGCCTTTATTGGCTCGGAATTGACTCAAGTTGTTGCAGCAGTAAAGCCGCTTGCGTACGAGTGCGCACATTCAGCTTGCGAAAGATCGCCGTGACGTGGGCCTTGATGGTCGCTTCCGACACACTCAGCTCATAGGCAATCTGCTTGTTCAGCAGGCCTTCGCAGACCATGGTCAAGACGCGGAACTGCTGCGGGGTCAGGCTGGCGAGACCATCGCTGGCGGCTTTGGCTTCATCGGAAACGGCGACTGCCTCGAACGCCTGCGGCGGCCAGAAAACATCGCCATCGAGCACTTTGCGCACGGCCTCCTGAATCACGCTGAGGTCGCTGGACTTGGGGATAAAACCACTGGCGCCGAACTCACGGGATTTGACCATCACCGAAGCTTCTTCCTGCGCCGAAACCATCACCACCGGAATCTGCGGGTACTGCCCGCGCAGCATGACCAAACCGGAAAACCCGAAAGCGCCTGGCATGTTCAGGTCCAGCAGGACCAGATCCCAGTCAGCCTTTTCGGTCAGGCGAGATTCCAGCTCGGCGATGCTCGCCACTTCTACCAGCCGGACGTCCGGGCCAAGGCCCAGCGTCACCGCTTGATGCAGGGCGCTACGAAACAGTGGGTGGTCATCGGCAATCAGGATGTCGTATGTGGCCATTTTTCAAATGATCCTGTTTTTGATGGCAGACCCGGTGCATTCCGGTCTGGCCAAAGCAACTCAAGATGCCGCTTGAAAGCGGTATCTACAGGGGCACGTTCAACGCCAATCAACAGCAAACACGGCGTTTCAAACCTTGGCCGCACCCCAATCGGCGCCAAGCATGCCCAGCGAAGACGGGGTGGTCAAGCAGCACGGCCGCTGGCTTGTACAGTATGGGCCACTATTGGGCCAACTCCGGCTGCGGCTTTCGTATATAGGGCAACAACTCGGCGTGAGCCGGCGTTGACTCATTCATGTCCAGTTGCTGTTTGGCGCCCAGATAATGCTGGCTGAACACGTCAAAATAGGCGTCCAGCGCAGAGGTGGCGTCGCTGTCACCAGCCAGTTCCAGGCACAATGCCGCGACTTCGGCGGTGCACAGGTGCTCACTGCGGGTCGAACGGCGCAAGCGGTAACGCGAGAGTTTGTCGGGCAGCAGACTGAGAATCGGCAAGCGATCAAAATACGGGCTCTTGCGGAAAATCTTCCGCGCTTCGGTCCAGGTCGCATCCAGCAGAATGAACAACGGGCGCTTGCTGCTATCGATCGCGACAGTATTGGTCACTCGCGACGGCTCGACGTATTCGCCGGGAAACACCAGATACGGTTGCCATTGCGGATCATTGAGCAGCGCCAGCATCTGCGGATCAGGCTCGGTACGCGACCAGATAAACGCATGGTTATCGCGCACCACGTCGGCAATCAGCCAACCGGTGTTGCTCGGTTTGAACACTTCCTTGCCGGTCATGATCAGGCACACGCCCGATCGGGTTTCGACACTCGGACGCCAGGCGCACAAACAATGGCTGATGATCACCCGGCAGTCGCGGCAACGCTCGGAGCGAAAGCCACGGGCCTGAATCGGCTTGATGCCCTCGTCCTCGCGCTGATCGCGCAAGCGGGCTACGGCGTTGGGGGCATGATGGGTCACGGGCAACGCCTTACGGCAGGAAAACTCGACACGCACAGCACTCGGCAAGGCTATAAAGGCGGGCAGTTTACCAGAGCGGCGAGTGCAAACCTGTACCGTCCCGACCGGCTCCCCTATAATCCGGCGCCACTGAACGCACAGCCACAGGGCTGGTCGAACCACCAGTCACTGAATCAGGAGAGTTTCATGCTGCGCCTTATCGTTCCTACCGCTGCCATTCTGCTGGCGTCGTCCTTCACCGCTCAGGCTGCATCCCTGAGTGAGCAGAATCTGAACCGAGAGCTGCGCAACGTCGCCGCCCAGAGCAGCGTCGGCACGCCTCGGGCAATCAATGAAGACATTCTTGATCAGGGCTACACCGTTGAAGGCACTCAGTTGATCAACCACCTGAGCGTACAGAAGAGCCACGCCGACAAAATGCGCGCTGACCCTAAAGCCGTGTATTTCCAGTTGGGCGCCTCGGTATGCAACAACCCGTCGTACCGCAAGCTGATGGCCAAGGGTGCGATCATGCGTTACGACTTCACGGAAGTGAAAACCAACAAAGCGATCGGCTCCGCCAGCTATCAGGAATCGGATTGCCCGAAAGCCGCCCCGGCGAAGAAGAAGTAACTATCGCGAATTGGCGCGCCGCTGTTCATCCTCGGCGCGCAGTTCAGCCAGCAAAGCCTGTAAATAGTGCGAACGACGCTCGCCACCCGCCAACCGCCGGCAGCACTCCTCTTCGAGACTGAGTTGATTGGTCTCGGCTGATGCCTTCAACATCCGATACAACTGCGTATCGATCTCCAGAATCACTCTGGCCATGTGTCCCGCCTCCTTGCCACCCGCAAATCCTTGAATCGCGTGCACCTTGCGTACGGTTATTGACCTAAAGCTGTCGTAAGGCGCCTGTACGTTAGTTAATCAGAGGGTTTGCCATTCGGTGCACGTTCGGACGAGCGGTGAAGCAACGCGCGGAAAATCAACAAACGATTGCCAGCCAAAACTTTACGGCGCAATGATCAAGTCAGCGCAAATGCGCGCAAGGGTCTAGATTCAGAGTATTCCCGATCATTTTTCAACGGCAGACAAGGAACTGCCGATCGTGTGTTTTTTGCAGCGCGGCACTGACGCCGCTCGTCAGGGCCATCCGCTCTGTGCAGAAGGAGACGTTGAATGCCTTACCAACCGAATGACCTCTTGAGCCGTCATTTTCAGGAAAGCGGTCCCGACCTCATCAGTAAGGTCGAAGAACAACTCAACCGAGTTTCACCCAACAGCCCGAATATCCCCATCTACCGCGACATGATCCTGACCGTGCTGCGCATGGCCCAGGAAGACCATAACCGCTGGAATGCCAAGATTACCTTGCAAGCCCTGCGCGAACTGGAGCAGGCGTTTCGGGTCCTGGAGCAGTTCAAAGGCCGACGCAAAGTCACAGTATTCGGTTCGGCGCGCACGCCGGTCGAGCATCCGCTGTATGCGATGGCCCGTGAACTCGGCGCGGCGTTGACCCGCTCGGGGATGATGGTCATCACTGGCGCCGGGGGCGGCATCATGGCTGCCGCGCATGAAGGTGCCGGCCGCGATCACAGTCTCGGCTTCAACATCACCCTGCCCTTCGAGCAGCATGCCAATCCTACGGTGGACGGCACCGGCAATCTGTTGCCGTTTCACTTCTTCTTCACGCGCAAACTGTTTTTCGTCAAAGAAGCCGACGCGCTGGTCTTGTGCCCGGGCGGTTTCGGCACGCTGGATGAAGCGCTGGAAGTGCTGACATTGATCCAGACCGGGAAAAGTCCATTGGTGCCGGTGGTGCTGCTGGATGCGCCGGGCGGCACATTCTGGCAAGGCGCAATGGACTTCATTCGCCAGCAACTGGAGGAAAACCATTACATCCTGCCGACCGATATGAGACTGATGCGTCTGGTTTACACCGTTGAGGAAGCGGTGGAACAGATCAACCAGTTCTACAGTAACTTCCACTCCAGCCGCTGGCTCAAGCGCCAATTCGTGATTCGTATGAATCACAAGCTCAGCGATCAGGCGCTGGCGCACATGCAGGAAGCGTTCGCCGATTTGTGCCTGAGTGATCAGTTTCATCAACACGCCTACGCCGGCGAGGAACACGATGAAGCACAGTTCAGCCATCTGGCACGACTGGCCTTCGCTTTCAATGCCCGAACGCACGGGCGTCTGAGGGAGTTGATCGATTACATCAATCTGCCGGAAAACTGGGCCGATTCAAAACCGCAAACAGCGCAACGCAGCCGCGAGCCGTCAAAGGCAATTTGAAGGCAAAAAAAAACGGCCCGCTATTTTCATAGCGGGCCGTTTTTATTGAAGCGGTTTAATCGTCCATGCCGCGACCGCTGAACAAGCGGTTGATCATCTCCATCGAGAACCCCCGATACGCCAGAAACCGGCCTTGCTTGGCCCGCTCTTTCGCATCAATCGGCAAATGTCCGGAGAACTTGCGTTGCCACGTTTCCTGCAGTTGCTCCTGCCAACTGATACCGCTTTCGCGCAGGGCGAGTTCGATATCGGCGCGCTGCAAACCGCGCTGGCTCAGTTCCTCACGAATCCGCAGAGGGCCATAGCCGGAGCGGGCGCGGTAGGAAACAAAGCTTTCAAGGTAACGGGCTTCGGAAAGCAGCCCCTCTTCCGTCAAACGGTCGAGGGCTGTTTCGATCATCTCCGCTTCAGCGCCGCGCTGACGCAGTTTGCGCGTCAGCTCGACTCGACCGTGCTCGCGGCGTGCGAGCAGGTCCATGGCGGTTCGCCGCACAGCGACGAGGGTATCGAGTACGGCGGTGGTCATCGCTGCAATCAGATATCAGCGTCGGCCAGGTCGTCTTCAGTCTCTTTGACTGCAGAAGCCTTGGAATCGATCACTGCAGGCGTCAGCAGTTTGTCACGCAGTTGCTTCTCGAGCTTCGCCGCGATTTCCGGGTTGTCTGCCAGGAACTTGGCCGAGTTGGCCTTGCCCTGACCGATCTTGGTGCCTTCATAGGCATACCAGGCGCCGGACTTCTCGACGAAACCGTGGAGCACGCCCAAGTCGATCATCTCGCCGTTGAGGTAGATGCCTTTGCCGTAAAGAATCTGGAACTCGGCCTGACGGAACGGCGAAGCGACCTTGTTCTTCACAACCTTGACGCGGGTTTCGCTGCCGACCACTTCGTCGCCTTCCTTCACCGCGCCGGTACGGCGGATGTCGAGACGGACCGAAGCATAGAACTTCAGCGCGTTACCACCGGTGGTGGTTTCCGGGCTACCGAACATCACGCCGATCTTCATACGAATCTGGTTGATGAAGATCACCAGGCAGTTGGCGTTCTTGATGTTACCGGTGATTTTACGCAGCGCCTGGGACATCAGACGGGCTTGCAGGCCCACGTGCATGTCACCCATTTCGCCTTCGATTTCAGCCTTCGGTACCAGGGCTGCCACGGAGTCGACGATGATCACGTCAACGGCGTTGGAGCGCACCAGCATGTCGGTGATTTCCAGCGCCTGTTCGCCGGTGTCCGGCTGCGACACCAGCAGGTCGTCGACGTTGACGCCCAGCTTGCCGGCGTACTCAGGGTCGAGGGCGTGTTCGGCGTCGACGAATGCGCAGGTCGCGCCGGCTTTTTGAGCCTGGGCGATCACGGACAAGGTCAGTGTGGTTTTACCGGAGGATTCAGGACCGTAGATTTCAACGATACGGCCTTTTGGCAGGCCGCCAATGCCGAGCGCGATGTCCAGACCCAGAGAGCCAGTCGAGATAGCCGGGATCGCCTGACGGTCTTGATCGCCCATACGCATCACGGCACCCTTGCCGAATTGACGTTCGATCTGACCCAGGGCCGCAGCCAAGGCTTTCTTCTTGTTGTCGTCCATTAAAGTCCTCACGTAATCAATAAGGCCTGACGGCCAACACCTGTATAAGTAGCCAGTATTATTCCACAGCGTTCGCGGATCGCCTACCCCTGATTTTCGATTTCTCGTGCCGCTAGTCGCAGGAGCCCCTCTAGCGCGGCCTTCACCGTTTGTCGGCGGACGTCATCGCGGTTGCCGGGGAAGTGCTGAACCTCACTGGTGACCGTTTCGCCAACACCCCAGGCCAGCCACACAGTGCCCACCGGTTTGTTCGGTGAACCACCGTCCGGCCCGGCCACCCCGCTGACCGCCACGGCAAATCGCGCCAGGCTTTTGTCCTGCGCACCACGCACCATCGCTTCAACCACCTCGCGACTGACCGCGCCCACCGTTTCGAACAACTCGGTTGGCACATTCAACTGCTGGGTTTTCTGTCGATTGGAATACGTGACGTAGCCCGCCTCGAACCACGCCGAACTGCCCGGGATCCGCGTGATGGCTTCGGCGATCCCGCCACCGGTACAGGACTCAGCGGTGGTGACGTGGGCATTGAGCAGTTGCAGACGTCGGCCAAGGTCGGCGGCCAGTTGAGTGATCTCTTTCACGGCGTGCTCCGGATCGTGTGGAATGCCTCCACCGTACACGAGCCGGTTGCGCTTTCAATACACAGACTCATTCAAAATGTTCGGGCGCGAGCGCTCTGACATACGCCTGACACGCCTGCAAGGCGATCAGTCCACGGTCGCCGGTGTCGGTGATGGCGATAATTCGTTGAGCATGCGCCGGGTCAAGTCGGGCGCGTACGGTTGCATGATCCACGTTGCCGGCGCCGGCGGTGGCTGGCACGTTGCAGCCTGGGGCAGCGTCGCTGGCGTCGAGAAGGACTGACAGGCGCACATCAGCAGTGGCAAGACGATCGCGCAGGCGATCCTGATCACGTTGGGCATCGCTCAGCGCTCGGTAATGGGTTTGTTCACTGGCCGCGAGCCGCTGCTCCAACGCCAGACGTTTATCCTGCTCGGCCTGCTGCGCTGCAGCGGCGGTCTGCGTCAGTTGATTGAGGGTTTCGGCGTTTAACCGGGCCTGCTCGGCCAATTGCCGTTCGTAGCGCCACCCCTGAAACTGCCAGGCCGCAGCAAAAGCACCAGCGGCCAGCAATAAGATGCCGATCACTCGCCAGGGGATTGGCATAGCACTGCCCTCGCCCGCGCCCAGATTTCCAGGCGATCCTGCAAGCCGTTCAACCCGCCGTTGATTCGCCGGGTGATGGTGTTGAACTGATCGCGATCGGCCAGTTCATTCAAGCCGTTCTGCTCCCAGAACCATGCCGCGGACTCGGCAGCCCATTGTGGCTGTTCGAGCAGTTCGGGCAGGGACAACAGACGTTCATCACCGAACAGGCCAACGCTGCACTGGCGATAGTTGCTGCGACCAGTGATCTGGATCAGTCCGCGACCACGATACTTCTGCCCGTCGCCATCGGCCTCCGGAGTATTGCCCAGACGTAAAGCCAAAGTGCCGGTGTCGTATTTGCTCAGGTATTGGTTGTTGCCAAGTTCCCGCACATAGCGCAGTTGCCCGGACTCGTGCCCGACCTGCGCGAGGAACGCCGCGACGCGTTTGGGCGAGTCGATATGACGGCGCGCCATCGCGCTGTTGAGTGCAGAAACAAAAACGCCCGCTTGGGAGCGGGCGTTCGGCATGATGTCGATAAGGTTGCTTTCAGTTATTTGCATAATGCTTGATCCTCCCTGGATATTGCCCCGATTGAATCATGGTTGGCGGCCAATGCCCGTCAGCCATTTTTTTGCCAGAGTTTTCAGCGTGCTGTCCGGTGCAAGTTCTTCGGGCACGTCGAACACCCAACCGAGGGTACCGAAGTGGGCGGTCCAGTCGATTTGCGGTACCGGAGTGATTTCAGTGATGTCGACCCAGAGCAGATCCGGATGAAACATCTCGGCCATATTTCCGTCGGTGGAGAAGAGTTCGACCACGGTGTTCTGGGTGATGCGTGCGTAGGTTTTCATCAGGTGTACTCGTAGATGATCACGGCACCGGGAGCGCCTGCTGCGCCCGGTCTACCCGGCTGATTGGTTGTGTTAGCGATCCCGCCCGCGCCTGAACCATAACCGGAACCGGGGGCAGCCACACTCAATGCGACGCTACTCGCATAACCACCACTGCCAAGCGGTGAGTTTGCGCCATGCCCGGCAAGTGTTGATCCGGTGAGGCACATCCCTGGATTGCCGGCCGCACCTGCCGAATTGACAATGTTGCCGCCACTTGAGGTTTGGCTGGGAAAACCACCTACATACAAGCCGAATCCAGGAAGCGTGAGCGGAGAATTCCAGGGAGACCCGCCACCACCGGTGGCCGTAACCAATGAACCCAGCGAACTGGTACCGCCACTTCCTCCGCCTGTGCCGACAACCCCCGCCGCGCCCCCAGCCCCCACGGTAATGATTTGGCTTTGCCCGATCGCGGCAGATGATAACCAGGCTTGTGCGTAGCTACCGGAAGCGCCACCGCCTGTAAGGGAAACCTGGGTAGAGTTGGTCGCACCGATTCCCGAGCTGCCACCACCTCCGCCGACGATGGTGACCCATACGTTCTTCATTCCCACTGCTGGCACATAGATGCCGGACGCGGTAAATGTCCTGATCCCCAAGAGCCGGCCACTTGCAGCATTGCCACCACTCGCATACACCCGCACCCAACTATCCAGTGCTGCGCTGTACACCACCGAACACACACTACCGCCGACAATCTCGGCAGGGCGCAACGCACTCGCTGCAAGACTGACCAGCGGCTTGGGCATCAAGCCGTTCGGTGCAAACGTACTCGCCCCGGTATTGGCATTACCGGCAGTAAAGCGCAGCGCCAAGCCGTCCTTCAATGCGGTGACGGCAGGCACATAATTGGCCATGTAGAGATTGGCCGCGCCGATGTCAGTGGCATGTTTGTCTTCACCTGCCTGACTGAGTTTTTTCACCGCTTGCAACAACTGGGTTGCATCGGCTTCGCTCGGCTCAAGGCCGGCGGATTTGACGACGTTCAACAGCTCGTCGGTAACGCTGTTGCCCCAGGTCGCCGGGATCAGGGATCCGGGCAATCCTGCGACGACGTCTTCGTTAACGAATTTGCCATTCACCAGCCCGACGCTGGGAACGCTTTTTGGATAGTCCACATTAAGTCCTCATAGGGTCAGACGGACGACAAGCCTTCAAGCCAATCGGGTTCTACCGGGCGCGAGCGTGTGTCCGGGAAGTCCGGAGCATTGGGCCAGTCCCGCAGTGCCTGCCGATAGGCGAGCAGTTGTTTGATCTCTTCGGCGCGCAGGGTTGTGCCCTCACCCACTTCAAGCTCTTCAGCGTCGCGGAACACCAACCATTGGGTGTTTTGAAGCACCTGGTTGCGCCATGCGCGTTCACGGTTGGCCAGCGCAATCGGGGAATTGAGAGGATCGGTCAACACAGGCTGGCCAGAGTGACTGGCGCTGATGACTTTTCCGGCAGCTTGTCCCGCAAACAGTTCGGCGTATTGCGCCTCGGTGATTTCCACCGCCCCTTCAGGCACTTCGGGAAGTGCGCTGTCGACCCGATCAAAGCCCAGGGTTTGTGCGTAAAAGTAAATAGACATCGTTAATACCCCCAAACCAGAATTCGACCGGAAACGCCTGGTCCCGGTCTTACAGTTGTTCCGTCAGCCACCCTGACGCGTGCAACGGCTACAGAAGTGGATGAGGCGGACGTATCGAACCCCCAGATTGTCCCGGTGCTGGAAACCCAGGCGCCGGGATAAGCCTCGTTGGCCACGCCACCGAGGACTGCAGTAGGAAATCTGATGGGCAGTGACAGACTCATGGTTGCATTGACGTCAGATGCGCCGATCAACCACTGCACGATCAACCCACTGGGAAATTTTTGATAGCCGAATTGAGTGCTTGGATTGAGTTGCGCCGCAAACGCCGAGTACTTCAACGCAGCAGTGCCATAAACCACCCACACCCCAGACTCTCTGACGAAGTTCGCACTCTCACCATTATTGATGACGATCGACGCCAGATAAGCCCCTTGCGGACTGATCTGCGTGCCGGTTTTACTGGCCACCGTGACGGGCGCACTGTTACGGCAATGCAGGCTGATCGTGACGCCGTTCGGCACCGCAGCGGCATCCGGCAGCGTAACGGTGTACGCCGCGTTACCGCCCAGACCGATCGAGCAGCCGACATCAGCCTGAGTCAATTGGGTGGCGGTGGATATACTGCGAGTACTGGCATAACTGCCCAGCGCCCGTTGCACAAACTCGGACGTTGCTGCCGAGCGTCCACCATCAAACTGCGGCGCCGTCGTGAACAATGTCGGGCTGCGCAATGCCGCCAACAACTGATTGTTCGACGACTCGTTCGGCGTCAGACCGGCCGCCTGAACAACGTTAAGAATCTCTTGCGTGACGCTGTTGCCCCACGTCGCCGGGATCAGCGAGCCGGGTTTACCGGCGATCGGGTCTTCGTCGACAAACTGGCCATTGACCAGGCCGACACTGGGCACACTCTTGGGATAATCCAATGTTCATCTCCTTGATTGAAATACAGTGGGTGCGCAGGCCTCAGCCAATCACGCTGGCCAGCCAAAGCGGTGCTGACGGTCGGGAATCCGTTGCGGGAAAAAAAGCCGAATCAGGCCAGTCGCGCAGCGCTTGCCGGTACTCAAGCAGTTCCAGGTATTGCGCAGCCTTGAGTAAGGTTCCGCGCCCCAGTTCCTGCTCATCGCGATGGCGAGTGACCAGCCATTCGGTCGCTGAAAGGGATGCCTGACGCCAGCTGCGTTCCGCTGGGGCAGGCGCTTGGTCTACAGCAACCGGCGCCTGGAGGACCACCCGACTTTGCTGCGCGGGCAGTGGGTCGGCAGCTGTCGGCAACTCACTGATCGGCGCGCCGATTTCGACCGCCTCACCATCCGGCACTCGAACCATCGACTCAACAAAAGATGGAGCAAACAGTTGGCTGATTGCGTAGTCACCGGTGTCGATCCGTTCGACAACCACGCCGTTTTCGATCCGTGCATAAACGGCCATTATTCGTACTCCCAGATTTCGCAAAAGGCATTGCCGCCGGCGCCGCTGACGACGGAAGCGGAAGCATTTGTCGAGCAGGAGCCGCTGCCACCGGAGCCTCGCCCGCCGGAGATGCCATTTCCATTGACGCCTACACGTGTGCCACCACCGTCAAACGGGCTGGCAGCCCCGGCCCCGGAAACCACACCCCAATTGAAGTTGTACATCGCGAACTCACCTGGGGTGCCACGAGCGTTGGCCAAACCACCACCCGTGACGATTTGTCCGCCAGCACCGCCCATGACGAAACCGACCGTCGTTGCTGTCACCGGGAATGAAAGGATTTGCCCGCCGGCACCGCCAGCGGCGCTCATATAGGTGCCGAAGGAAGCGCCGCCCCCGGTCATCCCGGTCGTATTGACTGCAGCGCCGCCAGCTCCCAAAGACACAGGCACGCCAGCCAGCATTTGCGCGGTCACGTCGTAGAGACTCTCCGCATAGGCGCCGGAACCACCGCCACCACCGATTCGGTGATTATTGGCGGGGACGGGCTCACAGCCTCCACCGGAACCACCCGCACCGACCAAGCGCACACGTATGCGTTTCGCTCGGGGATGGGGTTTGTAAAGCGTGATACCGACGGATTCGAACTGCCTGACCGCCAGCAACCGTCCCACTGCATCGGTGATGCCATAGCCGGCCAACGTGGTTGGGGTATTTTTCAGTTTGTTGAAGTCGACCAGTGCACCGATTGCGGTGGCCAGTTGATCGGTTTTGGCTTCATCCGGGGTCAATCCGGCGGCCTTGATTGCGTTGAGAATCTCCTGTGTGACACTGTTGCCCCACACCGCCGGAATCAACGACCCCGGTGTGCCAGCCACCGGGTTTTCATCGACGAAGCCGCCGTTGACCAGCCCCACGCCGGAAATACTTTTTGGATAGTCCATTGCACTGTTCCCTGTGCTGAAGTCACTTGGCTATGGCCGTGCCGGGTGCGACTGGCCAGGTAATTTCATCGGGGAAACCGGCCTGTTTTTCGATACGGTTCAGCTCGACGCTGTAGAGCTTCCACTCGATCAGCAGCAGTTGTTCGTCATGGCTGGCATCGCCGATGTCTTCGGCATATTGCAGGGGCGCGATGCGCAGCACGGCGTCGCGAAGCAACGCGTCGCGTTGAACGAGGCATTGCTGTCTTACGCTCGCCAAGCGAGCCTGCTCATCCAATAGCCAGGCGTTGTCGCGCCAGACATGGAACTCCCCTGGCCACGGCTCTGTTGTAAGGGTGTCAGGCAACTCTCCCAGTTCGGTCCATACTTGCCTGACTCCATCATGTTTGCGGTAAACCACACCACGCCGGTCTGTCAGCTCTCGAGGAACATTGTTAACCAGTGTCCACACTCGCCCGCTTTCGGGCGACGGCAGCTCGAATGAAAGTTGAACGGCATTACTCGGCAGTTGAACACCAAGACCGGGGGTGACATCAAACTCGACAGGGCCGGTCAAACATCCCAGATGATCAGTCAGATAATTAAACATGGGCACCTCAGATAAGTTTGATTCGACCCGGATAGGCAATATTTCGAGGACGCGTGATACCGCCGTGGTTCAGCAAATCAGCATCCGTGATTGGCGTAACCGGCACTGAAGGCGTGATGTATTTGACGGTGGCGCCCGCGTAATCGACGTAGTTGCCCATATCGAAACCCAGCTGGGCTTTCTGGGTACTGATGTGGGTCGCAAACAGAATATTGTCGCCAATACCATTGTCGCCCTGAACTAAAGAGCCTTTTTGCCAGGATCCCGCCGCACGACCGGAATCGACCAAACCGCCTTCGGCCAGAACGCGCAAAAATTCACCACGGGCTTCTGGCAGGCGAAAAGTGGTGGCGCCGTCTCCAGGCGTCCACGCACCGCCTCGATCCGCCTCGGAACGCAACATGCCTGACTGCTGCGCGTGATCCCAGAGCCAAGGCCATTCCGAGCGATTCAGTAAAGAACCATTCAGCGCGGCATAGCCACCGGGCAGTACAGCCAGTGTGGTTTCAAAGGCTATGTAGCCGAGTGAGGATCCATCCAGACGACCGACCGGCCACCAATTGCCCGCTGCATCGCTGCGTAAATGCCACCAGTCACCGGCGCCCATCAACACGAGAAACGGATAGCCCGCAGCATTCAAATGGGTGTGAAACCTAATCACATCGCCTGTTGAACTTCTCACAACCAAGCGGTTACCGCTGTTATCGACACGCCGCACAATGATGTCGCGCACCCCAAGGCTGGTATTGGCCGGCGGCAGACTGACGTTCAGTGCACCGGCCCCGGCATCGATCAGAACCAGGCCCAGCTCTTCAATGGCCAATGACCTGGACGTGCCAACCCGAGTAATGACCGAACGCATCGGACTAGCGCTGCCAACAATCGACTGAATCGCCTTGAACAACTGCCCGGTATCCGCCTCGGAAGCCACCAACCCACCACCAGTAATCACACTCAGAATCTCCTGAGTGACACTGTTGCCCCACACCGCCGGAATCAACGACCCCGGCGTACCCGCCACCGGGTTTTCATCGACGAAGCGGCCATCGACCAGGCCGACGCTGGGGACGCTTTTTGGATAATCCATAGGTTGCTCGTTCCTTTGAAATGACAAATGACCGGCGTCGACACAGCTTTTTCTGCGCGCCTGTCCACGGTCCGTTTTCTGAAAATAAAAAGCCCACAACGAAGTGGGCCTGGGTGACGCTGAACGGAGGCTTTTCGGCTTAGTTGGAAAGGCCGCTGGCCAGCTCGCGAATGGCGACCAAAGCTTCCTCACCCGCGCTGCGCGCCAGATCCATGTTGCCCTTGGCGGCCTGTGCGCGAATTTGCGCTTTGGCTTTCAGGCGCAGCGTACGCAGCGCCAGCAGATGGTCGGTCAGTTGATGGGCCTTGCTCAGAATCTGCTCGGCGGCCTGTTTGGCCGTGCGCCCTTTGACAACCCACGCGGCGACTGACAGCGGCACTTCCTTTTTCGGGTAACCGGCGTCCTGATAAGCCTGCGCGTCAGCGGCGGCCTGGGCGTACTCCAAGGCTTTGAGGGGGTCGCCGGCCAGCGCGGTGCGGATGTTGTCGGCGGTGGCGTCGACTTTGGTACACAGACGTTCAGTTTCCTGCTCGTTCAGCACAGCCTGCTTATCGCCGTTCACGACCCACTTCTCACCGTCCCAGTCATGGGCGGCAGAAGGTTGAGGAAGGCGCATTTCGCCGTCGAACTGATGAAGTTCCTGAATCACGATCATCGAATAAGCTCCCACGACAGTTGGACGTTCACGGCGTCTGCAAAGTTGATCGCAATCCCGACGCTGTAGTCGGTGACAGGGTGGCTCTTGATGCCCATGCTGAGTAACAGCTCATCACTGTCGGCGTTCGACTGACCAAGGTTGTGTTCTGCCTGATAGCACTGCCACAACGAGCGCAGATTGGCATGGTCGAAACTGGCGGCCAGGGTTGAAACCGTCACGTCGTTAACGATGTTGTTGGTAAACAACACACAAGGGGAAACCGTTGCCGGGTTCCAGCCCCCGGGGTTGTTGGAACTTCCCGCAATAATGGGCGACAGGAAGCAATAGTTACCGCCCGCCCATCCCGTTGACGGAAAGGCAACCGACGTCACTGCCGTCGAGGACGGCGTTGGATTGCCGGCAACCAATCGGGCAGAACGTGCGTGCGGATCCAGCGGCAGGAAAATCGCGCCGGTCCCGTTGACGGTCTGGGTCCAGGTCAAGCGGGCACGATTGTAAATCGTTCGCACCGTCGGCACCGAACCCGGTGCGCCGGTCACGACCCAGGCCAGGCACATGTCCAGTGCCGTTGACTGGAACCCACCACCGGCGGCACCGTTTACCGTTCCTTTCAACGACTCGGGCGTCACGTCATGAATGTTGCCACGCTGCACGTAGAACGTCAGCGCACCACCGGAAACTTGCGCGCGCAGAAAGTAGTGGCTGCTGGGCAACAGATCCACGCTGCTCCAGGCCGATGTCACAAAAGTGCGCGAGCGGCCCAACTGGCCATTCACCACTTCCTGCCCCAGGCTGATAAACGTACCCGCCGCGATCGAAACCTTGCCACCGCTGGTAGCGGCAGCTGCCGGGCTGACCGTCAGCCGGCCATCGGCAGTGGCTACCGTTGGTAGCGGCAACGCCACCAGTGGCAACGCCAGATCCTGATTCCAGCCCTTGGCCGTCACCGATTGAATCGCCTGCAACAACTGATCGTATTTCTTCTCGTCCGGGGTCAACCCCCCGGCATTGATCACGTTGATGATTTCCTGCGTAACCCCATTCCCCCAGTCCGCCGGAATCAGCGATCCCGGGGTTCCGGTCATCGGGTTCTCATCGACAAACTTCCCGTTCACCAAGCCGGCGCTGGGAACACTGTTCGGATAATCCATGGCTCATGCCTCCCTAGTCATAATTGATGTGCACCTTGGTGTGCGCCGGGGCGCTGCGGTGGATCAGGCATTCCAGCGCCGAGCCCGGGTTGACGCCAAAACGCTCGCCCCAGTAGCTCGCGCCGTAACGCCGGCCGAGCAGCAAGCGGCCGCCGGTGTTGAGCGTCCACATGAACTGCGCTTCCCACGTGCCCCAATGCGCCGAGCCAAAACGCGAGCGGCCCATGCGTGGGGCTTCGAGTTCGGTGATGGTCGCGTTGGGGTAGCCCTGGCTTTTGGCGATGTCGAGGTAGTAACCGACAGCCTGGCTGCCGACCGCGAGCAAGCGCCGGCGTACGGCGAGGCGGCGGTCGTCGAACAGCGGCGTGGCGCCCAGGCACGGGTCGGGCAGGTTCATCACCTGCTCCCAGTCCGGCACCAGTTCGCTGACGCCGGCCGGGTCCATCTCGTTGAGCAGGTCGGCGGCGCGGGCATCGAGGCGGGCCAGTTCGACGGCGACGCCTTGCAGCACTTCTTCGAGTTCCGGCACACGCTCCGGGTCCCACGCCGGGCCACTGGGCAGCAAGGCGCGCAGTTGCGCCTGATATTGCGCGGCGGTTCTTATGCCCCCCATACGCAACCTCCGAAGGTGAGCAGTTCGCTTTGCCCGGCAGGCACGTCAGCGGCCGGCGCGGTCAGGGTGTGATCGTACTCACCACCGGCGCTGCTGATGGCTTCGCGGATATGGCTGATCAGCAGCGGCACACCCAGGTCGGCCTCGCGGTTGTGCAGGTCGCGCAACTGCGCTTCAACGGCGGCGCGCACAGCGGTGGTGTCCGGATTGACGCTCTTGAAGCGATACACCACCGGCACTTGAATCGGCCGCTGTACGTGCACTTCCGCAGTCACCGGACGCAGCGGTTCGATGTACGCCTGAACCTCCGCCAATTGCTCATCGTTGGGCACCGGTTGCGGGTCTTCATCACGCATGATGAACACCGTCACCGTGCCTGGCCCGAGCAGGCCACCACGACACCAGGCGCGCGTTACGCCCGGCACTTCCAGCGCCCAGGTCTCGTAATCACTGGCCGAGCCGCCATGGGGAATCACGCGGTAGGAACGAATCACCCGCGAGCGCAGCGATTCCAGACTTTCCCGTGCCACGCCGCCGCTGAGCCCCGGCGCCAGCACGACAAAACTGGTGCCGACCACACCGGTAATTGGCTGCACCGGTGTCAGCGCCAGACCGGCGTCGGCATTACCGAGGCTGCCGGCATCCAGCGCGGCGATGGTAGTGGTGTTGCTGCCGTTGACCGTGGTGCGCGCGGCGGTGACTTTGTAGGTGCGACCGTCGTTCGATTGCAGCAACGTGTCGACGTCCAGCACTGCACCGGCAGTGGCGGTAAAACTGACGCTGCCGCTGGCGACTTGCGCGGGTTTGCGCGGTTGATTCAGACGCAGTGCGGCGATGCGCTCCAGGGTCGATTCATCGGCCTTGTCCGGCAGGATCTGCTCGGCAATCCAGTCGAGATAACCGTACAGACCATAAGCCGCGCCACCGAGGGTACGGGCCAGCACTTGCGCATCGGACTGGCGCAGCGAATCGCCGGCCAGGTCGCTTTGGGTGCGCTTGATCAGCACCGGCAGCGAAGGGGTTTCAAACGGCATAGATCACCTGCCAACTGTTATCGGGGTTGATGTCCAGACGTTCGCCGTCAGCCAGGGTCAGGACCGTGCGCAGGTTCAGGCGCTGGGCGTCGAGGCGTTCGCTGATGATGTCGATGGCGCTGCAGTGGCCGTCGTCGATCAGCCATTGCAAGGCTTCGCGGGCATAGAACTCGGCGTCCATCTGCGTTTGTCGGGTCAGCTTGACCCGGCGCAACAGCCACAGCCGCGAGCCGATGCGGTCGTCGGCAACGGTGGGAAACGTGTCGCCCCACCAGCCGAAACGCTCTTCGTCGTCAAGGGCGTCGTCATCGGCGGCGCGGCGCCAGGTGAACAGGCTGATGAGCACGGCGCGGGTCAGCGCGGCGTGGAGGTTTGGGCTGATCAGCATCACTTGCCTCCTGCCGGCGCGCCGGTCTGGCCGTTGCCGGCCTGTACGCCGACATGCACGTGGTTGATCTGGCTGATGCCACCGGCGAGCTGATCGCCGCTGGAGACGATCTTGCCGGTCTGATTGATCACTGGCGTATCGAAGTTCACCGCGCTGCTGGCGCGGATGTTCAGCGTGGCGGTTTCGATATCGATGATCCGCCCGCGCTTGAAATGAATCTTGTCGCCCTCGTCGGTGTAGATCGCCACTTCACCAGCGGCCAGCGCTTGCAAGCGATAGCGGCGGTCGGCGATGACCAGGGCGATGGCATGGGATCGGTCACCGCCGATGAAGGTGACGACGCCCTCGGCGCCGGCCAGCGGATGGCTGGTGAAGCCGTAGGGTTCGAAATGTTCCATGTCGTCGTTCACTTCACCGGCGGTGAGGCGCATTTGCAGCGATTGCAGCTTGGATGCCGAATTGGCGAGCACGACAGTGCCGCGCGCCAGCAGGCGTGTCAGTAGGCTCATGCTTGGTTCCTGTAAGAAACGGGCCGAGGTCAAAAGATCGCAGCCTTCGGCAGCTCCTACATAAGATCGGCGTACACCTGTAGGAGCTGCCGAAGGCTGCGATCTTTTCCGGGCCTATGAGGTTGTTTTAGGAGGGCTGGGATTGGCATCGAAGGTGTGCGGCGGGGCCATTTGCAGGGTGGTCACCGAGCCTTGCGCCGACAGCGAATAAGTGACCTTGGAAATCAGCATGTCGCCATCAAACCCAAGCACCGGATCCGTGACTTTGACCAGCGTGTTGTGCCGCCAAAGATCACCGTTGGCCTGGCGCCAGCCCTGCACCTGATACGTGGTGGTCTGCGCCCGCCCCATACGGGTGGCGCTTTCCCACTGGGCGCGTTGCTGGGCCAGTTCGAACGTCAGCGCGGTGCCCTCGTTGATGATCGTGGTGCGTCGACGTTTGAAGCTCAGATCGGTCGCGCTGGATTCAACCTCGCTGACTGCCGCCCCGCTCTTCTTGTCCGAACCTTTTTGCTGGCCGATCACCCGGTATTCGGAGAACACCTGGCTGTAATCCATCGACGCGCTGGCGGACAAAATATTCTTGCCCAGCTCCAGCGCATCACTGGCCCGCCCACCGCTGCCCGGCTTGGCCAGCACCAGCCGGCCCTGCTCGTCATCGGTGGAAAATACCCGCAGCAGCGAGAGCAAACGGTCGATCGACTGAAACACCGTTTCACCCGGCACAATCGTGTGTTTGGTCAGCCGCGCGGTCTCGGGAATTTCATTGACCACCATCAGCCCGTACTCCATCGCCAGCGCCTGAACGATGCTCAGCAGCGGTTGTTCCTGCCACTGGTTCGGCGTGTTCCTGGCGGCGCAATCGACCAGGTCCTGGGTCTTGGAACTGCCCTCGATGGTCAGGCTGATCTGGCGTCCGTCATAGCGGATCGGCGCCTTGAACACATAGCCGGTGAGCACCAGGTCCTGGCCGATTTTCACTTCGCAGGGGTCACCCGGCTTGATCCGCTGGTCCACCGTCTGCCCCGGCCACTGCCAGGTGATGTCAAGTTTGAAAGTGCGGAACTGGCGCTCCAGATCAGCGGTGATTTCCACGCTTTTCCAGCCGCCGTATTCCATGTTGTTGACGGTCAACGTGACGCGGTTATCCATCTCGCTCATGGCTCACTCCCTGGACACTTTCACGTCGTTGGGTGAAAAGCCCGGATGGTTCATCGCGTTGCTCTGAGTCACTTGAGTCACTCGTGTGGCATCGGCAAATTGCTTGTAGGCCACAACCAACGCCGGCAGGCTTTCCTGGAACGATTTAGTGACCTGTCGCACACCGGATGACGCCACTGCCTTGAGATGCGCCAGCAGCGCTTCCTTGACATCGTTGATTGCCTGGTGGTGCTTGGGATCGGCCTTGTCCAGCATTGGATCAATGGCCACCCCGACCGCCTTCTGCAGCGCTTTCATTTCGTCGGTCACCGGTACTTCCTGACGGGTCACCGGTTGATCCGCCTGATGTGCCACCGAAGGTGTCGACGACAGTTTCACCGCGGGGGTCGCCACTGGCATCGACGCCACCCACTGCGCCACTTTGACCAGCATCGTGTCCTGCACCAGATCGGCCATGGCCTGCGCCGCGGCGTTGGTGTCCTTGCCGGTGGTGATCTTCGGTGCATCCGCCTTGCGGATGGCTTCGAGTTGTTGGGAGACGTCGGCAATCACGCCACGGTAGCCCTCCTTCGCGAATGCCTTGAGCTCTTTGATATCGCCGAGCAAACCTTTGAACTCAGCCGCCACTTCCTTGGGCAACTCTTTCACTGCCTTGACCAGTTCGGTGATCTGCCGGTACTGCTCGATCAGCGGCTTGAGCTGTTCTTTGATCACCTCATAAACCCCGGTGAGGCTGTTGCGCAGATTGGCGATGCCGATCCGCGCAGCCTTGATCAACGTCATCGCCTGCTCGAAGCGTGCCACCGCCGAACCCAACAGCGTGTCGGCCTTGGCCAGCAACACTTTCTGTGTGCTGACGGTAGCGGTCGGAAACGGCAACGGTTGGTCTGGATAGAACTTCAGGGTAAAGGTCACCAACCCGCCGTCCTGGCGGGTGTGGGTCATGTCGCATTCGCCGACCTTGACTTGCAGGCGTCCGAGCCACGGATGCACCAGTTCACCACTGCCCGCCTCCAATGCCTTGAGCAGCTTGTCACGCTGCTCCAGGCAATCGGCGCCGATGATGAATGCAGTGACGTCGTGGGTCTTGGCCTGCTGACCGAGATCTTCGAAAAACGGCAGGTCACGCTGCGGATATTCATGCAACTGACCTTTGCGACCGACCGGGGTTTTCGCCTGATCGATCCAGAAGCCGACACCACGAAAGGATGCCGGCAACAAGCGGTCACGCCAGTTCATTGGAACCTCCCATCGACAGCGAGCGATAGCCGATGCGCGAAGACAGCGCCAGGCCCGGTTGATTGGTTTGCGGTTGATCGGTGCGCAGCCCGGCCGGCGCATTTTCGAAGCGCACGGTCAGGCCGCCTTCGAGTTGCGTACGGTTGTTGGCCGCGCTTTGCTGGATCAGGGCGCCAGAACTTTGCGGTAACGAACCACCCTGCAGCGCACCGTTGGCCGATGTTTGAGGACTTGCCCCGAAGAACGCCGGCGCCAGCTCTCCTTTGCCTTCGGCATTGGTCTGGCGTTGCGCTTCGGTGAACGTTTCAACCTTGCCGGTAACCTTGGCGATCAGTCCGGCAAAGCCGCCGTCGAACAGCTCCTTGATCGGCGCGATCACGGTTTGCAGCTTTTGCCACAACTCGCCGAACCACTCGGTGATCGGCCCCCAGTTCTTGATGATCTGCCCCAACGGGGTCCATTCGAACATGGTGTGCAGAAACTCCAGCACCGGCGCGGCCAACGCTTGCACCACGCCCCACAGCGCCGAAAACACTTCGCTGATCGGTTGCCAGTACATGGCGATCTGTTCCAGCGGCGACCATTCGAACAAGCTCTGGAAAAAACTTTTGATCTGCTGCGCCGACGTTTGCAACGCGGCCCAGATCGGTTCGAAGAAGGTCACGATGGCGCCCCAGTTGTTGACGATCATCCCCAGCGGGGAATAGTCGAACAACGTGCCGAAGAAGTCCTTGATGGCTTGCGCCGCCGGTTGCAGCGCCGTCCATATCGAGGCAAAGAACCCGGTGATCGCCCCCCAGTTATTGATGATCATCCCCAACGGTGTCCAGTCGAACAGACCTTTGAGAAACGCCATCACCGGCACACTCAAGGCCTTGAGCAATTCCCAGATCGCCGAAAACAGCCCGGTCAGCGGCGCCCAGTTTTCCAGGATCATGCCGGCGGGCGTCCACGAGAACACCGATTTGAAGAAGTCGATCACCGGGGCGGTGACGGTTTTTACCTTGTCCCAGATGCCCGAGAAGAACTCCGCGACCGGTAACCACAGCGCCGCCAGTGCATCCAGCGGTCGCCAATCGAGGATCGAGCGCAACGTCGCCATCGCACTCGCACCGATGTTTTTCACGCCCTCCCACATGCCTTTGAAGAAAGCACTGATCGGCGTCCAGTTGGCATAAATCAGACCGGCCGCCACCGCGATGCCCATGGCGATCAGCATGATCGGGTTGGTCTTGAGCACCATGCTCATCACGTCCATCACTTGGGTCATGCCGGTGACGGCGGTTTGCATCGCCGAGAAGGCAATCGCCCCCGCCGCTAGGCCTTCGACCAGTTTCGGGTTGTCGGCGAGCAGACTGCTGACCTGGGTCAGCATCGGTTCCAGCCCGACCACCAACGCCCCCACCGCCGGCACCAGTGCCGCGTCCACGGCTGCGGAAACCTTTTCCATCGACGCACTGAACACGTTCATGTTTTGCGCAGCGACTTTCGGTGTGGCGGGCAAGTCGACGGTTTTTGCCGTGTCGCTGACTTCAGTCAATTTGCCCTGAAACGCTGCGGCCGATTTGATCCCGTCCACAAACGGCGTGATCACGCTGCCGCCCTTGAACAGACCACTGATGTCCAGTTTGCCGAGGCCGGCCTGTTCGAGGTTGTTCTTGAAGCTCTCGACCTTGACTCGCAAAGCGCCGAGTTTGGGCGACAGTTCATCGATGCCGGTAAGCAACACCGACGCTTTAGCTTTGGTTTCTTCTGCCATCACTGCACCTGCTGCATCGCATTGATCCGTTGCGCGTGCTCCAGCGATTCGCGGAGCACATCCAGTGGCCTGGCCATCATCTGTTCGGGGTCAACCTTCCAGAACCAGGCCAGGTCATAGGCGACGGCGATCAGGTCGGTGATGGCGCCGACGCCGCACTCATGAAAAAACTCGCAACGGCCCAGCTCAGCGCATTGAGGTCAGCCAGATCGAGCTGGTTGACCGACGACGGCGGAATGCCGGCGCACACGGCGATGTATTTGGCCGCCACGTCCATGTCGAGGCTGACTTCTTCGCTCTTGTCGATCTTGTACGGCAGCGCCTTGATCGCTCGCACTTCCTGCACCGTCGGACGGCGCAGGACGAGTTCGGTCAGGGGCTCGCCGTGAGCTTCGATCGCAACCTGAAGCTTCACGGCGCCGCTCATTGCCAGGTCCCCTTGATGCCCTCGAACTTCAGCTCGATGGTGGCGTCATCGCCTTTGGAGACTGGTTCTTCGACCAGATACGCACCGGCCAGCACGTAGACTTTGCCGTTGCTGAATTCGCAGGTGACGGTAATGTCGGTGCCTTCGATCAGCTTCTTCAGCGGGAAGTCGGCGGTGTGCAGCGCGGTCACTTTGAACGACGGCGCGATGTCGGTTTCCTTGTAGAAACCCGGTACGACGGTTTCGCGTTTGACCGCCATCAGCGGGGCTTCGCAGCCGCCATTGATGGTCAGTTGTGCGCCGTCGACTTTGACGTAGCAGGTGCCTGCAATCAGTTGACCCATGGTGTTACTCCCTTGAATGAAAAAGCCCACGCGAGGTGGGCTGAAAACTTGCCGTCAAACGCGCTGATCAAGCCGCGTCGTCGTACTGCAGACGGAATTGGTTGAGCAGTGCGAACACGCGCAGACCGTTGATGTAATCCGGCGGGAACAGCACGTTCACGCGGCTCGGATCCTGCACGTCGCGCTCGACGATCAGGTGCTCGGCGAACAGCTCGGCGTTCTCGACGTGACCTTCCAGTTCGAGCTTGGCGTACTGCGCGATCAGCTCGCCGCGAATGGTCGCAGGCGTCACGATCGGCTGGCCGGCGCCGAAACGGGTGCCGTCGGAGGCCAGTTTGTGGCGGCCGTATTTGCTGGTGATCACGCTTTGCAGACGACGCACGATGAACGCCGACTGGTGCATGGTTTCGCTGTCCAGGTAGGAGTTGTCGGCCTGGCCGTAAGCGTTTTTCTGGTAGGTGGTGATCGAGCGCTGGATGCGCACGTAGCCGCCTTCGTAGTACGCGGTGGCGATGCCGTAGTTGAGCAGCGACTGACGCTCGGTCAGGGTGAAGCGTTCGCTGGCCGGCGCCGGATCAACGCCCGGCAGGCTGCCGCTCTGCGTCGGACGGCTAGCGTCGGCGGAGATGAACACGGCGGTGCGTGCAGCCAGTGCGGCGGCTTGCACCCAGAACGGTTGCGGTACACCCGGCTCTAGCGCCTGAATGGTCATGTGCTGATCGTTGCGCGCCTGGCCGGCGGCAACCAGTGTGCCGACGGTGCCGCGCTTGGCGCTGTAGACGTGACCGAACAATTGCTTGGCCCAGGACCAGCGACCGGTGCTGTCATCCATCACTGCTTGCCAGGTGTTGAGGGTCGACAGATCGGACCATGGCAGTGCGATGAATTCGAACGGCTCGTCACCCAGCGCGGCAATTGCCGCCACCTGATCCGGCACACCGGCGCCGCCAGTCATGGCGGTGATCGCAGTGGTCAGGCCGGCCGGGGTATCTTCGCCGTTGCTCTTGCCCAGGCGATTGAATTGCAGGCTGATGTCGTTACCGCTGTCGCCAGTCCATTTGGCGCTCAGGGTGACCACACCTTCGGCAGCAGCAGCGCTGACCGGCAGGTCGGCGGTAGCGTTGATTTTCTGTGCCAGTGCGGTGGCTGCTTGCGCAGCAGTGGCACCGTTGACCACGGTGGCTTGCACACGCACGCCGCCGACATACAGATTGAGCACGCCAGCCTGAGTGGCAGTGCCGGTCAGGGTCAGCACGCCTTTGGCGATCGCGCCTTCGGTGTTGTGCAGCGGCAGGCACCAGATCTCACCGATCGGGTCGGCCTTGCGGAAGGTCTCGTACATCGAGGCGAGCATCGAGCCCTGACCACCGATGCTTTTGGCCAGCGCAACGCTGGAGACCAACACCAGTTTGCCGACTTCGGTCGGGGCGATGTTGTCGTTGACCTGAGCGACGATCAAACGACGCAGGGTCGAGCTCGCGCTATTGGCGGCCGAGTTGTCCATTTCGGCATAGAACAGCGGTACACGAATGTCCGCGGGGATGTTGCTGAATCCGATCGCCATTATTTGGCTCCCTTTTGTTTGGCTGGTGCGGTTTTGAGGGTGATATCGCCGTCGGCCAGACGTCGGCGCCACCAGGCGCTGTCCAGCACTTCACGGCCTTCCAGCGGCAGCAGATCGCCGGCCTCCGGGTCAGGTACAACGCGGCCTTCGGCCGGCAGTACGGTGATGCGATTGCTCATGGGGTTACGTCTCCAGAGAAAGTCATTTCCACGCGCCCATCGGGGCCCGGGCGTTTCAGGTTGGGGTCGGCCGGGTCGATCGCATCGACCCGCACGGTGGCCCCGGTAAAGGACGACAAACCGTCCAGTTCGCGTTCGTGCCAACTCTCCGCAGGCTGACTTGGCAGATTGCGGCCGAGCTGGAACTCGGCAAAAAAGCGCAGCCGGTAGAAGGCGCGGCTGCTGTTGATCGAGACCATCTCGCCGCCGTCGTAAACGATGGCGCTGTAGTCGGAATCGGGCTTGAACCCCACCACCGCGCGCCACAGTTCGGCGCGCAGGTCGTGCAACAGATCCAGCGCTTTTGTAGCGTCGCTGGCGTCAAGCACCAGGACGACTTCGAAGCGGTCGCGGATCGGTTGGGTGATGAGGTTTTGTGTGGTGCTGTTGCTGGCCAGATCGGCGCTTGGCAGCACGTGGGCCGAAGGTGTTGGCAGATCCGGGTTGCCTTGCAGCAAGGCCAGATCGAGGCCCACCGAAATGTGATTGGCAAGGCCAGGGCATTGCCCACGCAGTTGCGTGAGGATCGGGGTGATCTTCATGGGGGTGTTCCAAAATAGTGGGAGTTACCGCAGGCCCCTGTAGGAGTGAGCCTGCTCGCGATAGCGGTGTGTCAGGCGCGTTGGTTTTGAATGTGGCACCGCCATCGCGAGCAAGCTCACTCCTACAGGGGGGGCTCGTGGGTCAGTCTTTGGACTCGGCTTTGGGGTCGAGGCACGACGCATCGATCAGGCAGCGATAGCTGTTCTCGCGATTGCCACTGGCGGTGACCTTGTCGATCGACCAGCGCCCGCGCATGAAGTCCGGCCAGGTCTCATCGAGCAACACCAAGCCTTCGGCGGCCAATCGTGGATCGCCTGGGCAGGTGATCTTCACCTTGTACTTCTGCCGGAGCATTTTGCGCACTTCGCCCTCGCCGACGGCGATGGCATCCGCTTCATTGGGTTGCTTCTGGCGGATGGTCTTGAACGGCGCGAGTCCCGTCTCGACCCAATGCAAAACGCCTGTAACAGCATCGACAAAACAGGTCTTGCAGCCCTTTGCCTGTTCGCGGGCGGCCTCTTCCAGCGTGGCGCTGATGAAGGCGTGATCGCCGGGACGATTGTCATGGGTGACCGACAACGTCACATCCTGCAGTTTCTGCCCCGAGATTGATTTGATCTGCCCGGGTCGCGCCAGCACATACGCATCGCCATAAGGTTTGGCGACCAGGTTGTACTTCTTCGCCAGCCGCGTCAGAAAGCCCATATCGGTTTCATTGGACTGGTCGACGTGGGCGATCTTGATCATCGACACGTCCGCAGCGACACGCGATGAAAAACCGTGCTGCGACACCAGTTTGCTAAACAGTTGACCGAGCGTCGTCGGTCCATGACTGGCGGTGCGGCGCTGCTTGAAGCCGGTTTCATCATCCTTGCTGAACGGCGCTGCAGTGGCCACCAGGGTCAGGCGAAACGGAAACAGCGTCGGTGTCAGGCGAGTGACTTTGAACTGGCCCTTATCGACCATTTCTTCCATTTCCAGGTAACCCACCAGCAGGCCGATTTTCCCGCCGAGGCTCGGCAGCCCTTCGAGGCCCTCCAGATCAATGGTCAGGGTCAGTTGATCCGACTCGATGCCGGCGGCATCGATGTGCTCCCAACTGATCAGACGCTGGTTGAGAAGATCCGCGTTTGCGCCATAAATCTGCACGACCGGGGTAAAACCCAATGCCATACAACCTCCTTAATCCCAGGCCGTGAGCGCTTTGATCGCAGCAGGTTTGCTGTCGAGTTCAGGCAGCACGACCCAGATGCCAGCGGGCAGAACCGGGCCGTGTTCGGCCAGGGTCGGATTGAGTTTCCACAGGGCTTCTTCAGCGGCATCGTCGCTGCGCCCGGTTTCGCGGTAGAGCAGCAAATTCACCGAATCACCGGCCACGCTTCGAACCTTACGCATTGTTGAACTCCGCCAATTCGATGACCCAATCGACCACCATCGCCGTACCGTCATCGATGATCTGGGTCTGGGTTTCCTGAACGTTGTTGATCCGCCAAAGACCCCAGTTGCGACCAATGCCGTCAATCAATGGCAGCGGTATGCGCAGTGCCTGCAAGGCGCGCAGTTCATCGAGCCGATCCATGGCCACGGCGTACATCGACCTGCCGGTGATGGTCAGGGTTTCCGACTTCTGGCCGGTCTGGCTGGATTTCGGTTTGCTGGTGAGGATCTGTATTTCGCTCCAGCCGCCATCGGACTTGCGCAACAACTGGTGGTACGCAAATTGACGCGAGAGGCCGAAGATGAAATTGCCCAGTGCCATTTGTTGTTTCATCAGGCGACTCCATCGGTCAGGGCTGCGTCACGGCGGGTGGCGAGGGGGTTGGTTGGCATGATCTGCCCCAACTGCCCCATGGTTGTTTGGACCACCAGATTGGCGAGCGCCTGGGCGCTGGCCAGATCCTGGCCATTGATCTGTATTGTTGAGTTGAACGTGACAGGCTGGCTGGCGGCTGTGGTGGCTGGGATCGCCGAGGTCGCCGAGGTCGTGATCAGATCCTTGCTGACCTGAGCAGGCGCGCCAAGACGATCGACTTGGGTCCCCAGCTTGTCGCCCAGCGACTCACCGATGGCTCCCCCCGCCATGCTTCCGAGCCACCCGCCAATTGCAGTGCCCACGCCAGGCAGAATCAACGTGCCAAGCGCGGCACCGACAGCAGCGCCCGCTGAAGCCCCGGCCAACGAAGCACCGGATGACACCACTGAACGCGTGTCCCCGTGCCTCACACCATTGACCAGTTCATAACCTGCGCTGAGCAGGCGCAGCGGCGGCGCTTTTTTGGCCAGCAGCGCGCCGGCCTTGGCGTAGGAGCCGGACAGCGGCGCGGCGTGCATTGGGCTGGCGCTCGATGAACCGGCGAATGCCGTCATGCTTGCCGGCCACGCTGAGATCTGGCGAATGAGAGGATTGCGAGCTGCAGAGCTGCCGGAGCTTATCAGTGGTTGATGGCTCTTTCGTTGGGTCAAAGAACCGAGGCTCACCCTGCGTGGTTTCAGGCCTCTACCCTTTTTCAGGGAAGGCTTTTTCGGGTTTGGCTCATCCAAAGGCGAATTTTCAACGGGTTTGCCGCTATCGCCGGCAACATCGATATCCGCAATCCATTTGCCAAGTCCCTTCGGCAGTTTCGTTGCGATACCCTTCACAAGCTTGCCAACGAAATTATCGGCGGCCTTTGCCAGCAATGCCCCCACAAACGCCGTAATCCCCGCCGCCGCAATAGTCAGAGACGTGGCGCCTTTCGGGTTTGCCTCGGCTTTTTCCGCCGCCCAGTTCAATGTATTGGTAAGCGAGTCCAGCGTTTGTGCATCCGGAGCTACCGCTGTCGCCAAACGATTTCTACTGGCCTCCAAAGCATTCCAGCTCTGCTGAGGACTCCCGCCTGTCGGATCGGCTGACCTTTGCACCGCACCTTTGTACTGCGGCTCGATGCTTTGGGTCGGTCCTTGTAGGGGAACCGGCGAGACCGGCGTATCAGCAGGTTTCGCCATCAACTGATGCAAACCGTCGCTGCCGGTCGACAACGTCTTCAGCAACTCGGTCTGTGGATCAAGCGGTTTTCTCGCGGTCAGCAACGCAAATGTCTTTTCGACATCCTGCGGTTTCTCCAGCAGTTTGCTGACGCCTTCATCACCGTTGAACAACGTCTTGATCAGTGCCGATTGTTCGCTCGCAGGCTTTTGTTTAAGAGCCTCGAGTGCTTTGAAAACGGTTTGCGGAACATTCTCGGTGAGCTTGTCCGGCTGGAGTCCAAGTGTTGCCCAAGCGGCACGCTCGGCGACAGAGCCTTTGGTACCTTTGGCCAACGCAGCGCTGATGCTTTTCACCGATGTAGCGGCGCCAGACGTGTTCACATCTGCGTTGAGCAAAGCGGCCGCAAGAGCAGCCAGTTGCTCAGGTGCAATACCCGCCGCGACTCCTGTTTCGCCAGAACTCTGTACCACCGAGCCGATGTCGGCTGCGGTCGCTTTCAGCGAATTCTTCCCGAGATGAATACTGGCGTCGGCCAAGCTTTGAGCCTGCGCGCGATCAAGCTTGAGCGAGGTTCTCCAGACCGTCAGCATTTCTCCAGCAGCTTTCAGCTCAATGCCAAACGCTGTCGCGTTCGTGGCGGCATCACGGCCGAGATCCAGCAGTTCCTTTTCCTTTGCGTCGCCAGTGAGATTGGCGCCTACCCCGGATTTGCCCGCGGCATATTCGACCTCGGCCAGGCTAACCGCGGTCGCACCACTGCCCGCCACCGCTTTTTCGCTGGCCATTGCCAGGTTGGCGATCTCCATGCTCTTGAGATCGCCGTCCATGCCCGGCACTTGTTTTAGCCTGGCCATGGCCGTTTGAAGCGCCATGGTCGGCTGCAGAAACGCGGGAGGCTGACGCTGTTCGATCTCGGCCGTGAGTTTTGACTTCGGCGCACTTACTGGCGCCGACGTCGGCGAACTGGCCTTCGACAGCGATTGCAGCGCGACCATGACTTCCCGGAGCTTGATCTGCTCCTTGATCAACAACCGGATGTCCTGACTGGCGGCCACGACCGCCAGCTTCAACTCCGCCAGCGGATGGGCGATAACATCGAATGCAGACCTCTCACCTGCCAAGCCAGTGTTGCTGAACCCGACGCTGCTGTTCGCGCTGGCCAGCATTGGCGAATACCTTGTTTCTGCCATGCCGCTCTACTCCTGTTTCACGCCAAGGCGAGTGATCGCTATGTCGTAGCGGCGCAACGCCTTTTCGGCGTCCCATTCCAGAATCTCCGCTTCACTTACCGGGTAAATGAGCGGGACGATATCGAGGATTACTTCGATGTCGCGTTCCGAAAGTAGGCCGCCGGCTGGTTTAAAAAATCGTCGATGCGCACCTGCAATTGCGTCCAGTCCGGGACGGTCATCAGGGCCAGATCGGGGATCATCAGGCCGGTGCAATGGGCGGTGATGAACTCGGCGCGTTCCTTGGCCGTTTTCAGTTTCTTCATCACTTTGGTCGCGCGCAGTGCCGGCATTTCCAGCGACAGCGAGGTTACGGTGCGGCCGGTCACGGCGAGCGGTTGCAGCAACTGCACCTGGTCGGGATCGGCGGATTTTTCCGCGTCTTCGACCTGATCGAGAAAGTACGACGCAGGGCGTGTCGACATCTCGTGCACGTACTGGGCGATGCTCACGTAATCCGGGCGCTTGAGCTGGTCGAGTTCCTTGACCGAGAGGCCGGTGGCGAGCAGCGCCAGTTCGAAGAACTGATCGTCTTCGTCATCGCCGGCGCGCTCCAGCGCGTCTTTTTGCGCGGCGTAGAACAGCGGCTTGAGCTGGATCGTTTCGATCTGCGAACCATCATCGCCGGTGATCGGCGACAGCAGGTCATGCTGGGGTGGCATCCACGACATGAATGAATTCCTTGGTGATTCTTGAGGGGTGTAGCAATTCCCTTGTAGGAGTGAGCCTGCTCGCGATAGCGGTCTTTCAGGCACATTGATGTTGAATGTGCTGGCCCATCGCGAGCAGGCTCACTCCTACAGGGTTTTGTGGTGATGGGAGGGTTACGGCATCAGCACCGCACGACGCGCATCACCGAGGATGTCGACGCCGTTGAGCACGAACTTCTGGGTGCGCACGTCGATGTCGATCACCGGAATGCCGTTTTCCAGGCGGTTGTAGGTACGGCACGAGAAGTCCAGCGTCGTCAGGGCTTTGCCACCCATTTTGATGGCGTCCTCCCCCATGGTTTTGAGCTTGCCGCCGATGGTGTGATAGGTGAACCAGGTGTTTCCGTCCTGATCCTGACCGGCTTCACGCACGTTCAGCAGAATGTCATCGCCCAATTTCACACCCATGGCGAGCAACACTTCGGCGCCCGTACCCTGCAGCTTGATCTGAGCATTCAGCGGCTTGGCACTCTTGGCCATTTCCTCAACGATGAAGCGTCCGCCCGTCATGTTTTCCATGTCGAAATCGATTTTCGGCGGGGTGAATTCTTCAACGGTCGCCGACAACGGCAGGCCTTGCAGAGTGGCCGCGATGGCCTGTCTTACGCGGTTGGTAAACATTAGAGAACGTCCTCCAGGAACTGCTCGATGATTTCATCGCGGGCGTTGAGTTGATAAACCATGTGTTCGTTCGGCGCGTAGCGGCCGTAGTCGATAACCACGTACCAGGTGCCGTTCTTGTACTTCTCGACGCTGTTCAGTTCCGGGTGCAGATACACGCTGCCGCCAGGGATGGTTTCGTCGGCGACCAGGGTTTGCAGCCAGTCGTTGATGCGCTTGACCTCTTGATCCATGAAGGACTTGGTGAGGTTTTTGGCCATGGCTTTCTGGCCGGCCTTGACCAGCTTGCGGCTGATCGCATCTTCGAGGCCGACATAGCTGATGAACTTGCCGGTGATCGAGCGGTTACCCAGCAGCGAGAAGCCGCCGAGCACGGTGCGGGCGTAGTAGCTCACGCCGTAGCGGTTGAGCAAATCGCCTTCGGTGGAGGTGTCGAGGATGTTGTATTCGACGACTCGCGACACGTCCTCGGCGTAGGTCACCTGGTTGCCCGGGCTTTCCCACTGCTTGACCTTCGCCAGTGCAGCAATCGCCAGGCTGGAAGGCGACAGGAAGACGTTTTTCTTCGCCGCTTTCGAATACACGGCAGGCATGTTGTGCACCACCAGGCAGCGGTCGAAACCGAGATCGGCGCCGCCGAGTTCCTGGCTGTACAGCACTTGATCGGCGACCGAGGCGTCCTTGCCGTCCAGCACCACACGGGCCTTGATGCGCTTGCCGAACGAGGCGAACTCGCTGGCCACCGCTTTGGTGCCGGTGAAGCCCGGCGCACCGATGATGGTCAGGTCTTCCGGAACGCTGCCCAGCGCAGCCAGACCGAGCTTGCGGCCGGTCAGTGGATCAACACCGCCGATCACATTGTTGACGGTGTCGGCCGGGGTCGCGCCCGCTTCGACGATCACTACGTACACGGGAACCTTGACCACTTTTAGGATCTGGTAAACGGCGTGATACAGAGTGCCCTCTTCCGAACCGGTCGGATCAAGCAGCGCGTGGGTGGTGAAGCTGTTGATGCGGAACGGTGCGTTGCGCGGAATCAGCGGATCGGCTTTCGGCGCGGTGCCGACCAGACCGATGACGTTGTCACCCAGGCCACCCATGGCCTCGGGGGATTCGGTGGCATTGACGGTAATGCCGTTGTGCTCGAAGTTCAGAACCTCAGCCATATTCAGTCAGCCTTCTTGGCAGCGGCCTTTTTGGCCTGGGTGGAGGGGGTTTTCAGTTCCAGTCGACCGGCGAAGTGCAAAGCACTGGCCTCGACGTCGAGCAGATCGAGTTCTTGACCGATGCTCGACCAGTGCCCACCGCCGGTGGGGAATGGGACGAGTACGGTGTAGGTTTGGCGGGTTGCCATTTTTCGTTTCTCCATAAACGGGAAAGCCCCTCGTGGGGAGGGGCTTGGCGGGTGTTGAGTGCTTTTTAGGTTGAAAAAAAACACCCCGGATTCAGGGCATTTATTGGAGCGCTGCGCTATCTAGGATGGCCCGTGAATAGACCACCAGGAGTTCATGGTTAACCTATTGCGGGTCTAACGTCGGCCGCCGCTGCTTGAATCGCAATGATTGCTTCATCAGCAATCTGCTTGGCCTCCATAGTGGCCCCCGTTGCGATCTTCTGTTTGATCTGCTCCTTCGCCTGCAGGCGATTCTCGCGGATAAGGTTTAACACCTGCACATATTGGCTGGCCTCAGCCAGCATACTGTCGGCGGCTTCACGTGGCGTTCGACCTGTGATCGCCCAAGCAGCAACCGTGCGCGGCACTGCATTACCCGGATAGCCATCATCCTTGAACTGCTGAGCCTCAGCAGTAGCACGTTCATACTCAACTGCACGCAATGGGTCGCCGGCAACGAGCCGCCGAATTTCGTCAGCATAGGTGTCTATCCGCAAACAAATCTCGTCGGCGGTTGGCACTGGCTCTCCGTCCTGCACCCACATGCCAGTCCATTCCCCAGTTTCCTTGTCTCGTGCTCCGGTAAATCGCGGGTTCCAGCAAGGCTGGGGAAGTGGAATGAGCGTCCAGTCAGAGTAATTTTTATTACTGGCGTCTGAGTAGAGAAATCCGCCTTTTGAATCCAGGATGTAATACATGGCTTGCCTTCACGCTAGTTGAGTGCAGAGGTGAATTTGAGCTTGGTAGGCGCTAGCTCCAGCCGACGCCCCCACTGACAGGTCGATGCTGAGGTTCCCG
The DNA here is from genome assembly GCF_949767675.1 of Pseudomonas sp. IT-P395. Classification (NCBI taxonomy): domain Bacteria; kingdom Pseudomonadati; phylum Pseudomonadota; class Gammaproteobacteria; order Pseudomonadales; family Pseudomonadaceae; genus Pseudomonas; species Pseudomonas sp. IT-P395. Next base: position 119,978 of record NZ_CATKPW010000033.1, read on the forward strand.
TTGGTTTCAAGTGACCAGGAGAGGTAACCAAACGCCAAAGGTGACGACGTAACCCAATCCCCGGTACCACAACACCTGAATCGAGGCCTTGCTCCGGGCGGTAGAACACACAAAAGAGTTGATTGACCACCAATCGCGGTTCCACGGGCAAAGTCGATTGAGACATACAAGTTGCCGTTAGCCGTCCAATAGCGCGAAGTGTTCGCGTCGTAGAACCCGTTCAGAAAAGCCGGAGCGGCCAGGTTTTTAGTTGTCGAGAAGTCGGCAATGGCCTGATTGACGAGGCCCTGGGTACCCGCTGTGGTGTAGGCATCGGTTATCCCGTAACCCGCGAGAGTAGCCGGCTTGCCGGAGCCGATTTTCGACCAGTCAAGGAACGGGATGTCTGTCGCGGAAAGTGCTGCTCCCCCTGTCACCAAACCTTTGGTGTTAACGGTAACCTTTGTGTAAGTACCGGCAGCAGCGCCTGAGTCGGCAAACGCTATGGATATGTTGGCATTTGCCGATCCGTCAAACGACGCGCTACCGCTCGCCGCGCCGGAGACGGAAATACTCCGAGGTGTTTCAAGCTTTCGAGACGCGACTGCCGTTGCGTTGATTCCAAGGGCATCAGTGATCCCGAACCCCGCCAACGTATTGGGGTTGGCACCCGCAGTCGCACGGCCATATTCATCCACCGTCAGACTCTTGTAAGTCCCGGCAGCAATCCCGGTTCGCCCGGCCAACATCTTGAACGTCAGCGCGGTAGTGCCGAGGGTGATCGGCGCATTGGTGGTCAGGTGCCACAGCGAATCTCCGTTCGCCGTACCCTCCTCCACCATGACCGTCAGGCCCGGCGTGACCTTGGCGTTACTGTTGGCATCGCTCGCCCGTACCCAGTCGCCATTGGCAACGATCCACAGTCCGTTGTCCTTGGCCAGGGTCTGGTTCGCAACAAGCACGCGGTCGCCAGCAATCACTGCGACACCGTCAATTTGCTGCGCACCGTTCAATACGATGTTGGTGGATGCCGCAACACGCACCGACTGCTTACCATCCAGCTTGCCGAGTTCTTCGGCAAGGTAACTCATGACCCAGGCACGCGTGGCTTTGACGACGGTGTCGTCGATCAGCAACGTCACCAAGGACGCATTGCTGGTCTCGAAAATCGAGCGGATATAAAACTCTTTACCTGAACCCGACGTGGCCAATACCGGTTTGAACGACTCCGGATATTTGACGATGGCGTAGAGAATCCCGGTATCAGTCCACAGCCCCGCCTCTCGCACATACCAGCCGCCAACATCCGGCGGAATGGTCACTTCGGCGAGCAGCCAGCTCGGATTCTTCTCGTCCTGGAACAGCGCATTGAGCGGCCCGCGCCAGACTTCGCGTTTCAGTGCCGTGGCGGTCGCGGCCGGGTTGTAGACCGAGCCGCCGCCGTCACCGACGGAAATCTGCGTCAACTTGATCGGCGTGCCCGCGGCCTTGCACGCCGTTTCGTAGGCAATCCCTGCGTTGGTGAGCAGGGTGTAATAGTCAGCCATTCAGGCCCCCTGAGGATAAATAGTGGATGTTTCGACGGTGTACATGCCGGCAGCCATGAACGCCTCTCCCGAGGTTTCGAGCCCTTCGATGAACACCGGATAAACCGTGGTCAGCTCGCCGCAGAACGTCGCGGCGCCGATGACGTGATTGCCGAAAGCGCTCAAGCCAACGGAGACCGTCAGCACATCGCGCTCGCTCTTGGCATCCGCCAGGCGTCGGTCGAGACGGGCATCGATTTCTTCGCTGTAGGGTTGGTCGCTGAAGGCGCGAACGGAAAAGCTGTACGGCGCACCGGGCGGTGTCTGTTCGTACCAGGCGCGGATTTCCGGGCGCAGTTGCAAACCCTTGGCGGCGTTTTCCAGCGCCTTGCGAGTGCCGGCCTGGCGCGCGGTGGGCCAGGCCAGTTCAACGGTCAGGCGCTTTTCTGCTTCCGGTGCGGCGGTGCTCCATTCAGCAACACCGCGATCCGCTGCCAGATATGGCAGGAAGGCGACTGGTGTTTCTGCTGGGTTCATCAGTTCCGGGAACGGCGGCGCGATGCGATCAAGCAAGGCGCCAAAGCCGAGATCCAGACCTCGTTCAAGTGCCGAACTGTTGGCCGGCAGCAGTGTTGGGCGCTGAGTTTTTTCACTCATAGCGTCAGCACCTCGACTTCGACCGCAGTGCAATACGGCGCTTGAAACGCCGTGGTCACGATCGGCGCCAGCGGTTCAAGAATCTGCAGTTGCACGGCACCGGCGCTGTGCAGCGTGTAGTCGATCCAGCTCGGATCGACCCGGCCTTCGAGGCGATGACAACTGTCGGCGTAGGCCTGTAGTTGCTGTTGCGCGGCGACTTTGGTCAGGCCCGAATCGGGGCCGGAATTGATCTTGGCGACGACGCGAATCTTGTAGCGCTGAATGTCGGCAGCCTTGACGGTGACGAGGTCGGTTTCCGGTCGCACATCTGGCCGGGCGAAGTGTTCACGCACGCCTTCAAGCAATCCTTCAGATGGCGTCCCATCACCCTCTCGCGACAGCACCGTGACCTGCACTTCACCGGGCGCGGTGCGTCGACCGTTGCCATCCTTGACTTGCGCGGCGAGACCATCGGGGTTGAAGGTGTAAGTGACACTCACCACACCGGCATCGGTGGATTCGACCTTCACCGTTGGCCGCTCGCCGAGGGTGAAGACTTCGCGGCGATATTGCATCCGTGAGCCCGCTGCCGGTGCATGCGGTGCCAGGTAATAACGCAAGCGAGCATCGTCGTCGCTTTCGTAAATCGCCGGCACCGGTGGAAATGCTGCCGGATCACCTGGATCAAGCAACTGCCGCTCAAGGCCCATGTCCGCCAGCCGTGCATCGAGGTTGCTGCCCGTCGCCCACCACGCCAGCATCTGTTTGATGCGAGCGTTGTATTTGCGCTCGTGGGTTTGCAGCCGCACGCAGAAAGCTTCCAGCGCCAGGGTCAGCAGTTCACTTTCGTTTTCCAGGCTGGTCTTGAGTTTCGCAGCACTGTCCGGCGAACGCGCCCCGACATATTCGACGACGAAAGTCTTGAACTCAGCGAGCAAGTCTTCGAAGGCTTCAACGGTGATCAGCGCGGGTTCGGCCAATTGGTTCTGGCCGGGGATCAACATGCTCATGTCACGACCTCGAAGGTTTGTTGACGGTTTTTCCAGGTGCCGGCGAAACGCAGCAGCAGACCGGCGCCCTGACGGCTGGCGACGATCACTTGCGGCTGAAAATCGCTGATCCCGTTCTGCGTGTTGTAGAACGCTTGCGCCGCGTGGCTCTGGGCCAGAAGCAGGACGTCGTCGCCGAGGTTCTGCCCCAACAACGAGGGGATCAGCGATCCGTACAAGGGCCTTTTTTGCCGGGTACCCAGCGGCGTAGTCAGGGCCCGGGTCGCGCGCTGCACAAATTGCAGCCAGTCGTCGACCGTGGCCCCGCTGTCTCTATCGATTCCGATCATGGAAGGCTCTTGATTCAGGGGCTGATGACACGGCCCTGGTGATCGACCAATGGGCCGCTGAAGTGCACGCCCGAAGCGTCAATGGTCAGGCCGACTGCACCCAGTTGCAGGGTGATCAGTTGCGGTGTCATTGCCAGTCGTGCCGGGCCGATGCTCAGCTCCAGCGATTCACGAGAACCGTTGAAAGCTGCCGGGCCGTTTTGCCAGTGCAGGGTGTGTGAAGCATCGTCGTAGCCGCTTTCGCTACCGTCCTGATGCACGCGACGGGTCAGCGTCGGGATCGTAGAGGCTGGCGGAAAACGGTCACTGTTCAAACCGAACAACGCCACGCTTTGTGCACCGCTTTCGCCGCTGCCGTAGTTGAACAGCAGACACTGCTCGCCCACCGTCGGAATCCGCGATTCACTCTGCGCGCCAGCGCTGGGATTGAAGAACTTGATGGCTGGCGTGAGCAAGCCGCCGTGACTGACCTGACAGGTGTTGCTCGCGGCGTCGACGGTCTGGCAAATGCCGATGCGGCAGAAGCTCTCGGCACGGCGGTGCAGGTCGTCGATTTCCGCTTCCATTTCGGCCAGGCGCTCGATGATCGGGCCGAGTTGCATGCGCAGTAATGCGTCGAACATCGGTCAGGCCTCCAGCGCGGTGTATTGGTCCGGGTCGTCGATATTGCTGACCTCCCAGGTGCGAGCGAATTTCGGCGTACCCAGTGGATCGTCCAGCAAGGTCGGGCCGAGGTAGAGGGTCTGGTTGAACGTCAGGGTCCAGGCTTTGTATTGCTGATCGCCGCGGATGAGCAATGACGGCAAGCCATCAATATTCATCGGCAGATCGCATTGATCGCCGGGCAGGTTCCAGCGGTTGTCAGTAATCAGGTTTTTCAGCACCGCGATCAGATCGCACGCTGCAAATGCGCTGGCGGCAAGGGCCGGGATGACTTGCAGGGAGACCGTCATGACATGAGCAATTCGCCCGTCAGCGGCACGCACTCCCGGTCCATTGCGGTCGAAGTTGATCAACACCCAGGCCTGATCGCCCGGCGCAGCGAAATCATCGTGATTGCCGACGTTGAGGTTGAGTCCGGCAGTGTTGCGCAGCGTCGTCGCGATAGCTGTGAACAGTTGCGACGGCTGCTGAATCGGTGTGGGCATACATGACCTCCTTTTCAATCGTCCACGCGAAACCCTGCCGCCAAAATGGCGGCACGGAGAAGTACTCAGGTTAAGGTTGGTCGCGAGGCGGAACTTCGCAGACACCAATGCGCTTGGCCGCCCAGCGTTCGTACAACCCGATGGCGACGTCGGCGCCGGCCATCGCTGTCAGGCAACCGAACGCACCGGCGGCCCAGATCGAAAGTCCAGCGGCATACAGCAGCATGATCGCCGACACGCCGCAGATCATGCAGGCGCCGGAGCGCAGGGCCAGGCGTCGCAGCAGTGACCAGCCACGGGCACCTTCCTTGTCGGCGCGCCACATTTCGCCGGAAACTCCGCCGACGACGGCAAGGAGGATGACCAGCCAGATCGGCATGTCCGCCAACGCTTGTTGCTCGCTTGTCATGTCACGCCTCCCGGGGGTGATTGATGAGTGATGTGTGTTGGGTTCAATCGTTATCTCTTGAGGTAGGCATTCCAAAAAGCCCGGCAGTCTCCGGGCTTTTCAGTAATGCGGCCCGGAAAACCGCACAGCTGATTTAAACGAAAGGGAAAGGGATCGCTGGCCAAGTAATGGTGTACGGGAAATCAGGTTGATTTTTGTATTCGCTCACGGCGACAACGTATTGCTTGAAAGCCAGTAACGCTGCTTCTTCGGCAGGCGTTGCGACGCCCAGATCCACCTTGTAATCAAATGGATTGAGCAGCAGCCATTTTTGCGTGTCTGCCAGCAGCATGGCCGCCATCACCTGACCTTCGCGCACTAGCTGGTCATAAGTAGGCGCGACAAACTCCCAATGATCACTGACCCTGAAAGCATTCCATCCGACCTGAACTGTCGTGTTACCCGTGGCATCCGCCCATTCTCCCCACACACCATCTGGAGGGTTCACCGGCATCGCTTCATCGGTATCCAGAATTTGATAAACCTTCAGGTTGAACAGTGCGATAAAAACGTATCGATTCATGCATTTCTCCTTTTTAGATTTACAACACCTGGGGGTTGGCGGTTCGATCAGATCGAAGCCAGGCAGGCATTCCAAAAAGCCCGGCGCTGAAGCCGGGCTTTTCAGTAATGCGCTCCTTCGCCTTCCTTCAAATCCTGTGTTCAAGAAGGAAGCTGACTTTTCGGCGCTACTGGCGCGGTACGAGTCCATTCAAATTGTTTTTCCGACCGCGGCCCCTGCCCGCCGGATAACTGCTTCTGGTGCTTTACGCTGCACACCCGGGTCAGTTGCCAACCCTCTGAACCGTTGAGGCCGGTTCATCGCTGCCTGTTCTTGTGGAACTAAAGAGCTTTCTTGCCAGCCGCTTTGTCGAGCGGCTTGGTGGCAAGAATATGCATGTATGCATATCCAGTCAATGCGCAAATGCATTTATTTATGCATTAGAAATGCGCAAACGCATGAAAGCCCCGCAGCGAAAGGGTTTGGTGGTTTTATCCAGGCGAAAAAAAACCCGCCAACGAAGGCGGGTTTATCTGGAAGATGTCTGGCTAGCGGGCGTACATGCCCCACCAGAAGACGTGACCGAGGATGACGATCTGCTCTTCCTGGATTTCCTGGAAGCTGTAGTCCTCGTCTGGATGCTCATCGCGATTGAAGCTGCGCAGACGAATGCCGGTAGGCAAGCGATAAAGCTGCTTCACGCGCAATTGGCCGTTGTGATTGATCGCGTACAGGTCGCCATCGATGATGTCGCCGATGCCGCACTTGCCCGCATTGACGCCGACGGTGGCACCATCACGCAAGACCGGCAACATGCTGTTGCCGCGTACCGTCACACATTTGGCCTGGTCGAACTGCACACCGTTATGGCGCAGGCTGCGCTTGCCGAAGCGCAGGCTAGAGCGCTCGCTCTCTTCGATGACGAATCTTCCTGATCCAGCAGCCAATTCAACCTCGCGAAGGAACGGCACCGATACTTCGTCATCATCGACCGGCGTATCGTCGTCCCACAGCATTATGTCCTTGAGTTCCGCGTGTACATCATCACGCGCGGCACCGGCCGACGGCGCGACATCCGCGCGCCCGCGCAACTGATCGGTGCTCACGGCGAAGTACTCGGCGATCTTCGAGATATGTTTATCCGAGGGATCGACGATCTTCCCGCTGAGAATCCGCGAGAGAGTGGATTGAGGCACGCCGGTGCGACGGTGGAGCTCCGTGGGGGAGATCCCGTGCTGGTCGAGCAGTGCTCTTAAGACGGAGGCTACGTTGCGTTTTTGCATAACGCGCATAGTGCTTGAAGTTTTTAATGAAGACAAATGCTGATTTGCATAAATCGTGCATAACTACACCTTTCGGCGAAGAAAACCGTTACCCGGCTGCGATGCCTGCGTCCGGCAGACTGCCCATGGTAACCTTGCGCCCATCGCGCGAAAGCCTGGCCGATGCCCCCGCTTTTGCCCTACATCTTTTAACGAGTTGCCTGACAATCCGATGAATAAAGCCGTCTCCGACCTGTCCTCCCACACTCCGATGATGCAGCAGTACTGGCGCCTGAAGAATCAGCACCCGGATCAGCTGATGTTCTACCGCATGGGCGACTTCTACGAGATCTTCTACGAAGACGCAAAGAAGGCTGCCAAGTTGCTCGACATCACCCTGACCGCGCGCGGGCAGTCGGCGGGACAGGCGATTCCGATGTGCGGGATTCCTTATCACGCGGCGGAAGGCTATCTGGCGAAACTGGTCAAGCTCGGCGAATCGGTGGTGATCTGCGAGCAGGTCGGCGATCCAGCGACCAGCAAAGGCCCGGTTGAACGTCAGGTCGTACGAATCCTCACGCCGGGTACGGTCAGTGATGAGGCGCTGCTCGACGAGCGCCGCGACAACCTGATCGCTGCGCTGTTGGGTGATGAGCGTCTGTTCGGTCTGGCCGTGCTGGACATCACCAGCGGCAGCTTCAGCGTGTCGGAAATCAAAGGCTGGGAAAATCTGCTGGCGGAACTGGAGCGGATCAACCCGGTGGAATTGCTGATCCCGGACGACTGGCCAAGGGACCTGCCAGCGGAAAAACGCCGTGGCGTCAGTCGGCGTGCACCGTGGGATTTCGAGCGCGACTCGGCGCTGAAAAGCCTTTGCCAGCAATTCTCCACCCAAGACCTGAAGGGCTTTGGTTGCGAGAACCTGACCCTGGCCATCGGCGCTGCCGGTTGCCTGTTGGCGTATGCCAAGGAAACCCAGCGCACCGCCCTGCCCCACCTGCGCAGCCTGCGCCACGAACGTCTCGATGACACCGTGGTGCTGGACGGTGCGAGCCGCCGCAATCTTGAACTCGACACCAACCTGGCCGGTGGCCGCGACAACACCCTGCAATCGGTGGTCGATCGCTGCCAGACCGCCATGGGCAGCCGTTTGCTGACTCGTTGGTTGAATCGTCCGCTGCGCGATCTGACCGTGCTGCTGGCGCGCCAGACTTCGATCACTTGCCTGCTCGATCGCTACCGTTTCGAAAAACTGCAACCGCAGCTCAAGGAAATCGGCGACATCGAGCGGATTCTCGCGCGGATCGGCCTGCGCAACGCGCGTCCTCGTGATCTCGCACGGCTGCGCGACGCCCTTGGCGCACTGCCTGAACTGCAAGTGGCCATGACCGACCTGGAAGCGCCGCACCTGCAAGGTCTGGCGACCACCACCAGCACTTACCCGGAACTGGCGGCGCTGCTGGAAAAAGCCATTATCGACAACCCGCCTGCGGTCATCCGTGACGGCGGCGTGCTGAAAACCGGTTACGACAGCGAACTCGATGAACTGCAGTCGCTGAGCGAAAACGCCGGTCAGTTCCTCATCGATCTGGAAGCCCGCGAGAAAGCCCGCACCGGCCTGAGCCACCTGAAAGTTGGCTATAACCGCATTCACGGCTACTTCATCGAACTGCCGAGCAAGCAGGCCGAATCGGCGCCAGCGGATTACATTCGTCGGCAGACGCTGAAAGGCGCCGAACGCTTTATTACGCCGGAACTGAAAGAATTCGAAGACAAGGCGCTGTCGGCCAAGAGCCGCGCCCTCGCACGCGAGAAGATGCTTTACGAAGCGCTGCTGGAAGACCTGATCAGCCAATTGCCACCGTTGCAGGACACCGCTGGCGCACTGGCCGAACTCGACGTGTTGAGCAACCTCGCCGAGCGCGCGCTGAACCTCGACCTGAACTGCCCACGTTTCGTCAGCGAGCCGTGCATGCGCATCTCCCAGGGTCGTCACCCGGTGGTCGAGCAGGTGCTGACCACGCCGTTCGTGGCCAACGACCTCAGTCTGGATGACAACACGCGCATGCTGGTGATCACCGGCCCGAACATGGGCGGTAAATCCACCTACATGCGCCAAACCGCACTGATCGTGCTGCTGGCGCATATCGGCAGCTTCGTGCCGGCCGCCAGTTGCGAACTGTCGCTGGTCGATCGCATTTTCACCCGCATCGGTTCCAGCGATGACCTCGCGGGCGGCCGTTCGACCTTCATGGTTGAAATGAGCGAGACCGCCAACATCCTGCACAACGCCACCGAGCGCAGCCTGGTGCTGATGGACGAAGTCGGTCGCGGCACCAGCACCTTCGACGGTCTGTCGCTGGCGTGGGCTGCGGCGGAGCGCCTGGCTCATTTGCGCGCCTACACACTGTTCGCTACACACTACTTTGAACTGACCGTGTTGCCGGAAGCCGAGCCATTGGTGGCCAACGTCCACCTCAACGCCACCGAGCACAACGAACGCATCGTGTTCCTGCACCACGTGCTGCCCGGCCCTGCCAGCCAGAGTTATGGCTTGGCAGTGGCGCAGTTGGCCGGCGTGCCGAGTGAAGTGATCGTGCGTGCCCGCGAGCACTTGAGCCGACTGGAAGAAACCGCGTTGCCGCATGAAGCGCCGAAACCTGCGGCCAAGGGCAAACCGGCGACGCCACAGCAAAGCGACATGTTCGCCAGCCTGCCGCATCCGGTACTCGATGAGCTGGCTAAACTGGATCTGGATGACCTGACCCCGCGTCGTGCGCTCGAAATGCTCTATGCATTGAAGAACCGGATATAAGCACTGAAGAAGCGGATATAACGCAAACGGCTTCAAGCTGTTAGAATCTCGCGCGGTTTGGGATGCTGCTGGCTAATAGCCTGGCCAGCAGGTATCGCTCCCGAACCTGGCGACCCCAACCGTGAAGGGGCAACGCTGCCGCCGCCTGAGGAGAAAATTAGAAATGACCTTCGTCGTCACCGACAACTGCATCAAGTGCAAGTACACCGACTGCGTAGAAGTCTGTCCGGTGGACTGCTTTTACGAAGGCCCGAACTTCCTGGTGATTCACCCGGATGAGTGCATCGACTGCGCCCTGTGCGAACCGGAATGCCCGGCTGTAGCCATCTTCTCCGAGGACGAAGTTCCGGAAGAGATGCAGGAATTCATTCAACTCAACGTTGAGCTGGCTGAAATCTGGCCGAACATCACCGAGAAGAAAGAATCGCTGCCGGATGCCGAAGAGTGGGATGGTGTCAAAGGCAAGATCAAAGACCTCGAACGCTGATCTGTCGCGCGCTCGAATGAAAAGGCCCCTCGCGGGCCTTTTTGCTGTCCTGCGTTTACTTTTTTGCGGGCAAAAAAAAGGGGCGGTATGACCCGCCCACATTTTTTCCCTATTCCCTGTATTCCTTTTCATCGTCCTGATGAATCGCGTCCTGCGATGTCCATTCCCCTCTTCCTTGAAGGGCGTGTCTGTCCGTCGACACAACCCAGATACTAGAGAATTCCCCGGTGAGAGCAATCGCCCCTGAGACCGCAAAAGCGCTGTAATAAGCACTTCACATTAAGAAATAAATATATAAATCAATAAGTTAAATAATCACGCCGAGGATAATCGACGTCTGCCGTCTTGTAAAAATAGTGAACACCTACGAAAGAGTAAGCCAAGGCTTACACCGCGAGACTACAAACGATGGAATTGCCAACCGTACGTCCGGCAATCAACAGCGTTGTAAGGGACAGCCACCAAATCCAGGCCAACAAAAAGCCCCGAACCAGTCGGGGCTTTCTGCGGGCGGACGTGAGAGGCGCTTACTGGAACAGCGACTCGCTCGACAGGCCATTCTTCTCAAGAATTTCACGAAGGCGCTTGAGGCCTTCTACCTGAATCTGCCGCACCCGTTCCCGGGTCAGACCGATCTCCAGGCCTACGTCTTCCAGCGTGCTGCTCTCGTGACCGCGCAAGCCGAAGCGGCGTACAACCACCTCGCGCTGCTTGTCGGTCAGCTCCGACAGCCATTGATCGATGCTTTGCGACAGGTCGTCATCCTGCAGCAGTTCGCACGGATCGGTCGGACGATCATCGGTGAGGGTGTCCAGCAGGGTTTTATCCGAATCCGGACCCAGCGAGACGTCGACCGAAGAAACCCGCTCGTTCAGGCCCAGCATGCGCTTGACCTCGCCCACCGGTTTTTCCAGCAGGTTGGCGATTTCTTCGGGTGAAGGTTCGTGGTCGAGCTTTTGCGTCAGCTCCCGTGCAGCCCGCAGGTACACGTTGAGCTCCTTGACCACATGGATCGGCAACCGGATGGTCCGGGTCTGATTCATGATCGCGCGCTCGATGGTCTGACGAATCCACCAGGTTGCATAGGTCGAGAAGCGGAAGCCGCGCTCGGGATCGAACTTTTCCACCGCCCGGATCAGCCCGAGGTTGCCCTCTTCGATCAGATCCAGCAGCGACAGCCCCCGATTGACGTAACGCCGGGCGATTTTGACCACCAGCCGCAGGTTACTTTCAATCATGCGCTTGCGCCCGGCCGGATCGCCACTTTGCGACAAGCGCGCAAAATGAACTTCTTCCTCCGGGGAGAGCAATGGGGAAAAGCCGATTTCGTTGAGATACAACTGCGTGGCATCAAGTGCACGCGTGTAGTCGATGTACTTATGTTGTTTAAGTGAAGCGGAGTGTTTGGATTTGGAACGAACGGAAGGTGGAGCAGCCCCTTCATCATTCGACATCGAATCCGAATCGATGCCGGTCTCCATAAGGAGAACCTCATCGTCGATGTCAAACTCCGGCACTTCTTTACTGAGAGCCATTGTTATAGTCCTTTGGTGAGTTCGACCCCAAGCTCAAGCGACGCCTTTATCCTTGGCAGCGCTGGAGCCTGTCCCCTCTACGTGACGGAACAGGCTGGCTTACAAATCAACGTCTTGGCAGGAACTGCAGCGGATCCACAGGTTTACCTTGGCGGCGAATCTCAAAATGCAGTTTCACCCGGTCTGTACCCGTTGACCCCATTTCGGCAATTGTCTGTCCGACCTTGACCTGCTGTCCCTCCCGAACCAACAGCCTGCGGTTATGTCCGTAGGCACTGACGTAGGTTTCGCTGTGTTTGATGATGACTAATTCGCCGTAGCCCCTTAAGCCACTCCCGGCGTATACCACCGTCCCATCAGACGCAGCTAAAACAGGCTGTCCCAAATCTCCGGCGATATCAATTCCTTTATTCAAACTACCGTTTGAAGAGAATTTTCCAATCAGAATGCCATTAGATGGCCATCCCCAGCCGGTCGGGGCCGGGCCTGCCGGAGGCAGTGGTGCGGGCGCTTGCTTGTTGGCGACGGACGGTGCAACACCCGCAGAACCGCCAGTAGAACCGGTGGTTGTGGTGGTCGTCGTGCCATTTGCCTGGCGCCGGATTACCGTGGTTTTACTCGAAGAAGAAGGCGAAGAACTGCTGTTGCCGACCACCGCCGTCGGCGTTGAACCGGTGCGGCCATCGAAGCGAATCGTCTGACCCGGATGGATCGTGTACGGCGTAGGAATATTGTTCCGGGCCGCGAGGGCTTTGTAGTCCCAGCCGTAGCGAAACGCGATCGAAAACATCGTATCGCCGGGACGGACTACATACTGTCCGGTCGTCACGGTAGGACGCTGGGCCACCGCATTATTGCGATCGACCACCCGCACATTGCTCGATTTGGTGCTGGAGCAACCGACCAGCAAGGTGCTCAAGACAAGGCCAGTCACCAGGCGCTGAAAGCTCGTGTTACCCATACGCTGCGCAATGACTGTGAGACTCACCCGCCGCTCCCTTTGTGGTGGCTGAAAAATGTGAAATGCCGGATGTCGGCATGAGGTGTCGCAAGTATAACGGGCCGGATCGGCTTTACCTTTAATGAAGCGAAATCGCTTCGCGCACACGTTTGCAAGCTGACAATCTGCTGCGTTTAAACCATCGCTGCCGGAGTAAGACACAGGCGAACGAAAGGAATTCAGCGTGCGTAAACAAATGCTCAGGCCAGCGGCCCATTGAGCAACGGCACGAAACGAACAGCCCCCAGAACATGCCGGGAAAAGCCGTTTTCCTCACGCACGATCAGCAACAATTGCTGCACTTCTCCCGAGCCCACCGGGATCACCATGCGCCCGCCCGGAGCCAATTGGTCGAGCAAGGCTTGCGGAACATCGGTGGCCACGGCGGTGACGATAATGCCGTTATACGGCGCCAGCGCCGGCCAGCCTTCCCAGCCATCGCCCCAGCGGAACACCACATTGCGCAGGTTAAGTTCGACCAGGCGTTCCTTGGCGCGGTCCTGCAGCACCTTGATCCGCTCGACCGAGAACACTCGCTCCACCAGTTGTGACAACACCGCGGTCTGGTAACCGGAACCGGTGCCGATCTCCAGCACTTTATCCAGCGGTCCCGCCTCCAACAGCAGCTCGCTCATGCGCGCCACCATATAAGGCTGGGAAATGGTCTGGTTATTGCCGATCGGCAGCGCCGTGTCCTCGTAAGCGCGATGTGCCAGCGCTTCATCGACGAACAGATGACGCGGCGTACGCCGAATCACTTCCAGCACCTTGGCGTTGGACACGCCCTCTTCGTACAGGCGCTGGATCAGACGTTCACGGGTACGCTGCGAGGTCATACCGATGCCGCTGCGCAGCCTGTCTTCGTGTTCACGGGCCATCAGCGCAGTCCCTCCAGCCAGCCATCGAGACTTCTGAAGGCATCATTGAAGGTGCGATCAAGCTGCAACGGCGTGATGGAGACATAACCTTGCATCACCGCATGAAAGTCGGTGCCGGGGCCGCCATCCTCGGCATCGCCGGCGGCAGCAATCCAGTAACCGGCCTTGCCACGCGGATCGACCACTTTCATCGGCGCCGCCGCGCGGGCGCGATGGCCGAGTCGGGTCAGCTGGATGCCACGAATGTGATCGATGGGCAGGTTGGGAATGTTCACGTTGAGCACCGTGCGCGGCGGCAGGTCGAGCCCGGCATGGGCTTCAACCAGTTTGCGCGCAAAGTACGCCGCCGTCGGCAGATTATCCACCTGCCGTGAGACCAGCGAAAAAGCAAACGACGGACGCTCGAGGAAACGTCCCTCAAGAGCGGCCGCCACTGTCCCGGAATACAGCACGTCATCGCCAAGGTTGGCGCCGAGGTTGATGCCGGAAACCACCATGTCCGCCTCACGTTCCAGCAGGCCGTTCAGGCCCAGGTGCACGCAGTCGGTCGGTGTGCCGTTGAGGCTGATAAAGCCGTTGGCAAGGTATTGCGGGTGCAGCGGACGGTCGAGCGTCAGCGAACTGCTGGCGCCGCTTTTGTCCTGCTCCGGGGCGATAACCACGCACTCGGTGTAATCCGCCAGCGCAGCATAGAGCGCGGCAAGACCGGGTGCGGTTACCCCATCGTCGTTAGAAATCAGAATACGCATGGGCTGTCCGTCTGCCCCACCGGCACCAGATCAACGAGTTCGCGCACCAATACGGTGGCGAAGCATCCGGCCGGGAGGACGAATTCCAGTTGCAGAATGTCAGGCTGGGGATAATGCCACGTCAACCCGCCAATGGGCAGCCGCAGGATGCGACGTTCGTGGCTCATGCCGGCATGAACCAACCAATCGCGCAGCTCTGCTTCATCGGCGGCGATCCCCTGCTCCAGTTCATGGACAACGCCTGCGGTCGGCGAGTCACCTTCGCCCCACTGTGGACCGGTCGGATGCAGATCGAGAATCGCCAGACGCGGGTCGCTGCATTCAGCTTCTCCGGCCGGGAAAAAACTGCGGCTGTCGGTGAACGCCAGCAGATCGCCGACCTGAGCTTTTTGCCAAGTACCATCGGCAACACGCGCCGCCAGCACTTTGTTGAACAGAAAACTGCGCGCGGTCGAGAGCAGGCGCGAGCGCACATTGCGCTGCTCCGGCAAAGCCTTGCGCGCCGCCCACGCACGCGCATCAACGACGTTGCCGCCGTCATGGCCGAAACGCTGGGCGCCGAAATAATTGGGAATGCCCTGTTTGGCGATCAGTTGCAGACGCTGTTCAATCGCGTCTTTGTCGCCAGTGAACTGAGTCAGGCGCAAGGTGAAACCGTTGGCCGAATGCGCACCGCGTTGCAGCTTGCGCTTGTGCCGGGTGGTCTTGAGGATCTTCAGCGTGTCGTTTTCCGCCGCTGACAGATCCGGATCGGCCTTGCCCGGCAGTTGCACGCTGAACCACTGACGGGTCAGCGCCTGACGATCCTTCAGCCCGGCATAGCTGACGGTGCGCAACGGCACGCCGGCAGCCTTGGCAATACGCCGTGCGGCTTCTTCAGTGTTGAGGCCGCGTTTTTCGACCCAGATCCACAAGTGCTCGCCGTCGCCGCTGAACGGGATGTCGAGCACTTCATCGACCTGAAAATCTTCGGCGATGGCTTTTAGTATCGCGCTGCCGAGAGCTTCGCCATAGGCACGCGGGCCGAGCAATTGCAGTTCATTCATGCGCGCAGCAACAAGGCAACGGAGTGCACGGCGATGCCTTCTTCGCGACCGACAAAGCCAAGCTTTTCGGTGGTGGTAGCTTTCACGTTCACTTGATCCAACTCAACTTGAAGATCCGCCGCGATCAGCGCGCGCATCGATTCGATATGCGGGGCCATTTTCGGCGCCTGGGCAACGATGGTGTTGTCGACGTTGCCGACTTTCCAGCCCTTGGCATGGATCAGCGCGACCACATGACGCAGCAGCGCACGGCTGTCGGCGCCCTTGAATTGCGGGTCGGTGTCCGGGAAGTGTTTGCCGATATCACCCAGCGCCGCAGCGCCGAGCAAGGCATCGCTCAAGGCGTGCAGCAAAACGTCACCGTCGGAATGAGCGAGCAGCCCGAAGCTGTGTGCGATACGCACGCCGCCCAGAGTAATGAAATCGCCTTCAGCGAAACGGTGCACATCATAGCCGTGGCCAATACGCATAAAAAAAACGCCCCGATTTTTGTCAGGGCGTGATTCTACCTGCATTAACCGCGCAGGGCGCGTGCGTGATGCTGCAAGTGGTCGTCTATAAAGCTTGAGATGAAGAAATAGCTGTGGTCGTAGCCCGGTTGCAGACGCAATGTCAGCGGATGGCCCGCTTGTTTTGCTGCTTGTTGCAAGGCTTCGGGTTTGAGCTGAGTGGCGAGGAAGTCGTCGCGATCACCCTGATCGACCAGCAGCGGCAGTTTTTCGTGGGCCTCGGCGATCAGCGCACAGGCATCCCACTCTTTCCACTTCGAACGATCTTCGCCCAGGTAACGGGAGAACGCCTTTTGCCCCCATGGGCAATCCATCGGGTTGTTGATCGGCGAGAACGCCGACACCGATTGATAGCGACCCGGGTTTCGCAATGCGCAGACCAACGCACCGTGACCGCCCATGGAGTGGCCGCTGATGCTGCGTTTGTCCGAAGCGGGGAAATGCGCTTCAACCAGTGAAGGCAATTCCTGCACGACATAGTCATGCATCCGATAGTGGCGCGACCAAGGTTCCTGGGTGGCATTCAGATAGAACCCGGCGCCAAGGCCGAAATCCCAAGCGTTGTCCGGATCACCCGGGACATCGGGGCCGCGCGGGCTGGTGTCCGGCGCAACAATGATCAAACCCAGTTCGGCAGCCATGCGCATCGCGCCGGCCTTCTGCATGAAGTTCTCATCGGTGCAGGTCAGGCCTGACAACCAATACAGCACTGGCAGCTTGCCGCCCTGCTCAGCCTGCGGTGGCAGGTAGACGGCGAACACCATGTCGCAACCGAGCACGTCAGAGCGATGGCGATAGCGCTTGTGCCAACCGCCGAAACTCTTCTGACAGGAGATGTTTTCCAGATTCATATGAAGACTCCTACGTGATCACGACCACAAGCCTTCAAGACTTGTAGCCATGTCGCCACGATTGATCAGAAATGAATGACGGTACGAATGCTCTTGCCTTCGTGCATCAGATCGAACGCTTTGTTGATGTCTTCCAGGCCCATGGTGTGGGTGATGAACGTATCCAGCGGGATCTCGCCGCTCTGGGCCATGTCGACGTAGCTTGGCAACTCGGTACGACCGCGCACGCCGCCGAACGCCGAACCGCGCCAGACGCGACCGGTCACCAACTGGAACGGACGGGTCGCGATTTCCTGGCCGGCACCGGCCACACCGATGATCACCGACTCACCCCAACCTTTGTGGCAGCACTCAAGGGCGGCGCGCATCAGTTGCACGTTGCCGATGCATTCGAAGGAGAAGTCGACGCCGCCATCGGTCATGTCGACGATCACTTCCTGGATCGGACGATCGAAGTCTTTCGGGTTTACGCAGTCGGTTGCACCGAGTTGCTTGGCGATTTCGAACTTGGCCGGATTGATGTCGATGGCAATGATGCGCGCAGCCTTGGCTTTCACCGCGCCGATCACCGCTGACAGACCGATGCCGCCGAGACCGAAGATGGCCACGGTGTCACCCGGTTTGACCTTGGCGGTGTTGAGCACTGCGCCGATACCGGTGGTGACGCCGCAGCCCAGCAGGCAAACCTTTTCCAGTGGCGCGTCCTTGGAGATCTTGGCCACGGATATTTCCGGCAACACGGTGTATTCCGAGAACGTCGAAGTGCCCATGTAGTGGAAAATCGTTTCGCCCTTGTAGGAAAAGCGCGAAGTGCCGTCCGGCATCAAACCTTTACCCTGAGTCGCGCGAATTGCCTGACACAGGTTGGTCTTGCCCGACTTACAGAATTTGCACTGGCCGCATTCCGGGGTGTACAGCGGAATCACGTGATCGCCCACCGCAACCGAGGTTACGCCCTCGCCGATGGCTTCAACGATCGCGCCACCTTCGTGGCCAAGGATCGACGGAAAGATGCCTTCCGGATCAGCACCGGACAGGGTGTAGGCGTCAGTGTGGCAAACCCCGGAAGCCACCACGCGCAGCAACACTTCGCCGGCCTTGGGCATGGCGACATCGACTTCTACGATTTCCAGCGGCTTCTTGGCCTCGAAGGCAACGGCGGCGCGCGACTTGATCATGCTGACTCTCCAGTGAATCCAATGAATAAAAAACCAGACAAGAAGTGTAATACATGGCTTTACGATGAATAATCCGGACAAAAGCAAAACATTATTGCCATACAGGGATAATCCCCATGTCCGAAAACCGCTGGGAAGGCATCGACGAGTTCGTCGCCGTCGCCGAATGCAGCCAGTTCACCGCCGCTGCCGAACGTCTTGGGGTTTCGTCCTCGCACATCAGTCGCCAAATCGTCCGACTCGAAGAGCGTTTGCAGACGCGCCTGCTCTATCGCAGTACCCGGCGCGTGACACTGACCGAGGCCGGGCAGACCTTTCTGCAACATTGCCAACGCTTGCAGGATGGTCGCGAAGAAGCCCTGCGTGCGGTGGGCGACCTGACCAGTGAGCCGAAAGGCATGCTGCGCATGACCTGTGCCGTGGCTTACGGCGAACGCTTTATCGTGCCGCTGGTAACGCGGTTCATGGGGCTTTATCCGCAGCTGCGCATCGATATCGAACTGAGCAATCGCCAACTCGACCTGGTGCATGAAGGATTGGACTTGGCGATTCGTCTCGGTCGCTTGCAGGACTCGCGGCTGGTCGCGACACGCCTGGCGCCACGGCGAATGTTTCTCTGCGCTTCACCGTCCTACGTTGAGCGGTACGGCCGCCCACACAGCCTGTCGGAATTGAGCCGACATAATTGCCTGATCGGCAGCTCGGACATCTGGCAGCTTGAGCAAAACGGCCGGGAGTTTTCCCAACGGGTGCAGGGCAACTGGCGCTGCAACAGTGGGCAAGCAGTGCTGGATGCGGCGTTGCAGGGGGTTGGGCTGTGTCAGTTGCCGGACTATTACGTGCTGGAGCATCTGCACAGTGGCGCGTTGATTTCCTTGCTGGAGGCGCACCAGCCACCGAACACGGCGGTGTGGGCGCTGTATCCGCAGCAGCGGCATTTGTCGCCGAAGGTGCGCAAGTTGGTGGATTTTTTGAAGGAGGGATTGGCTGAGCGGCCGGAATATCGAGGTTGAAAAGCAAAAGATCGCAGCCTTCGGCAGCTCCTACAAAGGCATGCGAACCCATGTAGGAGCTGCCGAAGGCTGCGATCTTTTGATCTTTTAGCGGCGGTTAGCCCAACGCTGACGCAACCATTCGAGATCTTCAGGCCGGGTCACCTTGAGGTTATCCGCCCGCCCTTCAATCAGTCGCGGCTTGAGACCGGCCCACTCCATCGCCGAAGCTTCATCAGTAATCAGCGCATCCGCCACCAGACTGTCCGCCAACGCCCGATGCAACGCGCCGAGGCGAAACATCTGCGGCGTATACGCCTGCCAGATCACGCTGCGATCGACGGTTTCCAGCACCCGACCGTGCTTGTCGACGCGCTTCAACGTGTCGCGCGCAGGGACGGCGAGCAAACCGCCGACCGGATCATCCGCCAGTTCATCGAGTAACTTGTCGAGATCTTCGCGACTCAGATTCGGTCGTGCCGCATCGTGCACCAGCACCCAATCTTCATCATCGGCACCCTGCGCATGCAAGTGCAGCAAGGCATTGAGCACCGAACCAGAACGCTCGGCCCCGCCTTCAACCCGCTGAATGCGCGGATCGCTGACGCACGCCAGGTTCGGCCAGTAAGGATCATCAACCGCAAGACTGACCACCAGTCCTTTAAGGCTTGGGTGATCGAGGAAACAGCCGAGGCTGTGTTCGAGAATTGTGCGCCCGCCCAATTGCAGATATTGCTTGGGACGGTCCGCGGCCATTCGGGCACCGACGCCCGCGGCAGGAATCACGGCCCAGAAGGCCGGCAGGGAATTGATCATTGGGCCAACTGGTAAAGGGTTTCGCCGTCCTTGACCATGCCCAGTTCGTGACGAGCCCGCTCTTCAACGGTCTCCATGCCCTTTTTCAACTCACTGACTTCAGCGTCCATCACGCGATTACGCTCCAGCAAACCTTCGTTCTCGGCATGTTGATCAGCAATCTGCTGATTCAGCTCGGCAACTTGCGCCAGACTGCCATTGCCCACCCACAGGCGATATTGCAGACCGGCCAGTAGCAAGAGCAAAACGAGAAACAACCAGTAAGGACTGCGCATCGAATATCAGGTATCCAGTGAAAAAAGACAGCCACGCCAAAACTTTGAAGCATCTGATAGCACGAAGCCTGGAAGACCCAGGCTTGTGCTGTTAAGGCATCAGATTAGTGGCAAATCCATCGCTGTCACGACTTTTTCGACACAATCCGGTGTCCTTCCATCGATTTGTACTTAGCCGCGAAACTCGCTGCGACCGTTGTACTTGGCCTTGCCATTCAACTGCTCTTCGATACGCAGCAGTTGGTTGTACTTGGAAACGCGGTCGGAACGGCACAGCGAACCGGTCTTGATCTGGCCAGCCGAAGTACCCACAGCCAGGTCGGCAATGGTCGAATCTTCGGTTTCGCCGGAACGGTGCGAGATCACTGCGGTGTAGCCGGCTGCCTTGGCCATCTGGATGGCTTCAAGGGTTTCGGTCAGGGTGCCGATCTGGTTGAACTTGATCAGGATCGAGTTGGCGATGTTTTTATCGATGCCCTCTTTCAGGATCTTGGTGTTGGTCACGAACAGGTCGTCGCCCACCAATTGAACCTTCTCGCCGATCTTGTCGGTGAGGATTTTCCAGCCAGCCCAGTCAGACTCGTCCAGACCGTCTTCGATCGAGATGATCGGGTAACGTTCAGTCAGGCCTTTCAGGTAGTCAGCGAAACCTTCAGCGGTGAACACTTGGCCTTCGCCGGACAGGTTGTACTTGCCGTCTTCGTAGAATTCGCTGGCCGCGCAGTCCAGGGCCAGAGTCACGTCGGTGCCCAGTTTGTAACCGGCATTGGCCACAGCTTCGGAGATTACTTTCAGCGCGTCTTCGTTGGACGCCAGGTTCGGTGCGAAACCGCCTTCGTCGCCAACGGCAGTGCTCAGGCCACGAGCCTTCAGCACAGCTTTCAAGTGATGGAAAATCTCGGTGCCCATGCGCAGACCTTCCGAGAACGACTTGGCGCCAACCGGCTGCACCATGAATTCCTGGATGTCGACGTTGTTATCGGCGTGCTCGCCACCGTTGATGATGTTCATCATCGGTACCGGCATCGAGTAAACACCCGGGGTGCCGTTGAGGTTGGCGATGTGTGCGTACAGCGGCAGGTCCTGGTCCTGCGCAGCAGCCTTGGCCGCAGCCAGAGACACAGCGAGGATGGCGTTGGCGCCCAGAGTTGCCTTGTTTTCGGTACCGTCGAGCTTGATCATCGCGTGATCCAGGGCTTTCTGGTCGCTTGGGTCGGTGCCCAGCAGCAGATCGCGGATCGGACCGTTGATGTTGGCTACCGCTTTGAGCACGCCCTTGCCCAGGTAACGGCTCTTGTCGCCATCACGCAGCTCGAGCGCTTCACGCGAGCCAGTGGATGCACCGGACGGCGCGCAAGCGCTGCCGATGATGCCGTTGTCGAGAAGCACGTCCGCTTCCACGGTGGGATTGCCACGGGAGTCGAGAACTTCACGACCTTTGATGTCGACGATTTTTGCCATTGTTGTAAACACTCCAAAGTTGACGAAAACGACGCAGCTAGAGGAAATCTTTTTACCGTCGGCAAGGGGTGTGCAGCGGGCAGACTTGCAGACGATAACGCTCATGCCCGAGGGCATGAGCGACAAATCGTGCGGTACTTTACCGGAGAATTGAGGCTTACGCGGTTTCTACCGTCGGAAAACTCTTCACCAGTTCGTCCAAAGCTTTGAGCTGGGCCAGGAATGGCTCCAGTTTGTCCAGACGCAAGGCGCAAGGGCCGTCGCATTTGGCGTTGTCCGGATCCGGATGCGCTTCGAGGAACAGACCCGCCAGCGACTGGCTCATGCCCGCCTTGGCCAGATCCAGAACCTGTGCACGGCGACCGCCTGCGGAGTCGGCACGACCACCCGGCATTTGCAGCGCGTGGGTCACGTCGAAGAATACCGGGTACTCGAACTGCTTCATGATGCCGAAGCCGAGCATGTCGACCACGAGGTTGTTGTAGCCGAAGCTCGAACCACGCTCGCAGAGGATCAATTGATCGTTACCCGCTTCCACGCACTTGTTCAGGATGTGTTTCATTTCCTGAGGCGCGAGGAACTGGGCTTTCTTGATGTTGATCACAGCATTGGTCTTGGCCATCGCGACGACCAGATCGGTCTGGCGCGACAGGAAGGCCGGTAGCTGGATGATGTCGCAGACCTCAGCGACGACCGCGGCCTGTTCAGGCTCGTGGACGTCGGTGATGATCGGTACGCCAAAGGCTTGTTTGATGTCCTGGAAGATGCGCATGCCCTCTTCCAGGCCAGGACCGCGATAGGAGGTCACAGAAGAACGGTTGGCCTTGTCGAAACTGGCCTTGAACACGTAAGGGATACCGAGTTTCTCGGTGACTTTCACGTACTCTTCGCAAACCTGCATGGCCATGTCACGGCTTTCCAGCACGTTCATGCCGCCGAACAGCACCATGGGTTTGTCGTTGGCAATTTCGATGTCGCCGACGCGGATGATCTTCTGTGCCATCGGGATTAAGCCTTCTTCTGGTGTTGAGCCAACGCTGCTTTGACAAAACCGCTGAACAGCGGATGGCCATCGCGTGGTGTCGAGGTGAACTCAGGGTGGAACTGGCAAGCGACGAACCAAGGGTGATCGGCCGCTTCAACCACTTCAACCAGCGCCGCGTCAGCGGAGCGACCGGAGATTTTCAGGCCGGCTTCGATCAGTTGTGGCAGCAGGTTGTTGTTCACTTCGTAACGGTGACGGTGACGCTCGACGATCACATCCTTGCCGTAGCAGTCGTGCACCTTGGAGCCGGCTTCGAGCAGGCAGTCCTGAGCGCCGAGACGCATGGTGCCGCCCAGATCAGACGATTCGGTACGCACTTCAACGGCACCGGTCGCGTCTTCCCACTCGGTGATCAGACCGACAACCGGATGACCGCTGGCGCGATCGAACTCGGTGGAGTTGGCGTCTTTCCAGCCCATCACGTTACGGGCGAACTCGATGACCGCCACTTGCATACCGAGGCAGATACCCAGGTATGGAACCTTGTTTTCGCGAGCGTACTGAACGGCAGTGATCTTGCCTTCCACGCCACGCAGACCGAAGCCGCCCGGTACGAGGATCGCGTCGACACCTTCGAGCAGCGCAGTGCCCTGGTTTTCGATGTCTTCGGAGTCGATGTAGCGCAGGTTGACCTTGGTGCGGTTGCTGATGCCGGCATGACTCATCGCTTCGATCAGCGATTTGTAGGCGTCCAGCAGCTCCATGTACTTGCCGACCATGGCGATGGTCACTTCGTGTTCCGGGTTCAGCTTGGCATCAACCACCGCTTCCCACTCGGACAGATCAGCGCTACCGCATTGCAGACCGAAACGCTCAACGACGAAATCGTCCAGACCCTGCGAGTGCAGGATGCCCGGGATCTTGTAGATGGTGTCGGCGTCTTCCAGCGCAATTACCGCACGCTCTTCAACGTTGGTGAACTGGGCGATCTTGCGACGCGACGAGATGTCGATCGGGTGATCGGAACGGCACACCAGCACGTCCGGCTGCAGACCGATCGAACGCAGCTCTTTTACCGAGTGCTGAGTTGGTTTGGTCTTGGTTTCGCCAGCGGTGGCGATGTACGGCACCAGCGTCAGGTGCATCAGCATCGCGCGCTTGGCGCCGACTTCGAAACGCAGTTGACGGATGGCTTCGAGGAACGGTTGCGACTCGATGTCACCGACGGTGCCACCGATTTCAACCATCGCCACGTCAGCGTCACCGGCACCTTTGATGATGCGGCGCTTGATTTCGTCAGTGATGTGCGGGATCACCTGGATGGTCGCACCCAGGTAGTCACCACGGCGCTCTTTGCGCAGCACGTGTTCGTAGACACGGCCGGTGGTGAAGTTGTTGTTCTGGGTCATGGTCGTGCGGATGAACCGCTCGTAGTGGCCCAGGTCCAGGTCGGTCTCGGCGCCGTCGTGGGTGACGAACACTTCACCGTGCTGGAACGGGCTCATCGTGCCCGGATCGACGTTGATGTACGGATCCAGCTTCAGCATGGTGACCTTAAGTCCCCGCGCCTCCAGGATGGCTGCCAATGAAGCCGATGCAATGCCTTTCCCCAATGAAGAAACAACACCGCCCGTGACGAATATGTAGCGCGTCATGAAAAACCCTAGAAGTCTGCGTTAAAGCGGTACGAGCCGCCGGGGAAAGCGAAGGAAGGCCGAAGCCCCCGATCACCTGCATTAATCACAGTGCACCTTTCAAAAAAACCGCCGCGTTGGGACAGACCGGCAGGTGAAACACCGGTACGTTGCTCGCTACACATTTTTTGGAATCGCCCAGCAAAGACTGCTTGGTAATCGGCAACTCCTGCAATTCAGGCGAATCCACAGAAGTTGTATCAAGAAGGGAGCGTAGTCTACCGGAATGCTCCTTTCAGCTCAAACCTTGATCTTCGTCTGTTGGCAGCCAATGCAATTTCCAGCCGCCCTGCACAGGTCCATCAAGTCCCGGCAGGTTCGCCACCGCGAGCAATTCATCACCGCGAAACAGCAGCGGCAATCTGCCACGGACGAAGCCCGGCACCGCGCGCTCATTGAGCAGGCGCTTGAGATCGCGGTGACCGCGATCCGCCAGGTGCATGACTTCGCCGCCCTGACGATAGCGAATCTGCAAAGGCCCGGAAGGCGCCTGCCCGCTGAACATGACACGGCCATTATCGGCCAAGCGTAGCGCTGACGACGGCGCTTGCCAGTCGGCACCGATCACTGGCGTGCGCAACCAGTTGCCGCTCAGCCACCACACTCGACCGGCGCTACGGTGCAGCTCGCCCTCAGCCAGCCGCCAGACGGGTGAAGCATCGTGAGCGGCCGCGCACAGATCCGTCCATCCCGACCAATGGTCACTATCGGGCAGTTGTGTGGAGGGCTCGAGCCAATGGCTGATCGCGTTTCGTTGGCGGGCCGCGGACAGTGCGGCGAGGGGTGCCAGTTCCAGCGACGGCAAACCCAGCCATGCAAAATCATGAGCAGTCGCGGCTGGCGCCAGATCGATCTGCGCCAGTTCGTCGAGCAGCCCCTGCGCCTCTCGCAGATGCGCAGCGCTGCGGGCCATGCTCGCCTGCGCTTGCGGCCAGCGCCCGGTCAGCAGCGGCATGACCTGATGGCGCAGATAGTTGCGCGAGAATTGCCGATCCTCATTCGATGGGTCTTCAATCCAGCGCAATTGATGAGCCTGCGCATACGCTTCCAGTTCGGCCCGGGAGATTTCCAGCAACGGACGAACCAGCGTGCCCTGCCCCACTGGCCGCCGCGTCGGCATCCCGGACAATCCGCGCACACCGGCGCCACGTAATAACCGGAACAGCAGCGTTTCCGCCTGATCATCGCGATGCTGGCCAGTAAGCAACACGTCATTGGCTTGCGTCAGTGAACCGAACACGGCGTACCGCGCATCCCGGGCCACGCGCTCCAAGCTTGCGCCCGCTTGCACCGTCACGCGTTCAATCAGCAACTGCACCCCCAGCGCATCGCAGACAGACTGGCAGTGTTGTGGCCACGCATCAGCCGCAGCCTGTAGGCCGTGATGGATATGAACAGCGCTTAGCGCAGGGAGGGATTCAGATTTTGCCAGAGAGGCAAGCAGATGCAGCAGGACGGTGGAATCGAGACCACCAGAGAAGGCGATGCGCCAATGAGCGGCATTGCGCCAAGGCTCAAGGTTGAGCAACAGCCGGGAAGGCAAATCAATCATGGACGGACCCATATCTAACTCTTTGCCCCAAAACAAATGCAGGAGTGAGCCTGCTCGCGATCGCGGAGTGACAGCCAACACATTGGTTGAATGTTACACCGCGATCGCGAGCAGGCTCACTCCTACAGGGGGACTGCGTTCGACTTAGAGACCGTAGCTCATCAGTCGATCATAACGACGCTTCAACAGCGCTTCGTTATCGAACTTCTTCAGCATCGCCAGTTGCGAGCTCAGTTCGGCACGGATCGAAGCCGCCGCAGCCGCCGGGTCACGGTGAGCGCCGCCCAGTGGCTCGCCAATCACCTTGTCGACAATGCCCAGACCTTTCAGACGCTCGGCAGTAATGCCCATCGCTTCAGCCGCATCCGGCGCCTTTTCCGCGGTTTTCCACAGAATCGAAGCGCAACCTTCCGGCGAGATCACCGCGTAGGTCGAGTATTGCAGCATGTTCAGCTGATCGCAGACGCCGATCGCCAGTGCACCACCGGAACCACCCTCACCGATAACGGTAGCGATGATCGGCGTTTTCAGGCGCGACATCACGCGCAGGTTCCAGGCAATTGCTTCGCTCTGGTTGCGCTCTTCAGCGTCGATACCCGGGTAGGCGCCCGGGGTGTCGATGAAGGTCAGGATCGGCATTTTGAAACGCTCGGCCATTTCCATCAGGCGGCAAGCCTTGCGGTAGCCTTCCGGACGCGGCATACCGAAGTTGCGGCGTACCTTCTCGCGCACTTCACGGCCCTTCTGGTGACCGATGACCATCACCGGCTGGTCTTCCAGACGGGCGATGCCGCCAACGATGGCCGCGTCGTCAGAGAAGTGACGGTCGCCGTGCAGTTCGTCGAACTCGGTGAAGATGTGCTCGATGTAGTCGAGGGTGTACGGGCGTTTCGGGTGACGCGCCAGGCGTGCGATCTGCCAGCTGGTCAGCTTGCCGAAGATGTCTTCGGTCAGCGTTTTGCTTTTGTCCTGCAGGCGGGAGATCTCATCGCCGATATTCAGCGAATTGTCATTACCGACCAAGCGCAACTCTTCGATCTTGGCTTGCAGGTCGGCGATCGGCTGTTCGAAATCTAGAAAATTCGGGTTCATAGGCGTCCGTCTTGGGTCGTGTCCCAAATGAGCTTGGGCCGGCCGGTTGTCTATTCGCGCCCTACCTTAAGGGAGAGGCGCGCTGAGGTCGAGATTAAAAATTCAGGTTGCGGGCAAGCGCAATGATGGCACTTGCCGGTCAACGGTATTGGAGGAAGACGTTGTCTCGCCCGAACTGGTCACGCAGGGCTTGAATCAACGCATCCGCCGGATCAATTCGCCAGGTCTCGCCGAACTGCAGCAAGGTCTTCGCATCCGGGCTGGTGTACTCCATGGTGATCGGGCACGCGCCGCGATGACGCTTGAGCAAATCACCCAACCAGCGTAGCTGATCGCCTTTCAGGTCCTGGGTTTGCAGCTTCAGGCGCAGGCTCTCGGCGAGGTTGGTGCGCGCATCTTCCATGCTCATCACGCGCTTGACCCGCAGGCGCAGACCACCGGAGAAGTCATCGTTGCTGACTTCGCCTTCGACCACCACCATCGCGTCGGTCTGCAACAACGATTGCGCAGAGTGGAACGCATCCGCAAACAAGGAAGCCTCGATCCGCCCTGAGCGGTCGTCGAGGGTGATGAAGCCCATCTTGTCGCCCTTCTTGTTCTTCATCACGCGCAGGGCAATGATCATCCCGGCCACGGTCTGCGTGTCGCGCGCCGGTTTCAGGTCGATGATGCGCTGGCGGGCGAAACGGCGAATTTCACCTTCGTATTCGTCGATCGGGTGACCGGTCAGGTACAGTCCCAAGGTGTCTTTCTCACCTTTGAGACGTTCCTTGAGGGTCAGCTCCTTGGCCTTGCGATGGGACGCATAAACATCGGCGTCTTCCTCGACAAACAGCCCGCCGAACAGGTCGGCATGGCCGCTGTCGTGGGTGCGCGCGGTTTGTTCGGCCGCCTTGATCGCCTCTTCCATCGCCGCCAGCAGCACGGCACGGTTACGGTCGATATTGGCCTGGTAAGCCTTTTGCTCGTCGTGGAAGTACGGGCCCAGACGATCCAGCGCACCGCTGCGGATCAGGCCGTCCAGCGTACGTTTGTTGATGCGCTTGAGGTCGACACGGGCGCAGAAGTCGAACAGATCCTTGAACGGACCGGCCTGACGCGCTTCGGTGATCGCCTCAACCGGGCCTTCGCCGACGCCTTTGATCGCGCCGAGGCCATAGACGATGCGGCCATCGTCGTTCACCGTGAACTTGAACTCCGAAGTATTCACATCCGGCGCGTCGAGACGCAGCTTCATGGTGCGAATTTCTTCGATCAAGGTCACGACCTTGTCGGTGTTGTGCATATCCGCCGACAGTACCGCGGCCATGAACGGCGCCGGGTAGTGAGCTTTCAGCCACGCAGTCTGGTACGAGACCAGGCCGTAGGCGGCGGAGTGGGATTTGTTGAAGCCGTAACCGGCGAATTTTTCAACCAGGTCGAAAATGTTACCGGCGAGGTCGGCGTCAATATTGTTGGTCGCGCAACCTTCAATGAAACCGCCGCGCTGCTTGGCCATTTCCTCAGGCTTTTTCTTACCCATCGCCCGACGGAGCATGTCCGCACCACCGAGGGTGTAACCGGCCATAACCTGGGCAATCTGCATCACCTGTTCCTGATACAGGATGATGCCGTAAGTCGGCGCCAGAACCGGCTTCAACCCTTCGTACTGGTAATCCGAGTGCGGGTACGCCAGTTCGGCGCGACCGTGCTTACGGTTGATAAAGTCGTCCACCATGCCGGACTGCAGCGGGCCTGGACGGAACAGGGCCACCAGTGCGATCAGGTCTTCCAGGCAGTCGGGCTTGAGCTTTTTGATCAGCTCTTTCATGCCGCGCGATTCAAGCTGGAATACCGCAGTGGTCTCAGCTTTCTGCAACAACGAGTACGTCGGTTTGTCGTCCAGCGGGATAAACGCGATATCCAGCGGCGGCTCGTTGACCTTGGCGCGGTCGCGGTTAATCGTTTTCAGCGCCCAGTCGATGATTGTCAGGGTCCGCAGACCGAGGAAGTCGAACTTCACCAGACCGGCCGCTTCAACATCGTCCTTGTCGAACTGGGTTACCAGACCGTCACCGGCCTCGTCGCAATAGATCGGCGAGAAGTCAGTCAGCTTGGTCGGCGCGATAACCACACCACCGGCGTGTTTACCGACGTTACGCACAACGCCTTCGAGCTTGCGCGCCATCTCCCAGATTTCCGCCGCCTCTTCATCGACCTTGATGAAGTCACGCAGGATCTCTTCCTGTTCGTAGGCTTTTTCCAGGGTCATGCCGACTTCGAACGGAATCATCTTCGACAGACGATCGGCCAGACCGTAAGACTTGCCCTGTACCCGCGCCACGTCACGCACCACAGCCTTGGCGGCCATGGAACCGAAGGTGATGATCTGGCTTACCGCGTTGCGGCCGTATTTTTCGGCCACGTAATCAATCACGCGGTCACGACCGTCCATGCAGAAGTCGACGTCGAAGTCGGGCATGGAGACCCGTTCCGGGTTAAGGAAACGTTCGAACAGCAGGTCGTATTCCAGCGGATCGAGGTCGGTG
This sequence comes from Pseudomonas sp. IT-P395, assembly GCF_949767675.1. NCBI lineage: Bacteria > Pseudomonadati > Pseudomonadota > Gammaproteobacteria > Pseudomonadales > Pseudomonadaceae > Pseudomonas > Pseudomonas sp. IT-P395. The sequence continues at coordinate 149,264 of NZ_CATKPW010000033.1, forward strand.
ATCTTCTGCACGTAGGCCACCAGCGAACCGGCACCCGACCCCCGGCCAGGACCTACCGGTACGCCGTTATTCTTGGCCCACTGGATAAAGTCCATAACGATCAGGAAGTAACCGGGGAAGCCCATCTGGATGATGATATCCAGCTCGAAATTCAAGCGATCGACATAGACCTGGCGCTTGGCTTCGTAGTCTTCGGTGGTGTCTTTGGGCAGCAGTACCGCCAGGCGTTCTTCGAGACCGTCGAAGGACACTTTGCGGAAATACTCATCGATGGTCATGCCATCGGGGATCGGGAAGTTGGGCAAAAAGTGCGTGCCCAGCTTCACTTCGATGTTGCAGCGCTTGGCGATCTCGACGGTGTTTTCAATCGCGTCGGGAATATCGCTGAACAGCTCGATCATTTCCTCGGCGCTTTTCAGGTATTGCTGATCGCTGTAATTCTTCGAACGGCGCGGATCGTCGAGGGCACGGCCCTCACCGATGCACACGCGGGTTTCGTGGGCGGCGAAGTCTTCCTGCTTGATGAAGCGCACGTCGTTGGTTGCCACCAGCGGCGCGCCCAGTTTGTCGGCAAGCGCTACGGCACCGTGCAGTTGCTCTTCATCGTTAGGACGATTGGTGCGCTGGATTTCCAGATAGAAACGATCCGGGAACACCGCCATCCATTCGCGCGTCAGGGCTTCGGCTTCGGCCGGATTGCCGCCGATCATGGCCATGCCGATCTCGCCTTCTTTGGCGGCGGACAGCATGATCAGGCCTTCGTTGGCTTCGGCAACCCACTCACGCTCGACAATGATCATGCCGTTGCGCTGGCCTTCGATGAAGCCGCGCGAGATCAACTCGGTGAGGTTGCGATAGCCCTTGGCGTTCATCACCAACAGGCTGATGCGACTCAGCGGTGCATCCGGGTCTTTGTTCGACAGCCACAGGTCGGCGCCGCAAATCGGCTTGATGCCGGCGCCCATGGTGTTTTTATAGAATTTGACCAGAGAACACATGTTGTTCTGGTCGGTGACCGCGACCGCCGGCATGTTCATGGCGGTCAGCGCCTTGACCAGCGGCTTGATCCGCACCAGCCCGTCGACCAGGGAGTATTCAGTGTGCAGGCGTAGATGAACGAATGAAGCCGGCATAGTGATCCTGTCCAGTTACATAGAGACAACAAGGCCCGGATTGTACCGGGCCTCGAACAAAACATCAGCCTTGCGACTAAACCTGCGTCAGACCTTCCAGCGCTTCATAAGCCTGACGCACCGGGGCGAACGAGCGCCGGTGAATCGGCGTCGGGCCAAGGCGCACCAAGGCTTCCAGATGAACGGGCGTCGGGTAGCCTTTATGGCCGCCGATGCCGTAACCCGGGTAGATCAATTCGAATGCAGCCATTTCACGGTCGCGACTGACTTTGGCCAGAATCGACGCCGCAGCAATGGCCGGCACCTTGCCGTCGCCCTGCACCACCGCTTCGGCGCGCATCGGCAATTGCGGACAGCGATTGCCGTCGATCATCGCCAGCTTCGGCTGAATGTGCAGGCCGGCGACTGCGCGCTGCATGGCCAGCATGGTCGCGTGCAAAATATTCAGCTCGTCGATTTCTTCGACTTCGGCGCGGGCAATGCACCAGCTCAGGGATTTCTCGATGATTTCGTCGTAGAGCTTTTCGCGCTTGGCTTCGGTGAGCTTCTTCGAATCGTTGAGGCCGAGAATCGGCCGATTCGGATCGAGGATCACCGCTGCCGTGACCACTGCACCGCACAACGGACCACGACCGACTTCATCGACGCCGGCGACCAGTTCTTCGACTTCGGCGACCAGGGTGAAATCCAGGCCCATCTGCATGCTTGCCTTGCTCATCGTGTCTGACCGATCAGGTTGAGGACGGCGTCCGCCGCCTGATTAGAAGCATCCAGCCGCAGTGTGCGGTGGATCTCGTCGAACCCGCGGGTCTGTTCTTCGCCGCCTTCGATCAGCGGCGACAGGGTCTGCGCCAATGCTTCGACCGTCGCATCATCCTGCAACAATTCTGGAACCAGCAGACGCTGGGCCAGCAGATTCGGCAAGGACACGTACGGGCTCTTGACCATGCGTTTGAGAATCCAGAACGTCAGCGGTGCCAAGCGGTACGCCACCACCATCGGCCGCTTGTACAACAGCGCTTCGAGGGTCGCGGTGCCGGAGGCGATCAGCACGGCGTTGCACGCAGCCAGTGCCAGATGGGATTTGCCGTCGAGCAGGGTTACCGGCAGATCACGCCCCGCAAGCAACTCTTCAAGCTGCGCGCGGCGCTCCGGATTGGCGCACGGGATGACAAAGCGCAAACCCGGGCGCATCGCGCGCAGGCGTTCAGCAGTATCGAGGAACAGCGCACCGAGACGGGAGACTTCGCCGCCACGGCTGCCGGGCATCAACGCCACCAGCGGGCCGTCGGGCAAGCCCAACTCGGCACGCGCCGCAGAGCGGTCGGCCTCCAGCGGGATGGTGTCGGCCAGTGTGTGGCCAACGAACCGCACCGGCACGCCTTTCTCTTCGTAGAATTTTGCTTCGAACGGCAGCAGTGTCAGCATCAGATCGCAACCTTCGCGGATCTTCAGCACGCGCTTCTGTCGCCATGCCCACACCGAAGGGCTGACGTAATGCACGGTTTTGATCCCGGCCTGACGCAGCTTGAGTTCGATATTGAGATTGAAGTCCGGCGCGTCGATACCGATGAACACATCCGGTTTCTCGGCGATCAGCGTGGCGATCAGGTCCTTGCGGCGCTTAAGCAATTCGCGCAGGCGCCCGAGCACTTCCACCAGGCCCATGACCGACAAGCGCTCCATGGGAAAATAGGAGGTCAGGCCTTCGGCCTGCATCAACGGGCCACCGACGCCGATGAACTCGACCGCCGGATGCTGCGCCTTGAGGGCGCGCATAAGACCGGCGCCGAGAATGTCACCGGAAGCTTCACCCGCTACCAGCGCGATACGCAGATTGGCCATGATCAGCGAGTGATGCCGCGAGTCGACGACTGGATGGAGTCGCGGAATATCGCGACTTCCGGGAACTGCGCTGCAGGTTCGGCCAGCTCGGCCAGCGCCTGTTCGACCGTGAGGCCCTGACGATAGACGGTTTTGTAAGCGCGACGCAGGGTGTGGATCGCGTCCTCGCTGAAACCGCGACGGCGCATGCCTTCGAAGTTCATGCTGCGCGCTTCGGCCGGGTTGCCGAACACGGTGACGAACGCCGGAACGTCCTTGCCGATGGCGGTGCCCATGCCGGAAAAGCTGTGGGCGCCAATGTGGCAATACTGGTGAACAAGGGTGAACCCGGAGAGGATCGCCCAGTCATCCACATGCACATGGCCGGCCAAAGCCGTGTTGTTGACCAGAATGCAGTGGTTGCCGATAACGCTGTCGTGGCCGATGTGGGCATAGGCCATGATCAGGTTGTGATCGCCCAGCGTGGTTTCCGAACGGTCCTGCACGGTGCCACGGTGAATCGTCACGCCTTCGCGGATGACGTTGTGGTCACCGATCACCAGACGGGTTTCTTCACCCTTGTACTTCAGATCGGGCGTGTCTTCGCCTACCGAGGAAAACTGGTAGATGCGATTGTGTTTGCCGATGCGGGTCGGGCCTTTGAGGATTACATGCGGCCCGATCACGGTACCCTCGCCGATTTCCACACCTGCGCCGATGATCGACCACGGGCCGACCTCGACGCCATCAGCCAGAACGGCCGATGGATCGATGATTGCGCGAGGGTCAATCAAACTCATAGCTTGCGTTCCGCGCAGATGATTTCAGCCGAGCAGACCGGCTTGCCATCAACCGAAGCCTGGCATTCGAACTTCCAGATCTGGCGCTTGCAACTGATGAACTTAGCTTCGAGGATAAGCTGATCGCCCGGCAACACCGGCTGACGGAAGCGCAGCTTGTCGGAACCGACGAAGTAGTAAAGCGTGCCGTCGGCAGGCTTCACGTCAAGCATTTTGAAACCGAGGATCCCGGCAGCCTGAGCCATCGCTTCGATGATCAGCACGCCCGGCATGATTGGATGCGCAGGGAAGTGACCATTGAAGAACGGTTCATTGATGCTGACATTCTTGTAGGCGCGAATGCGCTTGCCTTCAGTGTCCAGTTCCACCACCCGGTCCACCAGCAGGAACGGGTAACGGTGAGGCAGGTATTCGCGAATCTCGTTGATGTCCATCATTTCGGGGGGAAGCCTATGTAAAGATTGGGAGCGCGACTGACGCGCACTCCTCTAGCAAATCAAGGAGGCAGTCTAGAGGCTGTGCACACTTGATATGGAAATGGTATCAGCCATCTGATGAAGCATTGCCGTCAGGGGTCACTTCCCCTACGCGCTTTTCCAGCTGTTTCAAACGTCGCGCGATGTCATCGAGCTGACGGATGCGGGCCGCGCTTTTGCGCCATTCGGCCGCCGGTTGCATGGCTGTACCGGAAGAATAGGCACCCGGCTCGGTAATCGAGTGGGTCACCATGGTCATCCCGGTGAGGAAAACGTTGTCGCAAATTTCAATGTGGCCGACCAGGCCAACACCGCCGGCGAGCATGCAGTGCTTGCCGATTTTGGTGCTGCCGGAAATGCCGACACACGCCGCCATGGCGGTGTGATCGCCGACCTGAACGTTGTGGGCGATCTGGATCTGGTTATCGAGCTTAACGCCATTGCCGATCACGGTATCGGCCAACGCGCCGCGGTCGATGGCGGTGTTCACGCCAATCTCGACATCGTCGCCGATGGTCACACCACCGATCTGGGCGATTTTCTGCCAGATGCCTTTTTCATTGGCGAAACCGAAACCTTCGCCGCCGAGCACGGCACCAGACTGGATAACCACACGCTTGCCGATGCGCACGTCGTGATACAGCGTCACGCGTGGCGCGAGCCAGCCGCCTTCGCCAATTTCACTGCGCGCGCCGATGAAGCAATGCGCGCCCAGTGTCACGTTTGCCGCGATCCGCGCACCGGCCTCGATCACCACGAATGGGCCGATGCTGGCGGCTGGATCAACCACTGCCTCAGGCGCAATGACCGCCGACGGATGGATACCCGCAGTGGCTTTTGGCTTGGGATCGAACAGATGCGAGATTCGCGCGTAAGCCAGGTAAGGATCCGGCACCACCAACGCATTACCGGCAAAACCTTCGGCATCGGCTTCTTTGAGCAGCAGTGCTGCCGCCTGCGAGCCGGCGAGGTATTTGCGATATTGAGGGTTTGCCAGAAAGCTCAACTGAGCTGGGCCAGCCTCTTGCAAAGTGGCTAGCCCAGTAATTTTCGTCTCAGGGTCGCCACGCAGGGTGGCGCCGAGGAACTCGGCCAATTGGCCGAGCTTGATATTCACGGTCATGGGTTACTTCAGCTGATTCATGCGCTCGATAACCTGGCGCGTGATGTCGTACTGAGGTTTGACATCGATCACTGCACCACGCTCGAACACCAGATCAAAACCACCTTTCTTGATGACTTCTTCCACTGCGCTATCCAGCTTCGGCTTCAGTTGCTTGAGCATTTCGCGGTCAGCAACGGCTTTGGCTTCGTTCAGCTCCTTGGACTGGAACTGGAAGTCACGGGCCTTTTGCTTGAATTCCAGCTCCAGACGCTCACGCTCACCCTGCTGCATTTTGTCGCCACCGGCCATCAGACGATCCTGAATACCCTTGGCGCTGCTTTCCAGCGTTTTCAGCTTGGTCAGTTGCGGACCGAACTTCTTCTCGGCATCCACGGCGTACTTCTTCGCAGCGTCGGATTCCAGCAAGGCCATCTGATAGTTCAGAACGGCAATTTTCATGTCGGCAAATGCCGGGCCTGCCACCATCAAGGAGGCCAGGAGAACCAATTGAGTCAACTTACGCACGATGCACTCCTACAAAATCCATTGTCGTTATCTTGGGTCAGACGCTTAGAACGTCTGGCCGAGGGAGAATTGGAACACTTGAGTTTCAGCCTCATCCGGCTTCTTGATCGGCATGGCCAACGCGAAGCTCAGAGGACCCAGTGCGGTGACCCAGGTCACACCCACACCCACGGAACTGGCCATGTTGCTCAGGCTGATGTCGTTGCACTTGGTGTTCGACGTCGAGCCGTTTGCATTGGTAGTGTCCTTGCACTGCGAGTCAAATACGTTACCCACATCCCAGAAAACAGAGGTGCGCAGCGAACGTTGATCTTTCACGAACGGCAGCGGGAACAGAACCTCGACACCACCCTGGATCAGGACGTTACCACCGAACGGCAGTGGATCCTGGTCCGGGTCAGCCAATGTGCCCGGGTTGGTGCCACGGCTCGGCGTACTGCGCGGGCCGAGGGTGCTGTCCTTGAAGCCACGAACCGAGTTGAAACCACCAGCATAGTAGTTTTCATAGAATGGCAAGCCATCGGTTCCGCCGTATCCATCGCCATAACCCAGCTCGGTGTGCAGACGCAGGGTGTAGTTCTCGCTGATCGGCTGGAACAGCTGACCGCGGTAATCCAGTTTGTAGAACGACAGGTCGCTGCCCGGCACGGTGGTTTCCAGGGTCAAACTCTGGGAACGACCACGGGTCGGCAGTACGCCTTTGTTCAGGGTCGATTCGGACCAACCGGCCGAAGCCTTGAAGTTCAGGTACTTGTCGCCTTCCTTGTTAACGAAGTCGAAAATCTCGTCAACGGTGTAGGTACCGGTCTTGATCTCGTCCTGTTGAACCGACAGGCCAAAGGTCAGACGCGAAGTCTCACTGATCGGGTAGCCAACGTTCACGCCGGCACCCAGGCTGTCGACCGCATAGCTTGCTACGTCGACGTCGAGGTCTTTGTAGTCGGTGGTGCGATAGAACGCGTTGTAACCCAGGCTCACACCATCGGCGGTCCAGTACGGGTCAACGTAGCCGAAGTTGTAGCGGCTCTGGTATTCACTGCGGGTCAGGCCGACGCTGACGCGGTTACCGGTACCGAGGAAGTTGTTCTGGGTGATCGAACCACCGAGGATCAGACCGGCACTCTGGGCGAAACCGACACTGGCGGTAATCGAACCGGAAGCCTGCTCTTCCACGGCGTAATTCACGTCAACCTGGTCGTCGACACCTGGCACGGCCGGGGTTTCAACGTTGACCTCTTTAAAGAAGCCCAGACGCTCAAGACGGGTTTTGGATTGGTCGATCAGGTAAGTCGAAGCCCAACCGCCTTCCATCTGACGCATTTCACGACGCAGCACTTCGTCCTCGGACTTGGTGTTGCCACGGAAGTTGATGCGATTGACATAGGCTCGCTTGCCCGGATCAACGGCGAACAGAATATCTACAGTGTGATCATCATCGTGCGGCTGAGGTACGCCGTTGACGTTGGCGAAGGTGTAACCCTCGTTACCCAGTCGACGGGTGATCAGTTCGGACGTGGTGGTCATCAGCTTGCGCGAGAACACCTGCCCCTTCTGCACCAGCAGCAGGGATTTGACTTGGTCCTCAGGGACTTTCAGATCACCGCTGAGCTTGACGTCACGAACGGTGTACTTCTCGCCTTCGTTGACGTTGACAGTGATGTAGACGTGCTTCTTGTCCGGGGTGATGGATACCTGGGTCGAAGCGATATCCATGTTGATATAGCCACGGTCCAGGTAGTAGGAGCGCAGACGCTCCAGGTCACCGGAAAGCTTTTCACGGGCGTACTTGTCATCGTTCTTGAAGAACGACAGCCAGTTGGTGGTTTTCAGCTCGAACAGATCGGTCAGGTCTTCCTCAGGGAAAACCGTGTTACCCACCACGTTGATGTGCTGAATGGCCGCAACGGTGCCTTCGTTGATCTTCACTTTCAGACCAACGCGGTTACGCGGCTGCGACACCACTTCGGTATCAACGGTAGCCGAGTAACGGCCTTGCGCGACGTACTGACGTTGCAGTTCGTTACGCACACCCTCAAGGGTGGCGCGCTGGAAGATCTCGCCTTCAGCCAGACCAGACTGTTTGAGACCTTTCATCAAGTCTTCAGTGGAGATCGCCTTGTTGCCTTCGATCTCGATACTGGCGACCGACGGGCGTTCAACGACCGTGATGACCAGAACGTTGCCTTCGCGGCCCAGCTGGATATCTTGAAAGAAACCGGTTTTGAACAACGCACGAGTGGATTCCACCAGGCGACGATCATCCGCCTGCTCACCGACGTTCAACGGCAAGGCACCAAAGACGCTACCCGCGGAGACCCGCTGGAGGCCATTGACGCGAATATCAGAGATAGTGAAGGACTCGGCGTGAACTTCGGCGATCATCAATACGGTGAGAACCGCAGTTAGCAGCAGACGTTTCATGAAGTCCTTTCTTATTCCAACTGGCAATAAACAAACTGCCGCAAAATGCGGCAGATTCGCAATTCAGCGAAGCGTTACAGTCGACCCAGATCGTTGACCAGAGCAAGCAACATCACCCCGACCACCAAACTGATACCGATCTGTATCCCCCAACCTTGCACCCGATCCGACAAGGGACGACCACGCGCCCACTCGATCAGATAAAACAACAAATGCCCCCCATCCAGTACAGGAATGGGCAGCAAATTCAGAACCCCCAGGCTAATACTCAGATAAGCAAGGAAATTCAGGAAATCAGCGACGCCCGACTGGGCAGAAGCGCCCGCCACTTTAGCAATGGTTATCGGTCCACTCAAGTTTTTTACCGAGAGCTCGCCGAACAGCATTTTCTTTAGCGAATCGAGCGTCAGAATGCTCATGGTCCAAGTGCGACGGGCACCCTCGCCAATGGCAGCAAGAGGCCCGTAACTGACCTCGCGAATCATCTCCGGCGGCCAGTCGACAGCTTTTACACCTGCACCCAGATATCCGCTTGGCGATTTGCTTTCACCGCGCGCCGCCAGAGTGACAGGGACGTCGATTTGAGCACTGTCGCGCTCGATGCGCAGCATGATTTTGGTATCAGGACGCGTACGAACGGTATCGACCACTTGCTGCCAGTCATTCAGCGTCTGGCCGTCAAGGGCCAGCAGGCGATCACCCGTCTTCAGACCGGCAGCCTGAGCCGGGCCTTTCGGATCAAGCTCGGCAAGCACCGGTGGCAAAGCCGGGCGCCACGGACGAATACCCAAAGAGCGGATCGGGTCTGGCTCATCAGCACCTTTAAGCCAGTTATCCAGCTTCAGCTCACGCGGCGAATCCGCTGTCGAACCCTGCTCACGCACCAGCAACTGCAGAGAACCGCTTTCGCCCAGGCGCCGGACCAACTGCAGATTGACGGCCGCCCAACCGGTAGTCGGCTCTCCATCGATCGCCACGATCTCTTCACCTGCGCTCAAACCGGCACTGGCGGCGATACTGCCGGATTCAACCGCACCGATGACCGGACGCACCTGTTCGCTGCCGAGCATCGCCAACACCCAGAAGAACACCAGCGCCAAGAGAAAATTGGCAATGGGGCCGGCCGCAACAATGGCGATACGCTGACGCACGGATTTGCGGTTGAACGACTGATCAAGCTGATCGACCGGGACTTCGCCCTCACGTTCGTCGAGCATTTTGACGTAGCCGCCCAGCGGAATCGCGGCAACCACAAACTCGGTGCCTTGCTTGTCGTGCCAGCGCAACAACGGCATGCCAAAGCCTACGGAAAAACGTAGAACCTTGACGCCACAGCGACGCGCGACCCAGAAGTGGCCGAATTCGTGAAAGGTGACCAGCACACCCAAAGCGATCAGGGTGCCGGCAATCATATAGAGCGCGCTCATCTATTTTCTCCGCAATCCTGTTCAGTGCCGCGTGTAGCCATTGTGTAGCAAATTCTATCGATCGTGGCGCTTCAGCCACTGCTCGGCCAGAACTCTCGCCTTGGCGTCTGCCGTAAATACGGCATCGAGGTCTGCCAATGCTACGACCGGTTCGAGGCTCAATACCTCCTCGATGATACTCGCGATTTCCAGGTAACGAACCCGTCCGTCGAGAAACGCTGCCACCGCTACTTCGTTCGCTGCGTTGAGCATCGCCGGAGCACTGTCGCCAGCTTCGGCAGCTTGCCGGGCCAGACGCAGGCAAGGGAAGCGTTCTTCATCCGGCGCCTCGAAGTCCAGGCGCGCCACAGCAAACAGATCCAGCGGTGCCACGCCGGAATCAATGCGCTCCGGCCAGGCCAGGGCATTGGCAATCGGCGTGCGCATGTCGGGATTGCCCAACTGCGCCAGCACCGAGCCATCGACATAATCGACCAGCGAGTGAATCACGCTCTGCGGGTGGATCACCACCTCGACCTGTGAGGGCTTGGCATCAAACAACCAACAAGCCTCGATCAGTTCGAGACCTTTATTCATCATGCTGGCCGAATCGACCGAAATCTTGCGCCCCATGGACCAGTTCGGGTGAGCACACGCCTGCTCAGGTGAAACATGCGCCAACTCACTCATCGGTGTCTGTCGGAACGGACCACCAGAGGCTGTGAGTAAAATCCGACGGACACCGACCGAGCTCAATCCACGGGCAAAATCCTGTGGCATGCACTGGAAAATCGCGTTGTGTTCGCTGTCGATCGGCAGCAGCACCGAACCGCTCTTGCGCACTGCCTGCATGAACAGGGCGCCGGACATCACCAGCGCCTCTTTATTGGCCAGGAGAATCTTCTTGCCGGCCTCGACGGCCGCCAGGGTCGGACGCAGCCCTGCTGCACCGACGATTGCCGCCATCACGGCATCGACCTCAGGAGCAGCAGCGACCTGGCACAGGCCCTCCTCCCCCACCAGCACGCGGGTGGGTAAACCGGCCGCACGCAAATCATCCTGCAAACCGCGCGCAGCGGCAGCTTCCGGCACCACGGCAAATTGCGGCACGTGACGCACGCACAAGGCGAAAAGCTCGCTCAGGCGCGTGAAACCACTCAGCGCGAACACCTGATAACGCTCAGGATGGCGGCCAATGACATCCAGCGTACTCAGACCGATCGAGCCGGTCGCCCCCAGAACGGTGACCTGTTGAGGGCGACTCACGGTGCAGCCATCCACAGCAGCACGGCAAACACCGGGATGGCCGCTGTCAGGCTGTCGATACGATCAAGCACACCGCCATGACCAGGCAGCAGGTTACTGCTGTCCTTGATGCCGGACTGACGCTTGAACATGCTTTCGGTCAGGTCGCCAACCACGGAGATGAAGACGATCAGCGCAGCGCCAATCAAGCCTTTAAGCAACTCGGCGACCGTCCAGTCGCGAACAAACGCGACAATGGCAGTAATCACCAAACTCAGCGCAAGACCACCATAGACGCCTTCCCAGCTTTTGCCTGGGCTGACTTGCGGGGCCAGCTTGCGCTTGCCGAATTTGCGACCAGAGAAGTAGGCACCGATATCGGCCCCCCAGACCAGCACCATCACGGCCATGATCAGCCAGTTACCCAGCGGATACTGTTTGATCTGCACCAGACCTTGCCAGGCCGGCAGCAGAATCAGCAGGCCGATGACCAGTTTGGTTGCCGCACTGGACCAATGCACGCTGGACCGCGGATAGGTCAGCACCAGCCAGGTTGCCACCGCCCACCACAGCACGGAAGCACCCAGCACCCATGGGGCAAGCCCGGGCAGGATGTACATGATAAACAGCATGAACGCGACCACGGCGGCAAAACCCACGCGGAACGTTTGTCCGGTGAAGCCTGCCAGACGCGCCCATTCCCACGCACCCAAAGTCACGACCAGACCGATAAACAAGGCAAAACCGGAGCCTTCCAGCAGGAAAAACCCGCACAAGGCAATCGGCAGCAGGATCAGTGCAGTGATGATTCGTTGTTTAAGCATTAAACCCGGGCTCCAGCTTCGACCTGTTCGCTCGTTTTACCGAAGCGACGCTGGCGCGAAGCGAAATCGGCCAGCGCATTGCGCATGGCATCGTGTTTGAAGTCCGGCCAGAACAGGTCGGAGAAGTACAACTCGGCGTAAGCCAGTTGCCACAGCAGGAAGTTGCTGATGCGATGCTCGCCACCGGTACGAATGCACAGGTCTGGCAACGGTAGATCGCCGGTCGCCAGACAGGTTTGCAGCAGATCCGGGGTGATGTCTTCCGGACGCAGGTGCCCGGCCTGAACTTCACGCGCCAGACGCTGCGCAGCTTGTGCGATATCCCACTGACCGCCGTAATTGGCAGCGATCTGCAGGATGAATCGGTTGGCGCCCGCCGTCATCGCCTCGGCTTCACGCATTGCCGCCTGAAGCTCCGGATGAAAGCGCGAACGATCGCCAATGATGCGCAGGCTGATGTTGTTGTCGTTGAGGCGCTTGGCCTCACGACGCAAGGCCTTGAAGAACAGGTCCATCAAGGCACTGACTTCATCGGCCGGGCGCTGCCAGTTCTCACTGGAAAACGCGAACAAGGTGAGCACTTCGACCTTGGCCTCGGCGCACACCTCGATTACGGCACGCACAGCATCCACGCCCGCTTTATGCCCGGCGACACCCGGCATAAAGCGTTTTTTCGCCCAGCGATTGTTGCCATCCATGATGATCGCGACATGGCGCGGCACCGCGGACGGCGCAGTCTGCTTGGTCTTGTCCATTAAAAGCTCGAACCTTATACGGCCATCAGATCCGCTTCTTTTTGCTTGGTAGCCGTGTCGATATCAGCCTCGGCCTTGTCGGTGAGCTTCTGAATATCGGCAGCGGCACGACGCTCTTCGTCTTCGCTGATTTCTTTGTCCTTGACCAGTTTCTTCAGCTCGCCCAAGGCGTCACGACGGATGTTGCGCACGGCAACACGAGCGTCTTCAGCAGCACTGCGCGCCTGCTTGGTGAAGCCCTTGCGGGTTTCTTCAGTCAGGGCAGGCATGGAAATCAGCAACAACTCGCCCAGGTTGGTCGGGTTGAGGTTCAGGCCAGCGCTCTGGATTGCCTTGTCGACCGCTGCGAGCATGTTGCGCTCGAAGGCCACGACTTGCAGAGTGCGCGAGTCTTTTACAGTGATGTTGGCCACTTGGGTGATGGAGGTGTCAGCGCCGTAGTACGGCACCATCACGCTACCCAGAATGCTTGGGTGAGCCTTGCCGGTACGAATCTGGCCGAATGCATGGGCCAGAGAGTCCAGGGATTTTTGCATGCGCTCTTGAGCGTCTTTTTTGATTTCGTTGATCATTGTTGACCTTCCTCGATCAGGGTGCCTTCAGCGCCGCCATGGACGATGTTCAGCAGGGCACCAGGCTTGTTCATGTTGAATACGCGCAGCGGCATCTTGTGGTCGCGGCACAGGCAAATAGCGGTCAGATCCATTACACCCAGCTTGCGATCCAGCACTTCATCATAAGTCAGATGATCGAACTTCTCGGCATGCGGGTCTTTGAACGGGTCAGCGGTGTAGACGCCATCGACCTTGGTCGCTTTGAGCACGACGTCGGCATCGATCTCGATTGCGCGCAGGCAGGCTGCAGAATCCGTGGTAAAGAACGGATTACCGGTACCGGCCGCGAAAATCACCACGTCCTTGGAGTTCAGGTGGCGCATGGCCTTGCGGCGATCATAGTGATCGGTCACGCCAACCATGGAAATGGCCGACATCACGATGGCCGAGATATTGGCACGTTCCAGCGCATCACGCATGGCCAGGGCGTTCATCACAGTGGCCAGCATGCCCATGTGGTCGCCTGTCACCCGATCCATACCGGCTTTGCTCAAGGCTTCGCCACGGAACAGGTTGCCACCGCCGATCACCAGACCGACCTGCACGCCGATGCCGACCAGCTGGCCGACTTCCAGTGCCATCCGATCCAGCACTTTTGGATCGATCCCGAACTCTTCCGAGCCCATCAGGGCCTCGCCGCTAAGCTTGAGTAGAATGCGTTTATAGCGAGCCTGATAACCACTGCCCTGCTGAGCCATTGCGAATCTCTCCTGCGGCGTATTTAAAATTCTTTGCGAGCTGTTTACAGCTGGCGTTCACTCTAGCTTGGCGCTGCTTCAGCGCCATCGGAACATGGCTTTGTAAGTCAGTTCCAAGTGGAAACCAATAAAAAATTGGCAACCCCATCTGAAAAGAGGCTGCGCGCGTGAGCGGGCAGCCTCTTTCGGGCGACAGTTGAAAAACCGTCTTATTGCTTGGCGGCAGCCAGCTGGGCAGCAACTTCTTCAGCGAAGTTGTCGACCGGCTTCTCGATGCCCTCGCCTACTTTGAAGTAGGTGAAGGAAACGATTTCAGCACCGGCTTTCTTGGCCAGTTCGCCAACCTTGATTTCAGGGTTCTTGACGAACGCCTGCTCAACCAGGCTTGCTTCAGCCAGGAACTTGCTGATACGGCCTTTGACCATATTTTCAACAATGTTTTCTGGCTTGCCTTTGATTTTTTCTTCGTTCAACTGCAGGAACACAGCTTTTTCACGTTCGATAGCTTCAGCCGAAACTTCCGATGGCAGCAGGAACTCAGGGTTGCTGGCCGCTACGTGCATAGCGATGTCTTTGGCCAGTTCAACGTTACCGCCTTTCAGAACAACTGCAACACCGATCTTGTTGCCGTGCAGGTAGCCACCAACAACGTCGCCTTCTACGCGAACCAGACGACGGATGTTGACGTTTTCGCCAACCTTGCCGACCAGTACCAGGCGAGCAGCTTCTTGAGCTTCGATCAGCGGAGCAACATCAGTCAGCTTGTCAGCGAAAGCTTTTTCAATGCTTTCAGCAACGAATGCCTTGAAGTCGTCCTGCAGAGCCAGGAAGTCGGTCTGCGAGTTCACTTCCAGCAGAACAGCAGATTTGCCGTCTTCTTTCAGAGCGATGGCGCCTTCAGCGGCAACGTTGCCAGCTTTTTTGGCAGCCTTGATTGCGCCCGAAGCACGCATGTCATCAATGGCTTTTTCGATGTCGCCATCAGCCTTTTCCAGGGCTTTCTTGCAATCCATCATGCCTTCGCCGGTACGCTCGCGCAGTTCTTTAACCAACGCTGCAGTAATTGCTGCCATTTTCAAATTCCTCTTGGATAGGTTTTCAACCATTCCACCCGATCGAACGGGCGTTCAATTCGTCCCAAACCCCACGTTGTAGCTGCTGCACGTTACAGAAGCTGTAGCTGCGCCGCCGACAAATGGTTTTCGAGGTGGCAAAAAGGGGGCCAAGCCCCCTTTTTGCTTACTGAGTCAACGCCAGGGCGTTAATTACTCAGCTGCAGCCTGAGTTTCTTCAGCTGCGAATTCTACAGTGCCGCCAGCAACATTGTTGCGACCACGGATTACTGCGTCAGCCATCGAACCCATGTACAGCTGGATAGCGCGGATTGCGTCATCGTTGCCTGGGATGATGTAGTCAACGCCTTCCGGGCTGCTGTTGGTGTCGACAACGCCGATTACCGGGATGCCCAGCTTGTTGGCTTCGGTGATCGCGATGCGCTCGTGGTCAACGTCGATCACGAACAGTGCGTCTGGCAGACCGCCCATGTCCTTGATGCCGCCCAGCGAACGATCCAGCTTCTCAAGATCACGGGAGCGCATCAGCGCTTCTTTCTTGGTCAGCTTGGCGAAAGTACCGTCTTCGGCTTGAACCTCAAGGTCACGCAGACGCTTGATGGAAGCACGAATGGTTTTGAAGTTGGTCAGCATGCCGCCCAACCAGCGGTGATCGACGTACGGCGAACCGCAACGTGCTGCTTCTTCAGCAACGATCTTGCCAGCGGAACGCTTGGTGCCGACGAACAGAATCTTGTTTTTGCCCTGGGCCAGACGCTCTACGAAAGTCAGAGCTTCGTTGAACATTGGCAGGGTTTTTTCAAGGTTGATGATGTGAATCTTGTTACGCGCGCCGAAAATGTACTTACCCATTTTCGGATTCCAGTAACGGGTTTGGTGACCGAAGTGCACACCGGCCTTCAGCATATCGCGCATATTGACTTGGGACATGATAGTTCCTTAATAAGTCGGGTTTGGCCTCCACGTATCCCAATGACCAACCAGTGGCATAAAGCCAAAAGCACCCAGGTCATCGTGTCGACACGTGTGTGGATTTAAGCTTTTCGGGGTATCCCCGGAAAGCGGCGCATTTTATACCACAGGGTGCGCAGAAACGGAACCCGGAATCTGTATTCGCACCAAGGACATGGGCGCAGCCCCCTTGGAATCGGCCCCGAACGCACCATTGTATAGAGAGAAGCGATGCACGCGGGCGCTGAATTGCGCCGTGCGTCTGTTAGAATCGCGTTTTTCAGGGTCGCAAAACGCACACCTGCCACCCTATTCGTATCAGCAAGCGCCGCCGAGCGCAGAGAGAGCCTGTATGACCGTCAACCTCAAAACCCCCGAGGACATCGCTGGCATGCGTGTCGCCGGCAAACTGGCCGCCGATGTGCTGGAAATGATTGCCGAACATGTCAAACCGGGCGTCACCACCGATGAGCTGAACCAGATCTGCCACGACTACATCGTCAACGTGCAGCAAGCCATCCCTGCCCCGCTCAACTACAAGGGCTACCCGAAGTCGATCTGCACCTCGATCAACCACGTGGTCTGCCACGGCATCCCGAACGACAAACCGCTGAAAAACGGTGACACCCTGAACATCGACGTCACCGTGATCAAAGACGGTTACCACGGCGACACCAGCCGCATGTTCCACGTCGGTGAAGTGCCGGTGTGGGCCGAGCGCCTGTCGCAGATCACTCAGGAATGCATGTACAAGGCGATCGAAATCGTCAAACCTGGCTGCCGCCTCGGCGACATCGGCGAAGTCATCCAGAAGCACGCCGAGAAGAACGGCTTCTCGGTGGTTCGCGAGTTCTGCGGCCATGGCATCGGCAAGGTCTTCCACGAAGAACCGCAGATCCTGCACTACGGCCGTGCCGGCACCGGCATGGAACTGAAGGCCGGCATGACCTTCACCATCGAACCGATGATCAACCAGGGCAAGGCCGACACCAAAGTATTGGGCGACGGCTGGACCGCGATCACCAAAGACCGCAAGCTCTCGGCCCAGTGGGAGCACACCCTGCTGGTCACCGACACCGGTTACGAGATCTTCACCCTGCGCGCCGATGACACCATCCCGCGCGTCTCGGCCTGATCCACACAACGCTCCCAGCCTTATAGAAGGAAAGCCAATCGATGCCGCAGGTGGATCCCGAACTCTTCGACCGCGGCCAGTTCCAGGCTGAACTGGCCCTGAAAGCGAGTCCCATCGCGGCGTTCAAGAAGGCGATCCGCCAGGCTCGCGAAGTACTCGACACGCGTTTTCGCAATGGCCGCGACATTCGCCGTCTGATCGAAGACCGTGCCTGGTTCGTCGACAACATCCTGCAAAAGGCCTGGGAGCAGTTCACCTGGAGCGAAGACGCCGACATCGCGCTGGTCGCGGTCGGCGGCTACGGCCGCGGTGAGTTGCACCCGTATTCCGACATTGATTTGCTGATCCTGCTGGACAGCGCCGATCACGAAGTTTTCCGTGACTCTATCGAGCGTTTTCTGACGCTGCTGTGGGACATCGGCCTGGAAGTCGGCCAGAGCGTGCGCTCGGTCGATGAATGCGCCGAAGAAGCCCGCGCCGACCTGACCGTCGTCACCAACCTGATGGAAAGCCGCACCATCTGCGGCCCCGAGCGTCTGCGTCAGCGCATGCTCGACGTCACCAGCACCGCACACATGTGGCCGGCCAAGGAGTTCTTCCTGGCCAAGCGTGCCGAGCAAAAGGCCCGTCACCACAAGTACAACGACACCGAATACAATCTGGAACCCAACGTCAAAGGCTCGCCCGGCGGCTTGCGGGATATCCAGACGATTCTGTGGGTGGCCCGGCGTCAGTACGGCACCCTGAACCTGCGCGCCCTCGCCGGCGAAGGCTTCCTGGTCGAAAGCGAAAACGCCCTGCTCGCCTCCTCCCAGGAATTCCTCTGGAAAGTGCGCTATGCCCTGCACATGCTGGCGGGCCGCTCCGAAGACCGCTTGCTGTTCGATCATCAACGCACCATCGCCGGGCTGCTCGGGTTTGAAGGTGACGACGCCAAACAGGCTGTCGAAAACTTCATGCAACAGTATTTCCGCGTGGTAATGAGCATCGCCCAGCTCAGCGACCTGATCATCCAGCACTTCGAGGAAGTCATCCTCGCCCCGGAAGACGAAGCGCCGCCGCAGCCGATCAACTCGCGCTTCCAGCTCCACGACGGCTATATCGAGGCACGCAACGACAACGTGTTCCGCCGCACGCCGTTCGCCATGCTCGAGATTTTCGTGCTGATGGCGCAGCAGCCGGAGATCAAAGGCGTACGCGCCGACACCATTCGTCTGCTGCGCGAGCACCGTCACCTGATCGACGACAACTTCCGCAACGATATTCGCAACACCAGCCTGTTCATCGAGCTGTTCAAGTGCAAGATCGGCATCCACCGCAACCTGCGCCGGATGAACCGTTACGGCATTCTCGGGCGTTACCTGCCGGAGTTCGGCTTTATCGTCGGGCAGATGCAGCACGACCTGTTCCACATCTATACGGTCGATGCGCACACGCTGAACCTGATCAAACACCTGCGCAAATTGCAGTACACCCAGGTCTCGGAGAAATTCCCGCTGGCCGCCAAGCTCATGGCCAAACTGCCCAAGCCCGAACTGATCTACATGGCCGGTCTGTACCACGACATCGGCAAGGGCCGGCATGGCGATCACTCGGAAATCGGCGCGGTCGATGCCGAGGCGTTCTGCCAGCGACATCAGTTGCCACTGTGGGACAGCCGCCTGATTGTCTGGCTGGTGCAGAACCATCTGGTGATGTCGACCACCGCGCAGCGCAAGGACTTGTCCGATCCGCAGGTGATCCATGACTTTGCCCTGGCTGTCGGCGATGAAACCCGCCTCGACTATCTCTATGTGCTGACGGTGGCCGACATCAACGCGACCAACCCGACGCTGTGGAATTCGTGGCGCGCCAGCCTGTTGCGCCAGCTCTATACCGAGACCAAGCGTGCCTTGCGCCGCGGCCTGGAAAACCCGGTGGATCGCGAAGAACAGATCCGCCAGACCCAAAGTGCCGCGCTGGATATTCTGGTGCGTGGTGGCACCGATCCGGACGATGTCGAGCAGTTGTGGGCGCAGTTGGGCGATGACTATTTCCTGCGCCACACCGCCGGTGACGTGGCCTGGCACAGTGATGCAATCCTGCAGCAACCGGTCGATGGCGGGCCGTTGGTGCTGATCAAGGAAACCACCCAGCGCGAATTCGAGGGCGGCACGCAGATCTTCATTTATGCGCCGGACCAGCATGACTTCTTCGCCGTGACCGTGGCGGCAATGGATCAGCTCAACCTGAACATTCACGACGCCCGGGTTATCACCTCGAGTAGCCAGTTCACCCTCGACACCTACATCGTGCTCGACAACGAAGGCGAATCCATCGGCGACAACCCGGCACGGGTCAAGCAGATCCGCGAAGGCCTGACCGAAGCCCTGCGCAATCCGGACGACTACCCGACGATCATCCAGCGTCGCGTGCCGCGCCAGCTCAAGCATTTCGCCTTTGCGCCGCAGGTGACGATTCACAACGATGCCCAGCGTCCGGTGACCGTGCTGGAATTGACCGCACCCGACCGCCCGGGACTGCTGGCGCGGATCGGCGGGATTTTCCTCGAATTCGACCTGTCGCTGCAGAACGCCAAGATTGCGACCCTCGGCGAGCGGGTCGAAGACGTGTTCTTCATCACCGACGCTCACAACCAGCCGCTGTCCGACCCGTTGCTGTGCAGCCGTTTGCAGGATGCGATCGTTGAGCAACTGAGCGTCAATCAGGAACCCGATATCAAATTGTCGCGCATCAGTATTTGATGGCGCCCCGGATTCAAATGGCTTTGCGAGAGACCCAGCCCCAATGAACAACGCTCTGAACCAGCTCCAGCCGTACCCGTTCGAAAAGCTCCGCGCCCTGCTCGGCACCGTAACGCCGAACCCGGAAAAACGCCCGATCGCCCTGTCGATCGGCGAGCCGAAACACCGCTCGCCAAGCTTTGTCGCTGAAGCGCTGGCTAACAGCCTGGATCAGATGGCGGTGTACCCGACCACCCTCGGCATTCCGGCGCTGCGTGAAGCCATTGCCGGCTGGTGCGAGCGGCGATTCGGTGTGCCTGGCGGCTGGATCGATCCGGCGCGCAACGTACTGCCGGTGAACGGCACCCGTGAAGCGCTGTTCGCGTTCACCCAGACCGTGGTCAACCGTGGCGACGACGCGTTGGTGGTCAGCCCTAACCCGTTCTACCAGATCTACGAAGGCGCCGCGTTCCTCGCCGGGGCCAAGCCGCACTACCTGCCGTGCCTCGACGAAAACGGCTTCAATCCGGATTTCGATGCCGTTTCGCCAGACATCTGGAAACGCTGCCAGATCCTCTTCCTCTGCTCGCCGGGCAACCCGACGGGCGCGCTGATCCCGGTCGACACCCTGAAAAAGCTGATCGCTCTGGCCGACGAGTACGATTTCGTGATCGCCGCCGACGAGTGCTACAGCGAGTTGTACTTCGATGAGCAAACGCCACCGCCGGGCCTGCTCACAGCCTGTGTCGAACTGGGCCGCAAGGACTTCAAGCGTTGCGTGGTGTTCCATAGCCTGTCCAAGCGCTCCAACCTGCCAGGCCTGCGCTCCGGTTTCGTTGCCGGCGACGCCGACATCCTCAAAGGCTTCCTGCTGTATCGCACCTACCACGGCTGCGCGATGCCGGTACAAACGCAACTGGCCAGCGTTGCGGCGTGGAATGACGAAGTGCATGTGCGCGCCAACCGCGCGCTGTATCGAGAGAAATTCGATGCGGTGCTGGAGATCCTCAGCCCGGTGATGGACGTGCAGCGTCCGGATGGCAGCTTTTACCTGTGGCCGAACGTGCAAGGTGATGACGCCGCGTTCTGCCGCGATCTGTTTGAGCAGGAGCACGTGACCGTGGTGCCGGGCTCGTATCTGTCCCGTGATGTCGATGGCGTCAACCCGGGCGCAGGGCGTGTGCGCATGGCGCTGGTTGCGCCGCTGGCCGAATGTGTCGAAGCCGCCGAGCGGATTCGCGCCTTTATCACCCGTCAGCAATAAGTAGTATTTGGCCCGCGCCAGGCAATCTGGCGCGCGGTTTTATCACCGCGATACATATCAAAGCAATTACCGACTTCCTACCCGCCCTCTCCAAAGATAGTCTTCAGATGAACAGTTACTGAAACTATCAATCACAGCCTATCGATTAAAAAAACTTCCGGGCACCACCATAAGCACCTCGTCAATCAATATGGATATTGATCATGCACCATTACCCTTTCGTCAAAATGCGCAGTCGCAACTTCACCTCGGGAGAACGTCACAAGCGTTCAATCGTCTGTTCCAACCGGTTATGGGAAAACGCCAGCACGGTAACTTTTTCGTTCATGGAGGATTTGTCCGATGAACTCGCCTACCGGGTCGAACGGATAATTCGCCAATGGGAACCCTTTGTCAGCCTGACATTTGCCCAGGTCGAACAAGGCCACGGGCAGATCCGTATCGCCCTGAGCGGCGAAGCGAACTGGTCGGCAATCGGCACCGAAGCGTTGGAACTCGATCAAGAAGAACCTACGCTGGTCATTCAGACTGAACCGCAAAACCCGCTATTTGAAGCCACGCTGCTGCATGAGTTCGGACATGCACTGGGGTTTCATCATGCCCATCTGCATCCCGATGCCAATATTCCTTGGGATATAGAAGCGGTGTACAAGTACTTCAGCGAAACTCATGGCTGGAACCATGAAGAAATTGAACTTAATTTATTCCGCCTCGACAGTTGCGACATTACTTCCAGAGGAGAATACGACAGCCTTTCCATCATGCATTATCCGGCACAAAATTTTCTGACCCACGGCAACTTCGAGATTGCCTTCAACCTGAAACTCAGTGAACGGGACAAACGCTTGGCCAAGCAAAGTTATCCCGCCATTGATTATCGAGCTCAGGTTATTTGACCTGCCCCAGGTTGGCCTCACTCAAATCCAGATCGGCCAACACTTCTCGGAGAACGTCATCACCTATTTGATGCTGACGACTGAGACTATAGAGCTCCAGGCGCTGCGCCCGCAGCGCCTTCAAGCGCAGGCGACGCTCAAGCAGATCCATCTGGAACGCCAAGGCCTGCGCTTCGGCGGAATCGTTGAAAACATCCAGTTGATGGCGATACTCGGACATGATGCGCGCCTTCAGCTCGGCTGAAAGAGCGGCTTGAGCAGCGTCTTGCGGGGTAGTTTCTTCGGTTTCGAGCGCGTGAATCGCCGCCTCTGCGGTTTTACGCCATGCGTCGCGCACTTCCTGGCGCCGCTTGTCATCCGGACTTTTCTCGATGCCGCGCAACAACAGTGGCAGCGCGATGCACGCTGAAATCAGCGACAGCAGAATCACCCCAGCGGCGATGAAGATCAGCAGATCACGCTCGGGAAAAGCATCAGCCCCCATCAGCATTGGCACCGACATCACACCCGCCAGCGTCACTGCACCACGCACACCGCCGACGGTCAGCAACCAACAGGAGCGCGCGGTCGGTACTTGCGTCAGCTCGCCCTTGCCGCGCAAGCGTCGCAGCAGCACCGACAAACGCCAGATGCTCTGCACCCAGATAAACCGCAGCAACACCAGCGCGAGGAAAATCGCCACCACATCAAGGCAGCGATAGAACAACGTCGGCCACAGCGTCGGTTCATGGCTGACTACAGCTTTGATGATGTCCGGCAATTGCAGGCCAAGCAGGAGGAAAATCAAACCGTTGAAAGCGAACTCCAGCAGCGACCAGACGCTGCGATTGAGCAAGCGCGTGCTGGTCTGCCGCGGCAGCAGATCAAGCCAGCTCTGCATCATCCCCGCTGCCACGGCCGAGAATGCCCGAGACACCAAGACGCTCAGCCAACACGTAAGCGGCGAACGGCAGCAGTAACATGAACACAACGTGCGTCGCGGGATCGTCCCAACCGCGAGCGATCATCCACGCCCGCAAACGCCCGACCAGCCAGCTCAATGCCACGCCGACCGCCAACCCACCAAGCGCCACCACGACGAAGGTGAGGCTGGCGCTGGTCAGCGAGAACACGCCCGTGATGGCGGCCACCAGGGCGAACTTGAAGGTCACCAGACCCGAGGCATCGTTCATCAGCGCTACTCACTATATGTGGACACAAATCCACATCTCGCCATGCACACAGATGGACAGACAGATCTTGCATGCATGCGACCGACAGGAAGCGCAGCCGACCCTCCCGCTACCAACACGAGGAGAAGGCAGGCAATAGAACAGGGTATGGGTGCGTCGCAGGAAGGGGTTAGGCGCAGGGCTGAGTCTCAGCTGACATCAAGCCTTGATGTCCACGACAAACTGGCCACTTTGAGCAGCACAGTAGTTGTCTTTCACGATGAAGCATTCAATGGTGTGGGTGCCGATGTACAAGGCTGTTTCATCCTTCCAGAGAGTGCCGAGCTCAGACGTCGACATCTCGAATCCACCTCGTAGACCTTTCTTCTTGGCAGCTTCCATGCCGGTATGCACGATCTGCCAATAGACCTTGAAAGTTGGCGAAACGTCGGTGGTTGCCATGAAGTTGAGTGAGCAACCTCTCCTAACGGGCACCCCACTGTAAACATGATCCGTTCGGAAATGGCTTCGGCTACCATCTATAAGATCGTTAACGCCTCAGCAATAGTCCTGCCCAGCCCTTAAAGGTTACGCCATCTAAAATATGCCTTTTAAGAAAGCCCGGATCGACTTCGGGCTTTGTAAAAAAGGCCAGGATAAACATTTCTTTTCAAAAGAGGCCTAAGCTTTAACCTTTCCAAAATAATAGCCAATTACAACCAGTCCGATACTATTCAACGTGTGCGGTATTGTGTTCCCAGAAACGGCCAAAATACACACAGTCACAATAACAATCAGCGCAATTACCGAAGGCAAGTTATCTTTAAGATTTTCAGCATTAAACCACTTCTCTGGAGAAGCCCATTTCAACAGCCCCACCACCACCAACAAAATCAAAATTGGCACAACAGAGGTTAAGATATCTACAGCTATTGGCTTCACATTTTGCCAAAACGTGGCCAACATCTCCTTAATATCTCCTGCGGCTGCCAAAGAATTGCTGGAACGGTCAAAAACAGACCAAATGTAAAAACCGATTAAAGTGAGCATCGAAAAAACCGGAACAAAAAGTATCCACCCAACAATCCCTACCAGCCGATGGAGTACAGAATATATTCCGTGATTCGATGCATTATCATTTGTCTCTGGCACGTGAATCTCCTTATAGACGCAGCTCATCTATGATACAAACTAAAAATTCAAACTATTCAAAACAATCACAATCAGCAGCGCCACATCCACCAGGCATGTAGCATTCAAAAGCTACCGGAGGATTACTACGATCACTTGCCTCATATGGCATATTCCGACCGCCATTCAATATGCGATCATTCCCCCAGGAGTGGATCACATCCATATCTCGATCAGAACAACGATAGCCAAGCATAGATCCCATATGCCTCTCACACAAAAACTCATTTATTTCTTCTTTGAGTTCATCTGGACTTACCTTAAACCATTCAGACGCGACGCCTGACCCTTCATGAGGGACGCGCTCATACTTAGTCTCAAGCATTGAAATGGCTAGCGCTTCGATTTCGTTTATCTGCTTGCTGCAAACACCTTCTTTAACCTTGAAGGCATAGTACGGTACGTAAGAGGGATTGTGGCTACTGCTAGCTCTAGTAGCTAACCTTCCAGTCGTTAGGCCGATCTTAGCTCTATCCGGGGATCTTGTGTCCATCCCGATATAAATCCATCCCGCGTCAGAGTTCTCTTGCCTGAGCCTCTCTTTTTCAACCCACGCCATTTTGTAATCATCGAATTCATCAGAGTCGAATTTTTCTTCCCATTTCCTATCTACGGCCATAACGCATCGCTCTTGTTGTTCACTGCATAGGCAGACAGTATGCCCCAAGAGGCGAAATGCCACCATCTACAGGGGCTCTTAGCTTCTATCCAAAGAGCGGATGCTCGAAGCATATGAGCAAGTCCAGGGAGCCAATACGTTACAGGGGTGCAATATCTACATCCCATGCCCAAGGTTCGCCTCGCTCATGTCGAGCTCACTCAGCACCTTGTTTACCACCTCATCGTCAACCAAGTCAGTTGCCTTTGACGGCTGGCTGGGAAAAGACTCTCGTCATTCCCACCAGAGAGTCAACCAGCAACTCAAGCATCTGGCGCCCTTGTACCACCGTATCGGACTGCTGATCGACGCCTACAAGATCAAACGCTTCGGAAAATCCTGAGGACGGCAAATGTGCGTCCGCTTGCCTAAGCTGATTGATTCCCACCAACACCTTGGTCAGCGCCCTCGCTTCCTCCAAGGTTGCTCCCCGCTTCATCAAGCCAGCTTCCAAATGTTTCATAGACCCGGACTTCGTTTTCCCAGATTGCGCGCCCATAGAGGTCAACGCATCTCCATCGAGAGATTCAACCGTAAGCCTGGCTAGATCTTTTGCGAGCTCAAGCACCCCAGTTTTCTCCAGGGCCCGGAACCGATGAACACGTTTAAAAATGTTATCCGTCGCATGATGTGGGGAGAAGAGCGGCTTTCCACTGATTTTCTCGAACGTGGCATTGACCTCGTCATATGCCGGACGCAGCCGCGCCTCAGGCGCTTTCGTTGCAGCAGGAAGAGCTTTAGCC
Organism: Pseudomonas sp. IT-P395; assembly: GCF_949767675.1. Taxonomy (NCBI): domain Bacteria; kingdom Pseudomonadati; phylum Pseudomonadota; class Gammaproteobacteria; order Pseudomonadales; family Pseudomonadaceae; genus Pseudomonas; species Pseudomonas sp. IT-P395. Next base: position 174,875 of record NZ_CATKPW010000033.1, read on the forward strand.
TGCGATGCCAAGAGCTCCTCCGAAACTCCACCCTCAGGAACGACGTTTGCCCCCGCCCATACACGTTGCTGCCAAGGTGGAAGCTGGCCGATGTCCTTGGCATAAACATTGATAAAGCCTAGGGCATTCAGACCGAAATGGACGCTATCCCCGCTTGAGATCCCAATGGCGCCGGTGTCCCGGGTGTACCACCGCAGGCAAGAGCCCCGGTAGCTGCCTAAAAGAGCGGTGACGCTCGGGCGGAACCATAGCCAACCACCAGTGGATGCGAGCTCGTCCCCGCTGACACGATCGCCAGAGCCATTAATGGCGAAGTCCACCTTGGTCAGCGGCGTTTCGCCCTTTACCTTTTCGCTCACACGCCCGGGCTCAACAGCCTCAGTCATCCAAAGCGACCCACTCAGGGAATGGAGCTTTCTTCCCTCGTGTTGGATAGACCAAGATTTGGACACGACAGAATCATCGTCGGGTAGCCCAAGCCTTGGCACGTCATCGTCGGTGTCGACGTCTGTATGAGAGACATGGAAAACACCTGTCAATGAGCCGTAGGCCTTGCCGCCCTCATGGATCTCGTAATTGACGCCCTCCCAGGCAATTCCGTCCTTCTCTTCTTGCACGACGCTGGACGGCCAGCCGATATGGGACGCATCCGACACGGTCTGGGAGCGGCTTCGGTAACTACTCAGCAGCAGGTACGTGCCCCGAGCTCTCAGGTAATCACGTAGGTGCTCAGTGCGCGCTTCGAGGAATACAGGCTTACCCTGCTCGTCACGCTTAAGCCTCACGACCTCCATGAAACCCTCGACTGGCCGCAACCAAACGTCGCCTTCTCGCTGCAGGCCTAGCGAAATCACGAAATCCTGATGCAGGTGCCACTCATTCGGCACCGCACCATCGAAGCTCTGCTCAATAACCAGTCCAGTGCCTACCGCATCAGAGTGATGACTGGCCCAGTTACCCGCCCAATAGTAGGTTTTGACGAAGATGGGCTCCGCCGGAGACACTGGCTCGGGAGGAGCTGCAGGTTTGGCTGGGCGAGTGTTTAAGGACACGTTCAAGTCTGTGAATGGCAAACGGAAGCTAACGACCGAGTCAGTCTGCTGACTGAGAGTGGGACTCGGACTTGTTGACGCGTCGTGGGCATTCTCTTTCGGCCATACACGATGCGATTCTTCACCACCGGCAAAGGTGTTACCACCAATGTCGCCCCAACCCAGTTTAGAAATTTCGTCGCGATGCTGAAGGTCGAACATGACCGAGCCTACGCCGAAATACTCTTCCAGATGGCCTTCATAGCCGTACTCCCCCTCTGACGTCAGAGTATGGTCAGCGCGCAGTGGGATCCACACCTTGTCAGAGATCGAAGCCTTCCGAATCTTGGTCATTTCAAACCAAGCCTGCGGTTTGCAGATAGCCGTTTTTGGAATCACCGACATCGCAGCTCCAACGTCCCCTTGTAAAACGATGACGGCCACCAGGTGGCTTGCATGGTCGGTCTCAGCCAGGTATTCACGCAGCGCTTCGCGCATCCCTGCGTGCGGGATCGTCTGGTCAATCGCTTCGGCAGGGAAAAACGTACCGGGGCTCTCGAAGCCGTTTTTTTCATAACGCCACAGGACAAAACTCGGGCCTTGCGCGACAACGGCGTCCGTGCGACTCAGATCGCTCCAGGCACCGCGCCAGTGCTCTGCAATCGCCTGGGCCTGGTCATCAGCGTCCTCAGGCGGTGCGTTTAAAACTGGCTCGCGGCCACTGGCGTCCGTGCCCTTCTCGGCGACCTCTAAATCTTGATCCTTGCCCATCAGCCCCTCGCGTCTGCTGCCTGCTAGTCAAAGAGCAATTTAACCACGAGCGGCGAGGCTTGTTCCAAAGACATTCTCGATTCAAATGGAATGGATCTACTAGATAAAGCAAGCAATCTTAGATTCTTGCTACAAGACGTATCGGCCACGCTCCCGAGACAAGAAATCCGCCGTGCGGCAGCGCTGTTTGGCCCTGGCTCAGACACCGGAAGGGGGACTGGACTACGGAGCGCTAGCACCCTCAATGACCCTCCACGCATATACGAGTTATACGCGGTAGCATGAAGGCAATCAGCGCGCGTTAATCCAAGGATGGAATTTTCACTGGCATACCCAGAATCGAATTTATCTCTTCTTGAAAATCAAATCCTAGCCAGTTCTGCACAGGATCACCGTATTGGTCATGCATCGCGCCGAAGAGCTCTAAGCGGCAACTTCTCGAACTCATGACTCCGAACTGCAATGTGCCGCCAACAGTATCGTGCTTTCTAGCCCGCATACGAGTTTCTAGCGCTAAACGAGGTTCTCTACCTTTCTCCTCAATTTTGGGGGTGTCCTGTAGGGACTTTATCTCTGCGCGGAGGTTATCTGCATCATCACCTATTACAGCGACCTCCCCCTTTAAAAGATCGATAGATTGAGCGACTTGAGAAAACTCCCCATTCCCATTGAACTCCGGGTGTATCCAGTAACACTCAAGTGGACGAGAGTTGAGCATATCGTCTGGGGCAATACCAAAAATGACAAACTCGCAGAATGGTGCTCTGCCCGCTGCATACCCAACGCTTGCGTCTTTAGTATAACGTTCAGATAGATGTCGTATAAGATCTGCAACAGCGCGAAGGTCTGGAGTCCTTATTTGTGTATTGTCTTTTGTCTGCGGATGCAAATTATCCAGCATCATTGACGCTGCGGAGTACGTCATGAGCGCGGGTGTTACCGCTCCAGCGTACACCATACCGACGTCGTAGCTAATCATAGGCCCAGCCGCAACAGTGTACTCAGTGACACCCCAGGCGCCCACTCTCAATCGCAATACTTTCATTGCCTGATCCGTGACCCTACTGATTGAGGTGTGATCGGCATTCTTCGATATAGCGGTCAGCAGCGAATCGGCTGCCGCCCAGACAGATAAAGAACCATGGTCATACCAGACAACAGCATTAGTCATCTACCTACTCCTTTCAAGAAACCCATGACTTTTTAAGCCTGGCAAAATATTTGAAATCGCATGAATCCTAAGGCTGTCCACTTAGGACTTCATATTTCGAGGCTGAGTGACCACACTACACCACCACATCAGTCTTTTAGCGGAAAGAAGCCATACCGGCCATTCCCTCTGCTCTTCGTAAAGTGCTCGTAGTTCAATTGAGGGATGAGGGCCGTATCAGGTTCCTTGTTCTCAAAAATAATAACTTGAGAGCCTTTGAAGTGATCTGCAACATCCTGATAGAACGCATATATCATGTCCTCCGCTACTTCTTTATCCTCTTCCCCAGGTTCCGGATCCCCTTCCTTGTACGTGGTCAGCGGCGAATCGAGCACCACAAAACCAGGGTGACGCCCGGAACGCTTCAGCAAATTCATCAGCCCTAGCGCGAACGCAGCTGAAGCGATGGCTCGATACCCCTTGCCGAAATTGCCCCTCGCGCTCCCGCCAATAGTGATGTCTCGTCTTGCGAAATCGAAAGATACCGGGCAGTAGTTCGGGAAGCTCCAGCGCTTCAGAATCGCTTCGATCTCTTCCACCAGCGGTTGGGCTGTTTCCTCAAAGCCTTCAGGCGTATATGCGTTTTGCTCTTCAAGCAGGAGAACTCCGAGTCGTTTCAGCTCGCCCGTCAGCCTAGCCTTATCAACCACACGCCGTTCTAGTGCCGACCGGTCATGCTTGAGGGAAGAGGCGAGTTCTCTAAGGTCACTCACTGCCTGTACCGAATCTTGAATCTCAGACGTGATCAGCTTCTCCAGTGCGGCGATGGATGTCTTGGTGGCCTCTGCGTTGGAGGCGTTACGTTCGATCGCTGCAGTCAGGGATCCTTGGGCTTCCGCGAGCTCGTGGATGTTCTTCGAAATTCGATCCAGCTCGAAGGAAACACCTTTTTTAATGTCATCAACGTCCGTTGTGCATGATTCGGAGTCAAAATGATTGCCGCAGGTTGGACATAGCACCGCGTCTGAACCTTCAAGCAAAACTGCCGCCTGCTCAATGCCCTGAAGACGCTGGCGGTCTGATTCGTATTTCTGACCAAGCATGTCAAATCGGCCAAGGAGTGCCTTGTCTTCTGCGAGCTTGCCTTCAACAATCTCCAGCTCGGAGAGCTGATTGGCTTTTTGGCTGAAGAGGTCTTCACTCGAATGGAACGCACCTTCCAGCTCAGTTTCAGCTACCTCCAATCGGAGCGCGACCTGGGCGGTAAACGAATTGAGCTTCTGGAGCTCTAGGGCCTCGGTGGCGTCAACATCTGGATAGAATTGCCTGATGATGTCCTCGACAGCAGCAACTCGATGGCGCAGTGCACCCTTTGACGCCAGCTCTTTCTTAGCCTGTTTGACCCCGGCGTCGTCTTTCCCGGTAAGCAACAGCTTAAGAATGGATTTTTCTTTGGTGGCCTCATCATTTTGGCCAGTGCCCAAAGGAGAGTAATCAGCCACGATTCGCGTCTCATCCATCAAAAAGACTTTTTCGAAATCGCGAAGGGAGAAGGAAGCGTTATTTAATGAAGTTGTACCCTTCAGCAACAGCTTCCCATTGAGCCCCAATCTATCCAAAATCTGGTTCGAAATAGAGTTCATTTTCGTAGGGTTATGTTTCACACCCAAAACTTGAACCTTGCCCTCCTCGTCGTGAAAAGTAGGCTTTGAACTTGCAAAAAGCTCCCTCTCTATCGTAAAGGAAGACTGGTCTTCATTTACAAATTTAACCTTGACCGTGGTATAGCCTTGGGATTCATCAATTGACTTTGGGGGAGTATTAGAACCCAGGGCAAATTTGATGCATTGAACAATGTAGGATTTACCCGTATTAGAGCCACCCTGAACAACATTAGCACCCTTCGTAAAATATACGGACGCGTCTCTACGCTCAGGGCCGCTCACAACCACACTTTCAATATACATCAGACCACCCTGTCAACTTTATATATAGTGCGACGCTGAGCTGCGAGGTAGTCAATATTCCCCTCAACCCACACAACATGCCGCTTGAAATCTGCGTGATACTCAGTGGTCAACTTGATGGCAAATGCCCTGCCCGCGTCGGTAATTAAATATCGAACGCCCTGCTCGTCGACCCGTGAAGTAATCAATCCCTTAGCGATAAACAGCCTGATCGCACCTGGGAATATTTCCCGTCTACGAACCAGCTCGGAAAGTCGGTTCAATAGGATAGGGTGCAGACTTGGCTCACCTTGAAAATCACTACTATAAATAGCCGCATAGTCAAGAAAGATCAGCTCATCCAGGTCAAGCTCCCGAGACAAACCTGCTAGCAACAGAACGATGCGTGCCCCAATCTCGACAGGGCTGTTGTACAAGTCCTTTGAATTCATCATCTATTTCTTGATCCATTTAAACTTCATGTCATTCACCAACTAGTGGCATAGCCCCTTTCGATCCGAGGTCTGCAAGAAATGACGAAGTGGATGGGCATCGTATGGAATCTTTACGCAGTGAGTGCTAACTTCAAGAAACCGTTGATACCCATCATCGAACTTTTTACGCACTACACTGTGAACACCTTCGTGGCACTCGCCTTTGAGGCTTTCATAGCACCCTGTAGGAAACGCATCACGCGAAAACATCTCCAGTGATTCCGCACTGAAGAAGTTGATCCTTGCTCGCTCAAGATCGTCTTTGTATTCACTGTCCATTACACTATCAAATGAATACTCTGCCCCATCGGCATCAGAGAACGCGTCCAAGAGTGCATCAATGTAGACTTTCTCATTATCACCAACAGCACCAAGCTCGGGATTACGAACCTGCGGTCGCTTTAGATGATAAACCCCAAATCGTGATGTGTGATAGGGTGTGAGTGCATGCTTCTCGATTAATTCCTGTGACGACATCTCATCAACGAAAGAAAAGTCGAGGGTATTTAGATAGTCTAACAGAGCTCCCTCAAGAGGGATGGATTCTGTCTTCGTGATCTTGTCCTTACAGACCTTATCCCAGCGCTTGATGATTTCAGCCTTTATGCGAGACTTCTTGCCCAGCATATCAATGCAATCGGAACTACAGCCTTTCGGCGACACGAATCGATACTCGTGCGGAAGGGTGTAGTCTTCTTTCCAAGTGTAATAGACCAGCTTACCCAGCTCTGCTACTACACTTGCAACGCTCAGCTTATCTTTGTAGTGTTTGCATTGGTAATTGTCCCATCCCCTAGAGTGCCGGGCGATGACATCGCGCCCCTTGTCACCCGCACCAGCACAGCGGGTGACTGAATCGTAGCCTTTACCTAGGTAGGAAACGAATTCCAGCGTAAAGACTTCCCAAGTATCCGCAGACATGATTTGAAGGCGATCCAGGGGATGAACTGGTTCACCTTTTTCTACGTCCAATGCCGTGAGTTCAAATTCAGGGGCTGGAGGTAGCACTATGGCATTTTCAACCAAAGACATTTGCTACACCTCGGCGACAAGGTTTATTGCTTACTAAAGTAAAATTAGAGCACATCATATTCCGAGGTCGCGCTCCACCTGAAGAGTCTGGATACGATCTGGCATCTCACCAATGATCTTATTTTGATTCTTCCGCAAAGCACCCGTGAGCTTCTTCAGGAACCGCTGATTTAACTCCATGTTCCCCATCAGTTCGGCAATGATGATGTCATGGTCAACGTCAGCGTCTTCTAGCCCCACCCTCAACGCCGCACGAGCTGCGCCAATGGGTTTATCCATCGCATACTCGATTAGATCAGCTGGGTGAAAAGCGTATTCCTGCTTCTGTTCTTGTTCCTGCTCACTCATACCTGAGTACCTTGGTTCTGAAATGTTGTTCGTATGGGGATTCGTCTGGAATTTTGGACTGCCGGGCAATCTTATTTTTAAGCGATTACTTGTCAAATCGCGGGCACGACGAAGCCTCCCAAATAACCGCTACGGGATGTGGTGGTCTTCTGTGTGCGTATCTGTGCCATAGCTGATCCATGCCGTGCTCCTCCCACCCTCCTCGCCTAATACGTAAGGGTTGTTGGGCATCCGGGTGCCCTGGGTAATGGCACAATACTATCGCCATTGCGCCGTGTGGGGGAACCCGGCGAGGCACATAGGGCTAATAGAGAGCCAGTGAACGGCTATGGCTGGACGGAGGGGTGTGGGGCTGCGAGCGTTTAGGGCATTGGTAACGGCGGCAGGAGGCTGTGCTGGTGGGGCATGAAAGCTCGTGAGGATGTGACCATTTCAATGAGAGTCTGAATCTAAAAGTATCTCCAACTATTCGCCGCGCTTGCTGAACCAACGCACTCACTCACTCGTTGGTGACTAGTAGCTTTTTGGGGGGGCATAACACGCGTCTGCATCATCCCCGCCGCCACGGCCGAAAGAATGCCCGAGACACCAAGACGTTCCGCCAGCACATAAGCGGCGAACGGCAGCAGTAACATGAACACCACGTGGGTGGCCGGGTCATCCCAGCCGCGGGCGATCATCCACGCCCGCAAACGCCCGACCAGCCAGCTCAATGCCACGCCGACCGCCAACCCACCAAGCGCCACCACAACGAAGGTGAGGCTGGCGCTGGTCAGCGAGAACACGCCCGTGATGGCCGCCACCAGGGCGAACTTGAAGGTCACCAGACCGGAGGCATCGTTCATCAGCGCCTCGCCCTGCAAGATATGCATCAGCGGGGTCGGCAAACGGTTTTGCGAAATAGCCGACACCGCTACGGCGTCGGTCGGCGACAGCACAGCGGCGAGGGCAAAGGCTACCGGCAACGGAATTGACGGCAATAACCAATGAATGAAGTAGCCAGCGCCGACCACGGTGAACAGCACCAGCCCGACCGCCAGTGTCAGGATCGGCCCGCGCAGGTGCCAGAACTCGCGCTTGGGCATGCGCCAGCCATCGGAAAACAATAAGGGTGGCAGGAACAGAAACAGGAACAACTCGGGATCGAGGGCCACGTGCAAACCCAGCGTCGGCCAGGCGAGCAAGGCGCCGGCGGCAATCTGGACCAGTGGCAGCGGCAGCGGAATGACCCGCCCGACCAGACGCGAGACGCTGACCAACATCAGCAGGATCAGGACGGTGTAAGCAGTTTGCATAAAGCGGAAATCTCAGACAATCGACAGCGTTGAACTGCCATATTAGCCGCTTAGGCTGTGTCTGACCGTTGCACCTATGTCGCACGCCCGCAACGCAGTCCCCTTGTGGGAGCGAGCTTGCTCGCGAATGCGGTGGATCAATCAACACTCAATTGACTGAAGCGGCCCCTTCGCGAGCAGGCTCGCTCCCACAGGTTTTGCAGCGTTACGACAACCGTGGCCGACGAAACCGTTTGGTCATGGCATAATCCGACACCATTTTTCTCCAGCACCTGTAAAGGGGGCGATTCCTTGACCGTTTCAAGTAAAACGTTGCACCTTTTCGGCATCAAAGCCTGCGACACCATGAAGAAGGCGCGCACCTGGCTCGATGAACACGCTGTCAGCTACGACTTTCACGACTACAAGACCGCCGGCATCGACCGTGAGCACCTGACCCAATGGTGTGACGAACATGGCTGGCAAACGGTGTTGAACCGTGCAGGCACGACCTTTCGCAAACTCGACGACGAACGTAAAGCCGATCTCGACCAGTCGAAAGCCATCGAACTGATGCTCGCTCAACCCTCGATGATCAAGCGCCCGGTGCTCGATCTCGGTGACCGAACCCTGATTGGCTTCAAGCCAGATATCTACGCGGCCGCTCTGAAGTAAGCAGCCCGTCACTCTTTGTAGAGGTGTATTTACATGTCCAATTCCCTGTTCAGCATCGCCTTTGGTGTCGGCACTCAGAACCGTCAAGGCGCGTGGCTGGAAGTGTTCTACGCACAGCCACTGCTCAACCCATCGGCCGAACTGGTCGCCGCTGTTGCGCCGATCCTCGGTTATACCGAAGGCAACCAGGCCATTACCTTCACCACCGCTCAGGCTGCGCAACTGGCTGAAGCCGTAAAAGGCATCGACGCCGTGCAAGGCAAGCTGTTGACCCGTCTGGCCGAAAGCCACAAGCCGCTGGTCGCCACCCTGCTGGCAGAAGACTCGCAACTGACCTCGACACCTGAGGCTTACCTCAAGCTGCATCTGCTGTCGCACCGTCTGGTCAAGCCGCACGGCGTGAGCCTGGCCGGGATCTTCCCGCTGCTGCCGAACGTAGCCTGGACCAGCCAGGGTGCAATCGACCTGAGCGAACTGGCTGAACTGCAACTGGAAGCGCGTCTGCGTGGCGAACTGCTGGAAGTGTTCTCGGTAGACAAGTTCCCGAAAATGACCGACTACGTGGTACCGGCCGGCGTGCGTATCGCTGACGCGGCGCGTCTGCGTCTGGGCGCTTACGTGGGCGAAGGCACCACCGTGATGCACGAAGGTTTCATCAACTTCAACGCCGGCACCGAAGGCCCGGGCATGATCGAGGGCCGCGTTTCCGCTGGCGTATTCGTCGGCAAGGGTTCGGACCTGGGCGGCGGTTGCTCGACCATGGGCACCCTGTCGGGCGGCGGCAACATCGTGATCAAGGTCGGCGAAGGCTGCCTGATCGGCGCCAACGCCGGTATCGGTATCCCGTTGGGCGACCGCAACACCGTTGAGTCGGGCCTGTACGTGACGGCCGGCACCAAGGTGGCGCTGCTCGACGAAAACAACAATCTGGTCAAGGTTGTGAAGGCGCGTGAGCTGGCCGGTCAGACTGACCTGCTGTTCCGTCGCAATTCGGAAACCGGTGCTGTGGAGTGCAAAACCCACAAATCGGCGATCGAACTGAACGAAGCGCTGCACGCTCACAACTAAGTGCTTGAATAATCCATTGTAGGAGTGAGCCTGCTCGCGATGCTTTTAGCGCCCTCACGGACGCCATCGCGAGCAGGCTCACTCCTACAGGATTTGGCGTACATCCCGCCCCTCTTCACCAGGGCTAAAAACTGTGATGATTCCCTCCCCGTGGCGTGCCGATTTCCCGGCCATCGCCGCGCTGCAACGGCAAGACCAGACCTATCTGGACAACGCCGCCACCACGCAAAAACCCCAAGCCCTGCTCGACGCACTGACGCATTACTACGCCAACGGCGCGGCCAATGTGCATCGTGCGCAACACCTGCCCGGCGCCCATGCCACGCAGGCGTTCGAGGACAGTCGGCTGAAGGTTGCCCAGTGGCTGAATGCCGGTGACAGCGGGCAGATCATCTTTACCCATGGCGCCACCAGTGCGCTGAACCTCCTGGCGTATGGCCTGGAACATCTTTTCCACCCGGGCGATGAAATTGTCATTAGCGCCCTGGAGCATCACGCCAACCTGCTGCCGTGGCAGCAACTGGCCCAACGGCGAAGTCTCAAACTGGTGATCCTGCCGCTGGATGCCGACGGCCTGATCGACCTTGCTGTCGCTGTGCATTTGATAGGCCCGCGCACGCGATTGCTGGCAGTCAGTCAGTTGTCCAACGTGCTCGGCGCGTGGCAGCCATTGCCGGCGTTGCTGGGCATGGCCAAGGCGCAGAACGCGCTGACCGTGGTCGATGGCGCGCAAGGCGTGGTGCATGGTCGGCATGACGTGCAGGCGCTGGGTTGCGACTTTTATGTATTTTCCAGCCACAAGCTCTATGGGCCTGATGGCCTTGGCGTGCTGTTCGGGCGCAATGCAGCACTTGAGCAGTTGAAGCCCTGGCAGTTCGGCGGCGAAATGGTCCTGGAAGCCAACTATCACGACTCGCGCTTTCGCCCTGCGCCGCTGGGTTTCGAGGCCGGTACGCCGCCGATTGCCAGTGTCATCGGCCTTGGCGCGACGCTGGATTATCTGGCGGGTCTGGATCAGGACGCTGTGTCTGCCCATGAAGCCGCGTTGCATGACTATTTGCTGCATGGACTCGCGGCGCGTAACGGCATTCGTCTGCTCGGCAAGCCGCAATTGGCGCTGGCGAGTTTCGTCGTTGAAGGTGTGCACAACGCTGATTTGGCGCACTTGCTGACTGAGCAAGGCATTGCCGTGCGCGCCGGGCATCATTGCGCGATGCCGCTGCTGAAAAGCTTTGAGCTGGCCGGGGCGATTCGTGTGTCACTGGCGCTGTACAACGATTCGGAAGATCTGGAGCGCTTTTTTGAAGCGCTGGATCAGGCGCTGGAGTTGTTGCGATGAGCTTGCCGCTCGAAGCCGCCGAGGCGCTGCAGACTTTTCAAAACGCGGCCGGCTGGGAACAGCGGGCGCGGTTGTTGATGCAGTTTGGTGATCGTCTGACAGCGCTCAGCGATGCGGACAAGTGCGAGGCTAACCGGGTGCATGGCTGTGAGAGTCAGGTGTGGCTGGTTGGGGAGTTGCGTGACGGTCACTGGCAATTTGCGGCGAGTAGCGATGCGCGGATGATTCGCGGGTTGGTGGCGTTGCTCTTGTTGCGGGTAAATGGCTTGTCGGGCGCTGATCTGAAGCAAATTGATTTGCCGGACTGGTTCAATCAGCTCGGCCTTTCGCGGCAGCTATCGCCATCGCGCAGCAATGGCCTCAATGCAGTGCTCCAGCGAATGAATGAGTTGGCTGGTTAATCGCCATCGCTGGCAAGCCAGCTCCCACAGTGTTCTATGGTGTTCATAGATGCAGTGAACTTACCCAATACCTGTGGGAGCTGGCTTGCCAGCGATGAGGGCATAAGCCCCAGCATCAAGCCTGAGGTTTAACTCGGTCAGCCGGACGCCGAACCCCCGCAACAATCTTGTCCACAGCCTTGGTCGCCGCGACCATGCCAAACGTCGCCGTGACCATCATCACCGCGCCAAATCCACCCGCGCAGTCCAGCTTCACACCGTCGCCGACAAAGCTCTTCTGCAAACAAATGCTGCCATCCGGCTTCGGATAACGCAGTTGCTCCGTGGAAAACACACACGGCACGCTGTAATGCCGAGTCACGGTGCGCGAAAAACCATAATCGCGACGCAACGTCGAGCGCACTTTCGAGGCCAACGGGTCGTTGAACGTACGGTTGAGATCACACACCTGAATCAGCGTCGGATCGATCTGCCCGCCCGCGCCGCCCGTGGTAATGATCTGGATCTTGCGGCGCTTGCACCAGGCGATCAGCGCAGCCTTGGCGTTGACCGCGTCGATGCAGTCAATCACGCAGTCGATGTTCGGCGTGATGTATTCAGCCATGGTCTCGCGGGTGACGAAATCCGCCACGGCGTGCACGGTGCAATCCGGGTTGATCCCGCGCAGGCGCTCGGCCATCACCTCGACCTTGGGTTTGCCGACGGTGTTGTCCAGCGCGTGCAACTGACGGTTGGCGTTGCTGACGCAGACGTCATCGAGATCGAACAGCGAAATCTCACCGACACCACAACGGGCCATGGCTTCCGCCGCCCAGGAGCCGACGCCACCGACGCCGACGATCGCCACATGGGCCGCGCGCAAACGCGCCAGGCCTTCGATGCCATACAAACGGGCGATGCCTGCAAACCGCGGATCTTCTGTACTCATGACCATTACCCCAAAAACCGGCGCGCATTATAGGGCTACACAGCGACAAGTTTTAAGCTTCGCGCTACAAGTGTAAGAACTTAAGTCAAAGTCGGCTGCCCAATGTCGGGCATTTCCCTGTCTGATGTACGACTTGTGAACTGCCGGTGTAGGATGCGCGCCCCTCGGGCGTCTAGCCGACCGATCCTCCGTTCCACAGCCTTTGGAACCCGAAATAGCTATGTCATCGCGTAAATTTGGACTCAACCTGGTGGTGGTTCTGGCAATCGCCGCCCTGTTCACAGGTTTCTGGGCGCTGATCAATCGCCCGGTTTCGGCGCCGAACTGGCCGGAGCAGATCTCCGGTTTCTCCTACTCGCCGTTCCAGCAGGGACAATATCCGCAGAAGGATCAGTATCCGACTGACGACGAAATGCGCCGCGATCTGGAGATCATGAGCAAGCTGACGGATAACATCCGCATCTACTCGGTGGACGGCTCGCTGGGAGACATCCCGAAACTGGCTGAAGAGTTCGGCCTTCGGGTCACCCTCGGCATCTGGATCAGTCCGGATCAGGAACGCAACGAACGGGAAATCACCAAAGCCATCGAACTGGCCAATACGTCACGCAGCGTGGTTCGCGTTGTCGTGGGTAACGAAGCGCTATTTCGTGAAGAAATCACCCCAGAGGCATTGATCGTTCTTCTCGATCGCGTGCGTGCAGCCGTGAAAGTACCGGTCACCACGTCCGAGCAATGGCACATCTGGGAGAAATACCCACAACTGGCCAAGCACGTTGACCTGATTGCCGCGCACGTTCTGCCGTACTGGGAATTCATCCCCGTCGACAAGGCCGGGCAGTTCGTTTTCGACCGCGCCCGCGACCTGAAAAAGCTGTTCCCGAAAAAACCGCTGCTGCTCTCCGAGGTCGGCTGGCCGAGCAACGGTCGCATGCGCGGTGGCGCCGATGCGTCGCCGGCAGATCAGGCGATCTACCTGCGCACCCTGGTCAACAAGCTCAACCGCCAAGGCTTCAACTACTTCGTGATCGAAGCCTTTGACCAGCCGTGGAAGGCCAGCGACGAAGGCTCGGTCGGCGCGTATTGGGGCGTGTTCAACGCTGCGCGTCAGCAAAAATTCAATTTCGAAGGCCCGGTGGTCGCGATTCCGCAATGGCGCGTGCTGGCGATCGGCTCGGTGGTGCTGGCGCTATTGTCGCTGACCTTGCTGATGATCGACGGCTCGGCCCTGCGTCAACGTGGGCGGATCTTCCTGACCTTTATCGCGTTCCTTTGCGGTTCGGTATTGGTTTGGATCGGTTACGACTACAGCCTGCAATACAGCACGTGGTTCAGTTTGACGGTCGGCTTCCTCTTGGCGCTGGGTGCGCTCGGGGTGTTTATCGTCTTGCTGACGGAGGCCCATGAACTGGCCGAAGCGGTGTGGATTCACAAGCGTCGGCGCGAGTTCCTGCCGGTCGAGGGCGACTCCAGCTATCGCCCGAAAGTCTCGATCCACGTGCCCTGCTACAACGAGCCGCCAGAGATGGTCAAACAGACCCTCGACGCCCTCGCCGCCCTCGATTATCCGGACTACGAAGTCCTGATCATCGACAACAACACCAAGGACCCGGCCGTCTGGGAACCGGTGCGCGACTACTGCGCAACCCTCGGCCCGCGCTTCAAGTTCTTCCACGTATCGCCCCTGGCCGGTTTCAAGGGCGGCGCGCTGAACTACCTGATTCCGCACACCGCCAAGGACGCCGAAGTGATCGCCGTGATCGACTCCGATTACTGCGTGCACCCGAACTGGCTCAAGCACATGGTGCCGCACTTCGCCGACCCGAAAATCGCTGTGGTGCAGTCACCGCAGGATTATCGCGACCAGAACGAAAGCACCTTCAAGAAGCTCTGCTACGCCGAATACAAAGGCTTCTTCCACATCGGCATGGTCACCCGTAACGACCGTGACGCGATCATTCAGCATGGCACCATGACCATGACCCGTCGCTCGGTTCTGGAAGAATTGGGCTGGGCTGACTGGTGCATCTGTGAAGACGCCGAACTCGGTCTGCGCGTATTCGAGAAAGGCCTGTCGGCGGCGTATTACCACGACAGCTACGGCAAGGGCCTGATGCCGGATACGTTTATCGACTTCAAGAAGCAGCGTTTCCGTTGGGCTTACGGTGCGATTCAGATCATCAAACGCCATACCGGCAGCCTGTTGCGTGGCAAGGACACCGAACTGACCCGTGGCCAGCGCTACCACTTCCTCGCGGGCTGGTTGCCGTGGGTTGCGGACGGCATGAACATCTTCTTCACCGTCGGCGCGCTGTTGTGGTCGGCGGCGATGATTATCGTGCCGCAGCGGGTCGATCCGCCGCTGCTGATCTTCGCAATCCCGCCGTTGGCGCTGTTTGTGTTCAAGGTCGGCAAGATCATCTTCCTCTACCGTCGCGCCGTCGGCGTGAACCTGAAAGATGCCTTCTGCGCGGCGCTGGCCGGGCTGGCGTTGTCGCACACCATCGCCAAAGCGGTGCTGTACGGTTTCTTCACCAGCAGCATTCCGTTCTTCCGCACGCCGAAAAACGCCGACAACCATGGCTTCTGGGTGGCAATTTCCGAAGCGCGGGAAGAGCTGTTCATCATGCTGTTGTTGTGGGGCGCGGCGCTGGGGATCTTCTTGGTCAACGGCATGCCGAGCAACGACATGCGATTCTGGGTGGTGATGTTGCTGGTGCAGTCGTTGCCGTATCTGGCGGCGCTGATCATGGCGTTCCTGTCGTCGCTGCCGAAACCGGCGGCCAAGCCTGAGCCGGCGCCGGTAGTCTAAATCCTCATCGATGCACTAAACGGCGGCCAATGGTCGCCGTTTTGCTTTAAGATAACCGCCATTTTGCGGGGCTTGGCGGCGTTCGGTTCATTGGCCAAACCCAATTCCTGTAGGAGTGAGCCTGCTCGCGATAGCGGTGTAACAATCAAAAGTTACGTTGACTGACACACCGCTATCGCGAGCAGGCTCACTCCTACAGTTAGTCCGCGCCCACATTCATGATCTTCGGAGTTTTCCATGACGGCCCACGCCGACCTTTCGCCGACCCTCCAACTCGCCATCGACCTGATCCGCCGTCCGTCCGTGACGCCGGTCGACGCCGATTGCCAGAAGCAGATGATGCAGCGCCTGGGCGATGCCGGTTTCAGCCTTGAGCCGATGCGCATCGAAGATGTGGATAACTTCTGGGCGACCCACGGCAACAATGACGGTCCGGTGCTGTGCTTCGCCGGCCACACTGACGTGGTGCCGACCGGCCCGGTGACGGCGTGGCAGATTGACCCGTTCAACGCAGTGATCGATGAACACGGCATGCTCTGCGGCCGTGGTGCGGCTGACATGAAAGGCAGCCTGGCGTCGATGACCGTCGCCGCAGAGCGCTTTGTCGCTGACCACCCGAACCACAAGGGCAAGGTCGCGTTCCTGATCACCAGCGACGAAGAAGGCCCGGCACACCACGGCACTAAAGCAGTGGTCGAGCGCTTGGCCGCGCGTAACGAGCGTCTGGACTGGTGCATCGTCGGCGAACCGTCGAGCACCACTTTGGTTGGTGACGTGGTGAAAAACGGCCGTCGCGGCTCGCTGGGCGCCAAGCTCACGGTCAAAGGCATTCAGGGCCACGTCGCCTATCCGCACCTGGCGAAGAATCCGATCCACCTCGCTGCTCCGGCGCTGGCCGAACTGGCCGCCGAGCACTGGGATCACGGCAACGATTTCTTCCCGCCGACCAGTTTCCAGATCTCCAACGTCAACTCCGGCACCGGCGCGACCAACGTGATTCCGGGCGACCTGGTGGCGGTGTTCAACTTCCGTTTCTCCACCGAGTCGACCGTCGAAGGCCTGCAGAAGCGTGTGGCCGACATTCTCGACAAGCACGATCTGGACTGGCACATCGACTGGGCGCTGTCCGGCCTGCCGTTCCTCACCGAACCGGGCGCGCTGCTCGACGCGGTGTCGGCGAGCATCAAGGACATCACCGGTCGCGAGACCAAGGCGTCGACCAGCGGCGGCACCTCCGATGGCCGCTTTATCGCGACCATGGGCACGCAAGTGGTTGAACTGGGCCCGGTCAACGCGACTATCCATCAGGTCAACGAACGCGTGCTGGCAGCCGATCTCGACGTACTGACCGAGATTTACTACCAGACCCTGATCAAGTTGCTCGCCTGATGCTCGCTTGCCCCATCTGCAGTGAACCGCTGAATGCGGTGGATAACGGCGTGGTCTGCCCCGCCGGCCACCGCTTCGACCGCGCGCGGCAGGGTTACCTGAACCTGCTACCGGTGCAGCACAAAAACAGCCGCGATCCTGGCGACAACCAGGCCATGGTCGAAGCGCGCCGTGACTTCCTGAACGCCGGGCATTACGCGCCGGTGGCCAAGCGTCTGGCCGAACTGGCAGCGAGTTATGCGCCAGATCGCTGGGTCGACATCGGTTGTGGCGAGGGTTATTACACCGCGCAGATCGCCGAGGCCTTGCCGAACGCGGATGGCTACGCGCTGGATATTTCCCGTGAAGCGGTCAAACGCGCCTGCAAACGTAATCCGGCGATTAGCTGGTTGATCGCCAGCATGGCCCGCGTGCCGTTGGCGTCGGGCAGTTGCCAGTTTCTCGCCAGTGTTTTCAGTCCGTTGGACTGGGAAGAAGCCAAGCGTCTGCTCAGCGTCGGCGGCGGCCTGATGAAAGTCGGCCCGACCAGCGGCCACCTGATGGAATTGCGCGAACGCCTGTACGACGAAGTGCGCGAATACACCGACGACAAGCACCTGGCCCTGGTGCCGGAAGGAATGGCGCTGGCGCACAGTGAAACACTGGAATTCAAACTGACGCTGGACAAGCCCGAGGATCGCGCCAACCTGTTGGCGATGACACCCCACGGCTGGCGCGCCAGTGCCGAGCGTCGCGCGGCGGTGATCGAACAGGCCGAGCCGTTCGAGACCACCGTGTCGATGCGCTACGATTATTTCGTTCTTCAATAACTTTTGGTCTCGGGCGAGTGCCCGGGGCCGGCTAAATCCGCGAATGGATTTTTCAGACCCGCAGTGAGGACATCCATGCGCCAACCGGATATCGAGATTTACCTGAAAGACGCCGACGTCGACCACAAGGCCATTTCCGCCTGGCTGGGCGCCGCGTTGGGCCCGTGCAGTGACTGGGTACAGAAAGGCCAGACCTACAAATGCAAGGCCGGCAACGTGCCGGTGACCTGGCTACCGAAAGCGGTGGGCAAGTGGAACAGCCTGTACCTGGAAAGCGACCAGACGCCATGGGACGACGACATCGCCTGCGCCCGCGCCGCATTCGCTGCGCTGAACGTGGAAGTGCGTTGCGCACCGGGCACGTGGGTTGAAGAAGAAGGCGAGGAAACGGCGGATCGCTGGATGCGCATCAGCGCCGATGGTGAAGAAGAAATCACCTGGAAAACTGCCTGATACTGATCGTTCCCACGCTCCGCGTGGGAATGCAGCCAGGGACGCTCTGCGTCCCAATGCGGACGCGGAGCGTCCGTTGAGGCGTTCCCACGCAGAGCGTGGGAACGATCATTACAGGCCTACAACATCCTCAGCCTGCAAACCCTTCTCGCCAGTAATCACCGCGTATTCGACCTGCTGGCCTTCAGTCAGCGACCGATGCCCTTCGCCGCGAATCGCGCGGTAGTGCACGAACACGTCCACCCCGTCTTCGCGCTGGATAAAGCCGTAGCCTTTGGCGTCGTTGAACCACTTCACGTTGCCGGTTTCACGGGTTGCCATCTGTTCATACTCCTTTCTTATTATTGAACAGGCTTTTCGCAGGAAAGCCTTTGCGGAACGTCAGCCTGCGACCGACGTCCATAAGAGGGCCCCGGCGACAGACCGCCGAGTATATGACAGGCGCGAAAACTCTCAACAGGAGATTACTTCGCCGCTTTTTTGCCGATTTTCGGTGAATACGGCAAACTGTCGACCTCCCGAGCAACCGCTCGGTTTATCAACTCATGCAGAAGCCGTATGACCCGTTCCCCGTTCCGCCGTCTTGTGTTTGGCACCTTGCGCCGACTGTTGTACCTCTGGGTTCGCTCGGAGACGATCAACCAGTCGTCGTTCACCCTCAACCTCGACCGCAGTCGTCCGGTGTTCTACGTCCTGCAAAACCCTTCGCTGACCGATCTGGCCGTGCTCGACACCGAGTGCACCAAGGCCGGCCTGCCGCGTCCGGTACTGCCGGTGTCGGTGGGTTCGCTGATCGAACCGGCGGCGTTTTTCTACCTGACGCCGGACCCAGACTGGCTTGGTCGCCAGGACAAACGCGGTGCGCCGCCGACCCTGACGCGTCTGGTCAGCGCCCTCACCCAGAATGCTGCCGAAGACGCGCAGATCATTCCGGTCAGCGTGTTCTGGGGTCAGTCGCCGGACAGCGAAAACAGTCCGTGGAAACTGCTGTTTGCTGATAGCTGGGCCGTTACTGGGCGCCTGCGTCGGCTGCTGAGCATCATCGTCCTCGGCCGCAAGACACGCGTGCAGTTCTCCGCGCCGATCCATCTGCGCGAATTGATCGAGCACAACAAGGGCCACGAACGCACCGTGCGCATGGCCCAGCGAATCCTGCGCGTACACTTCCGCAATCTGAAAGCAGCGGTCATCGGCCCGGACATTTCCCACCGCCGCAACCTGGTCAAAGGTCTGCTCAACCAGCCGTTGGTCAAGCAAGCGATCCTCGACGAAGCCGAGCGCGAAAACATCTCCCCGGAGAAAGCCAAGGCCCAGGCCTTGCGCTACGGCAACGAGATCGCCTCGGACTACACCTACACCGCGATCCGTTTCCTCGAAGTGGTGCTGAGCTGGTTCTGGAACAAGATCTACGACGGCATCAAGGTCAACCACATCGAAGGCGTGCAGAAAGTCGCTCAGGGTCACGAAGTGATCTATGTGCCCTGCCACCGCAGCCACATCGACTATTTGCTGCTGTCGTATCTGCTGTTCCGCAACGGCCTGACCCCGCCGCACATTGCCGCCGGGATCAACCTGAACATGCCGGTGATCGGCAGCCTGCTGCGCCGTGGCGGTGCATTCTTCATGCGTCGCACGTTCAAGGGCAATCCGCTGTACACCTCGGTGTTCAACGAATACCTGCACACGCTGTTCACCAAAGGCTTCCCGGTCGAGTACTTCGTCGAGGGCGGCCGCTCGCGCACCGGGCGCATGTTGCAACCGAAGACCGGGATGCTCGCGATTACGATGCGCAGCTTCCTGCGTTCGTCGCGGATGCCGATCGTGTTTGTGCCGGTGTACATCGGTTATGAGCGCGTGCTTGAGGGGCGTACCTATCTGGGCGAACTGCGCGGCGCGAGCAAGAAAAAAGAATCGATCTTCGACATTTTCAAAGTCATCGGCGCGCTCAAGCAGCGTTTCGGTCAGGTCGCGGTGAACTTCGGTGAGCCGATCAAACTCGCAGAATTCCTCGACGCCGAGCAACCGGACTGGCGCCAGCAGGAACTCGGCCCGCAGTACAAGCCGGCGTGGCTCAACGAAACCACCAATCGCCTTGGCGAGAAAGTCGCGCAGCATCTCAACGAAGCCGCCGCGATCAACCCGGTCAATCTGGTGGCGCTGGCGCTGCTGTCGACTACACGTCTGGCGCTGGATGATCGCGCCATGGCGCGAGTGCTGGATCTGTATCTGGCGCTGCTGCGCAAAGTCCCATACTCGCCGCACACCACCTTGCCGGAAGGTGATGGCCGGGCGCTGATCGAGCATGTGAAGGACATGGACCTGCTCGCCGAGCAGAACGATGCGCTGGGCAAGATTCTCTATCTGGACGAGCAGAACGCCGTCCTGATGACCTACTACCGCAACAACGTGCTGCACATCTTCGCGCTGCCGGCGCTGCTGGCGAGCTTCTTCCAGAGCACCTCGCGCATGAGCCGCGAGCAGATCCTGCGCTACACCCGCGCGCTGTATCCGTACCTGCAATCGGAACTGTTCATTCGCTGGACGCTGGACGAACTGGACGGTGTGGTCGATCAGTGGCTGGAAGCGTTCGTCGAGCAAGGCCTGCTGCGTTTCGAGAAAGATGTGTACCTGCGCCCGGCGCCAAGTTCGCGACATTTCGTCCTGCTGACGCTGCTGTCGAAGAGCATCGCCCAGACCTTGCAGCGCTTCTACATGACCGTGTCGTTGCTGCTCAACAGCGGCCAGAACAGCATCAGCGCCGAAGAGCTGGAAGACCTCTGCACGGTCATGGCCCAGCGCCTGTCGATCCTCCACGGCCTCAACGCCCCGGAGTTCTTCGACAAGAGCCTGTTCCGCCACTTCATCCAGACCCTGCTCGACCTCGACGTACTGCGTCGCGACGAGGCCGGCAAACTGAGTTACCACGAACTGCTCGGCGAACTCGCCGAAGGTGCGGCCAAACGCGTGTTGCCGGCGGAGATTCGTTTGTCGATCCGTCAAGTCGCGCTGCATCGCAGTGAAGACGCTGCAGATCAGGTCGTCGCCCAACCCGAGACCTGATGTAAACCTGGTGGGAGTGACGGTGCGACGATTCGACTTGCTCGCGAAGACGGCGTGTCAGACAACTGAAATGTTGAATGCTAAACCGCCTTCGCGAGCAAGCTCGCTCCCACAATGAAAAGGAGAACTTCCGATGCAAAAACTCACCCTGCTCGCCGCTGCCACACTGCTGAGCGCCTGCCAATCGACCACCCCCGCTGGCAAAGTCGGCCTCGACGGTGAAGTGTTCTACCTGCAGCGCATCGCTCTGCCACCGAGCGCGACCCTTAGCGTCAGCCTGCAAGACGTTTCATTGGCCGACGCGCCAGCCGTCGTATTGGACGAGCAAAAAGGCCAGGTCAAAGGCCAGGTGCCGCTGCCTTTCCACCTGAGCTACGACCCGGCGCAGGTCAAACCCGGCCATCGCTATTCGGTCAGCGCGCGCATCGAAGTCAATGGTGAGCTGATGTTCATCACCACCGAAAACCATGCCGTGCAACTCGACGGTAACGACCCGCAGCCGCTGAAAATCCGCGTCGACGCCGTTCGTTAATTCATTTTCCGCAGCCCTTTTCCGCAACAAGGAAGCCGCCATGCTCCGCCCTACCCTTCGCTTCGCCGGCCTGTGCGCAGGCCTGATGATCTCCGCCAGCGCGCTGGCGCTGTCGCTCAGTGACCTGTCGCAAAAAGACGCCACCGGCGGTCTCAAGGATGCTCTGACCCAAGGCGCACAAATCGCCGTCAAACAACTGGGCACACCTGGCGGTTTCAGCAACAACCCCGACGTGAAGATCGAACTGCCGGGCAAACTCGGCAAAGCCGCGAGCAAGATGAAAGCCTTCGGCATGGGCGCCCAGGTTGAAGAACTGGAAACCGCGATGAACAAGGCTGCCGAATCCGCTGTGACTCAGGCCCAGCCAATCCTCGTCGACGCCGTGAAGAAAATGAGCGTGGCAGACGCCAAAGGCATCCTCAGCGGCGGCAAGGATTCGGCCACGCAATACCTCGACAAATCCAGCCGCGAACAGATCCGCGCCAAGTTCCTGCCGATCGTCAAACAGGCGACCGACAAGGTTGGCGTAGCGCAGAAGTACAACTCGTTCGCTGGTCAGGCTGCTGCGTTTGGCGTTGTCGATGCGAAGAGCGCCAACGTTGAAAACTACGTCACCGAACAAGCGCTGAATGGCCTGTTCGAGATGATCGGCAAACAGGAAGAAACCATCCGCCAGAACCCGGCCGCTGCGGCGACCAGTCTGGCGAAGAAGGTGTTCGGCACACTCTAAACAGCCACGACACGGGGGCGAATCAATTCGCTCCCGTGCTTCCCTCCACGTAAAGGACTACGTAAAAAGAACACCCACTCCCGCCCCATCTTCCTTCTCTCCAAAAGCTGCAATTGGTCCAGCCCCTCCAGAACCGAAGTCGCCTCGTTATACGAGCAACCAAAATTTTCCGCCAAATTGCCTGCCGTGAACTCCTTCGCCTCCCCGCTTTTTGCCGCCTGATACACCGCGCGCTGTATTTCCGTCATCTGATCGAAGTAGCCAGAATTCGTCAGCCAGCGCTCGAACTCTTCGGTGTAGGCCACGCTCTTGCGGTAAACATCGGAAAACCCGAGCACCGCACGCTGGATCACCGAACACTGGAACTCGATGAAATAAGTCAGATCCAGCTCATCCGCCTCGGTATGCAGGTATGAACGTCCATATTTCACCGGAGCATTACGCAGTAACAAACTGATCGCAATGTAGCGAAACGCCGCAAATTCGTTCTTGAACATGAACCAGTAAAACAACGCCCTGGCGACCCGCCCGTTGCCGTCGCGAAAGGGATGTTCGTAGCCCAAGGCAAAATGCAGTGTGATCGCCTTGATCAGTGGATGCAGGTAGCTCGTCTCTTGCGGTGAGCCTTCGGGCAGGTTGATCCAGTGCGACAGTCGCTCAAGCCGCGACACCAATCCTGCTGCAGGTGGCGGCCGGTGTACCGTATTGCCCGCCCCGTCCTGGACAACCACCTCGTCATTGGTCCTGAACACCCCAGGGGAATACTGCTCGTCATCGATACCCTCGACCCCCACCCGATGAATCGCCGCGATCAAATCCACGCTCATGGGTTCGTAACGTCTCTCCCAGGCAAAATTCATCATCCGGTAATTACCCATCACCATGCGTTCATCCGGAGTGCGGGGCTGGCGCTGCTGCTTGAGCATGTCCTTGGCCACACGCGTAGTCGTCGCAGCGCCTTCCAACTGGCTACTGGCAATCGCTTCATCTTCGATAAGATCATTGAGCAGATAACTGAAATGCGCCCGTTCGCCAATCTGGCTGGTCATGTACTCCAGCGCAGCCGTACTGGCCTGTCGATCGACGATGGAGATGGTCTTCTGCGCCAGCGGCGTCAACAGATACTTCCCCCACTGCACAGGCTCGCCCAGTGGCAGAAGGTTAATGTGCTGGGCCGCCCGCGCCTTCTTGACCAAAGCCCAGCACAGTCTGGCATCCAGCCCCGCCGCCCAGCGATAACGCAACGCTTCAAATGGCAGATAACGACCTTGATCATCGAGCGGCTTGAGCAGCGCAAGATAATCCTCCAGACGATGCTTGTGGGGCGGGCGCACCAACAAGTCGAAAACGGGGTCGGTTCTGCCTTTCAATGCTGGCGGCTTTTTCATCAAGACAAACTCAGGAACGCTGGAAGCAGAGGCTGGAGTACAGCATCCGAGGCACCAAGGCTCAATATCGGAGGTTTCTGAAAAAGATGTAGGAAGTGGCTGAGGTAGAGCGGACTACGGGTAATCAGCTAGAAACTGGTCGGCAGTCAGCCCGCCATCGCTGGCAAGCCAGCTCCCACAATTGGCTTGGGTGTATGCAGGTAGAGATTGGGCGGCTGTCAGGACCTCATCGCGAGCAGGCTCACTCCTACAGTTGGATTGCGTACATCTGCAAAAAACAGGTCGGCTGTCAGGCCGCCTTCGCGAGCAGGCTCACTCCCACAGAAGAGCAAGTGCAGACCGCTTCTGCTCCTCACCACTCAACAGGATGAGCGTTAGCTCGGCTGCAGCTTTTGATCTTGATCTGAAGGCCCGTCGGCAGGCTGAGTGGAGGGATTGATCCGGGGGTGGGAGCGCAGCGACCGTTCGACGAAGTCGAACACATCGAGAGGAGGTGCAGCGAAGCAAACCGTAGGCGATGCCCCCGGATCGATCCCGGAGCGAAGGAACCCCGAGCCCCAGCGAGCGGGCCGAACGTCAGGGCAAAGCCTTTTGGGTTACCTTTTCGGCGTTTGGAAAAGGTGACTCGCCGTAAGGGCGAAACCGCCAGCGGCAGCACCCACAAAAACGGATATACACCCAAAACCCCAAGAACATGGTCGGCCCGAAGGCCGCCACGCAACCCACAAATCAAACGGAGTCTTTGCGAACCCTGAACCAAGCCGCATACAACGCCGGCAAAAACAACAGCGTCAGCGCAGTCGCAACAATCAACCCACCCATGATCGCCACCGCCATCGGCCCAAAAAACACACTCCGCGACAACGGAATCATCGCCAGCACCGCCGCCAAAGCCGTCAACACAATCGGCCTGAAGCGTCGAACCGTAGCCTCGATAATCGCCTGCCAAGGCTTAAGTCCCGAGGCAATATCCTGCTCGATCTGATCCACCAGAATCACCGAATTGCGCATGATCATCCCGGACAACGCAATCGTCCCCAACATCGCCACAAACCCGAACGGCTGACGGAACACCATCAAAAACAACGTCACCCCGATCAACCCCAACGGCGCCGTCAAAAACACCATCGCCGTACGCGAAAAACTGCGCAACTGCACCATCAACAACGTCAGCACCACGACAATGAACATCGGCACCCCGGCATTCACCGACTTCTGCCCACGCTCGGAATCCTCCACCGTGCCGCCGACATCCAACAGATAACCATCGGGCAACTCGGCACGAATCGAATCCAGCGTCGGCATGATCTGCTTCACCAACGTCGCCGGCTGCTCCTTGCCATAAATATCCGCGCGCACGGTCACGTTTGGCAGACGATTACGATGCCAGATGATCCCCTCCTCAAAGCCGTATTCCAGCGTGGCAATCTGCGACAACGCCACACTGCGACCGTTATCCGTCGGCACGGCCAGACTCGGCAGCAACGACAATTCAGTGCGCTCATGCACCGTGCCGCGCAACAGAATCTCGATCAACTCATTGTCTTCGCGATACTGACTGACACTCGACCCGGTCAACGAACTCTGCAGAAATTTCGCCAGATTCGCCGTGCTTACACCCAGCGCCCGGGCACGATCCTGATCGATATTCAGATACACGACTTTGCTCGGTTCCTCCCAATCCAGATGCACATTGACCACATGCGGATTCTCGCGAACCTTGGCTGCCACCTTACGCGCCAGCGCGCGAACTTCTTCGATGTGTTCACCGGTCACGCGGAACTGCACCGGATAACCCACCGGCGGACCGTTCTCCAACCGCGTGACCCGCGAACGCAATGCAGGAAATTGCTCGTTAAGCGTTTCGATCAACCAGCTGCGCAGCGCCTCACGCTCCTCGATGTTCTTCGCCAACACCACAAACTGCGCGAAGCTCGCCGCCGGCAATTGCTGATCGAGCGGCAGATAGAAACGCGGCGAGCCGGTGCCAACATAGGCGACGTAATTGTCGATGCCGGCGTGATCCTTGAGCATCGCTTCCAGGCGTTTGACTTCACCGGTGGTATTGGCCAGCGACGCACCCTCAGCCAGTTTCAGATCGACCATCAACTCCAGCCGATTCGAGGCCGGGAAAAACTGCTGCGGGACGAAACGAAACAACATCACCGACGCGATAAACAGTCCCACCGTCAGCACGATCACGGTCTTGCGATGCATTACGCACCACTCGACCAGACGCCGAACGCGCTGATAAAACGGCGTGCCATACGGATCAGCCTGACCATCGCCAGTGCCATGTTTGGCCGCATGAATTTTCGCCAGATCCGGCAGGAGTTTTTCCCCCAGATACGGCACGAACATCACTGCCGCCACCCAGGACGCGAGCAGCGCGATGGTCACCACCTGGAAGATCGAGCGTGTGTACTCGCCAGTACCGGACTGCGCCGTGGCAATCGGCAGGAACCCGGCGGCAGTGATCAACGTCCCCGTAAGCATCGGAAACGCGGTGCTGGTCCAGGCATAACTCGCCGCACGGATACGGTCGAAACCCTGCTCCATTTTGATCGCCATCATTTCCACGGCAATGATCGCGTCGTCCACCAGCAAGCCCAGCGCCAACACCAACGCGCCAAGAGAGATCTTGTGCAGGCCGATGCCGAGGTAATACATGCAGGCGAAAGTCATCGCCAGCACCAGTGGAATGGTCAGCGCCACAACCATGCCAGTGCGCACGCCAAGTGAGAAGAAGCTCACCAGCAAGACAATCGCCAGCGCCTCGACCAGCACCTGAACAAACTCGCCGACCCCGGTTTTCACCGCCGCCGGTTGATCGGAAACCTTGCGCAATTGCATGCCGGCCGGGAGGTTTTTCTGGATGCGCGAGAACTCGCCTTCCAGTGCTTTACCGAGCACCAGAATGTCACCGCCATCCTTCATCGCCACCGCCAGACCGATCGCGTCTTCACCCATGAAACGCATGCGCGGCGCCGGTGGATCGTTGAACCCGCGGCGCACATCGGCGACATCGGAGATGCGGAACGTACGATCGCCGACGCGGATCGGGAAGTTTTTTATCTCCTCGACCGTCTGAAAATTTCCCGAGACCCGCAGCTGCAAGCGCTCGCTACCGGTTTCAAAGAAACCGGCGGTCGACACCGCGTTCTGTTCTTGCAGCGCTTGTTGTACCGCCGCCAGCGGCAAGCCGAGGGTCGCCAGTTTGACGTTGGACAGCTCGACCCAGATCTTCTCGTCCTGCAAACCGAGCAAGTCGACCTTGCCGACATCCTTGACCCGTTGCAGCTGAATCTGGATGCGATCGGCGTAATCCTTGAGCACCGCGTAATCGAAACCGTCGCCGGTCAGCGCATAGATATTGCCGAACGTGGTGCCGAATTCATCGTTGAAGAACGGCCCCTGAATATCCGGCGGCAAGGTCTGACGAATATCGCTGACCTTCTTGCGCACCTGATACCAGAGGTCGGGGATTTCCTTGGAATGCATCGAATCGCGAGCAATGAAGGTGACCTGGGATTCACCGGGGCGCGAGAACGAGACGATGCGCTCGTATTCGCCGGTTTCCATCAGCTTCTTTTCGATGCGCTCGGTAACCTGCCGCGAGACCTCCTGCGCGGTCGCTCCCGGCCAACGGGTCTGAATCACCATGGCTTTGAAAGTGAACGGCGGGTCTTCGCTCTGGCCGAGTTTGGTGTAGGACAACGCACCGACGATGGC
Source organism: Pseudomonas sp. IT-P395 (assembly GCF_949767675.1). NCBI lineage: Bacteria > Pseudomonadati > Pseudomonadota > Gammaproteobacteria > Pseudomonadales > Pseudomonadaceae > Pseudomonas > Pseudomonas sp. IT-P395. The sequence continues at coordinate 202,237 of NZ_CATKPW010000033.1, forward strand.
CAGCAAAAGCATCAGGAACAGTACGATCTGGCGATTACGCAGCGCCCATTCGGAAAGGTTGAAGCGCATTGGGACTTACTCCTTGTCCGCCAGATTGACCACACGGTTGGAGCGATCCACCGGACGCACCTGCTGACCCTCGAGCAACACGTGAACGCCGGCAGCCACCACCCAGTCACTGGCGCTCAAGCCTTCGAGCACCGGCACCGTTTTCTCGCCGAACGGACCGATGCGCACCAGGGTTTTCTTCAAGGTGTTGTTGCCGTTGACGACCCAGACGTAGGTCGCGCCGTTTTCGGCGGTGAGCGCCGAGAGCGGCACCGACAGGGAAACGCTATCGGCCGATTGCACGAACACGCGGGCACTCTGGCCCAGTTCGGCCGGGACTTTGCCGCTGGTGAAGGAAATACGTGCAGCAAAGGTGCGTGAGCGTGGATCGGCGGCGGGCGACAGTTCGCGGATCTGCCCGGCGAAACGCTGGTTCTGTTGGGTCCACAGCTCGACCGTCACTGGCTGACCGACCTTGAAGCGCCCGAAGCTCTGCTCGGGCAGGCTGATCAACACTTCGCGCTCGCCGTCGGTGGCGAGGGTAAACACCGTTTGCCCAGCGGCAACCACCTGACCGACTTCCACCGAACGCTTGGCCACCACACCATCCTGCGGCGCACGCAACACCGCGTAACTGGCCTGATTGGTCGAAACGTTGAATTCAGCTTTGATTTGTTTGAGGCGGGCTTCACCGGAGCGGTAAAGGTTTTCCGCATTGTCGTAGGCCGAGCGGCTGACCATCTGCCGATCCATCAGGGTCTTGTAGCGATCGCGCTCGGCACGCACCAGGTTGAGATTGGCTTCAGCGGCGGCGACTTGCGCGCGGGTGGCTTCCAGCTGCAGGCGCACGTCCTGCGGATCGAGTTCGGCGAGTGGCTGATCAGCCTTCACGCGCTGACCTTCATCGACCAGTCGTCGGCTGACTTTGCCGCCAATGCGGAACGCCAGATCGGGTTCGTAGCGAGCGCGAACCTCGCCCGGATAACTTTCCATCGTCTGCGCCGAAGGCTCTGGCTGCACCACCATGGCCGGTCGCACGGTGACTTGCGTCGCCTCTTCCTGACCACACGCCGACAAAAGGAACGCCAGACTCACTGGCAACGCGAGGGACAACGCATGGCGGAACATGGTGACGGACCTTTCGCTAATGGTGCTTGGAATAATTATACTGGCGGGTATGTTATTAATAGCAAACTCACCAGTCCAGTATTAAAAGCGAAGAATGTCGAACAATCTTTCAGCTCCAAACGGTCCGGGCCGTCCCAAGGATCTGGCCAAGCGCCAGGCGATCCTCGACGCGGCGAAAATTCTGTTTCTGAGTCATGGCTATGCCAACACCAGCATGGACGCGGTCGCCAGCGAGGCTGGCGTGTCGAAGCTGACGGTCTACAGCCATTTCAACGACAAAGAGACGCTGTTCTCCGCCGCCGTCGTGGCCAAGTGCGAGGAGCAATTGCCGCCATTGTTCTTCGAATTGCCCGAAGGCATCGCCGTGGAAAATGTGTTGCTGAACATTGCGCGAGGCTTTCATCACCTGATCAACAGTGATGAGTCGGTGAACTTGCACCGCTTGATCATGGCGCTGGGCAGTCAGGATCCGAAGCTGTCGCTGATCTTCTTCGAGGCCGGCCCTCAGCGCATGGTGCAAGGCATGGAGCGGTTGTTGACGCGTATTCACGAGACAGGCGCGCTGAACATCGATCTGCCGCGCAATGCCGCCGAGCATTTCTTTTGCCTGATCAAGGGTGCGGGGAATTTTCGGCTGTTGTATGGCTGTGGGGAGCCGTTGACTGAAGAGGCAGCGGAAAGCCATGTGCAGGAAGTGGTGGGGTTGTTTATGCGGGCGTACAAAGCCTGATTTCTGCGGTGTCGGCACTGACGCCATCGGTGGCAAGCCAGCTCCCACAAGGATTTGGGTGTGATCACAAATCGTGTACACACCACCAAACCCTGTGGGAGCTGGCTTGCCAGCGATGAGCGCGACTCGGTATCAAGCCTTGAGCGCTTTCTTCGGGTAGATGTCATAGCGGCTCGATTTGCCATCCAGCGCATGACTCGGCTTCGGCCCCTCAATGCACGGTGCCTTGCGCGGTCGTTTGACCACCACGCGGTGCGTCGCCAACGCCAGCGCAGCCTGCAACAGCGCCGGCGCATCCGGATCATCGCCCACCAACGGCCGGAACAGGCGCATTTCCTTCTTCACCAGCGCAGTCTTCTCGCGGTGGGGAAACATCGGGTCGAGATAAATCACCTGCGGCGGCTCACCTTCCCAGTTCTGCATGACTTCGATGGAGTTGCCCTTGAGCAAGGTCATCCGCGCCACGATCGGCGCCACGTCGAAATCCTCCGCCGCGCGCGCCAGGCCATCTTCCAGCAACGCGCCAATCAGCGGCTGACGCTCGATCAGGCTCATCTCGCAACCGAGACTGGCCAGCACGAACGCATCCATGCCCAACCCCGCCGTGGCATCCAGCACGCGCGGGCGCACGCCTTGGGCGATGCCGACCGCCTTGGCAATCATCTGCCCGCTGCCGCCACCGTATAAGCGCCGATGCGCCGCACCACCTTCAACAAAGTCGACGCGCACCGGCCCCGGTGCATCCGGGCCGAGCTGTTGCAGCTGCAAACCCTGCTCGCCGACCTGCAAGGCAAACTCGCCGTCCGCCACTTCAAGCGGCAGGCCCAGGCGCTCGGCCCACTGCCCGGCTTGCGCTTCAAACGTCGGGCCGAGGGCCTGAACATGGATGCGGCAGGCCGCAGGTTGCTCGATCATGGAAAACACGCTCAAAAATTCAAGGATCGGCAAAAACCGCCGATAATTCATTCAACGCGCATTTTGCCAGAGCTGAGCGTCAACCGAAAAAAATGTCAGGCATTCTTCCCACATCGATTGGCTACATCTCGCCCCATGGCGACTTTAGCCGTCACAACACTCAAGCACTGAGCGGCGTCAGTCACCTGTGGCAGGATTTCTTTGCCCAGGCGATGGCCGAACAGACGAGTGAAGTGGTGCCTGCCTGTGGCACGTTCCCTCCGGTTGACCTGAGCAGCCCTGAAGAACCGACCATCGGCAGCGAGCTGCACGCGCACATCGTCAGCCAGCGCGAGTGCGATGTGGTGGAAACCGAAGTGCGTCCGCCAGAGCCGCTGTTCCTGCCGATCGCCGAATTCGAAATGGACTTGCTGGACAAACCATTCCCGCCGTTCCCGCCGGAAGAACTGAAAGCTCAGCAAGAGCAACAGGATTTCGACAGCAGTTGGGTGCGTCCGGTGGTGATCAACAATGGTCAGCCCGTTCCAGAGCCTGGCCCGGCCCCGCAGAAGAAACCGCTGTACCTGCCGATTGCCGAATTCGATCTGGATCTGCTGCAAAAGCCTTATCCGCCGTTCCCGCCGGAAGAAATCGTCGAGCAACAGAAGGCGCTGGACTTCGATAATGGCTGGGCCCGCCCGATCGTTCTGCAGAACCTGCGCCTCGCCGCCTAAACCTCAGCGACACACGCTCCAGCGCCCGACATCGACATGAAAGTGATTGCGGTGGGCGGCGTTGTAATCCGGGCTCAACACCACACTGAATGCCTCACAGGCACCGTCGCGCAACTGACGCAGAAACTGCGCGTCCTGATTTTGCTTGGGCCAGTCCTTGAGCACGCTGACCGTGCGGCCATCGGCCAGACGAAAACCGGCGATGTCCAGCGCATCAGCACTGGCATGACGGCTGAGCGCGCCGCTTTCGCGGTTGTAGACATTGCGACAGGCGAAGCTGCCGAGGTGATCGACACGCGCGATCTTTTGCCCGTAAACGGATTGCGCGACGGGTTGCAGCGTGTGGTGTTCAAACATCGCGTAGGCCACTGCCAGCGGACAACTGGCGAGGAAGCTGCTGCTCAGCGCCACCTCACCACCCTGCACGCGCAAGGCGCCGATCAGTGGACACTTGGCGTCGGGGCTGTCGGATTGCCGCGTGACGCGCAGATCAGAGCTGCTCAACGACTGGGCGCAGAGTTCAGGATCGCTGCGCAAGCGCATCAGCTTGTAACCGGTCAGCCAATTGGGCGCGGCTTTGACGTCCAGTGGCGCCCATGGATTCCATTGCGGCGGTACGTCCAGCCAACCGCGCCAGACACTGACCGCAGCGCCGCCAATCATCAGCAGCACCAGCCAGAATATCCACCGCCCCATGTTCAGCCTTTGAAAAACTGGTTGGCTTTGGCGTACGGCATCGACTGCGCGGTAAACCCGAACGTGCCGGATTGCTGGATCTCTTCAGCGGCGCGGAAGAACTCGCCGAACGCCGCCAACGCCAATGCCGAGCCGGTGCTGATACGCCGCACACCCATTTCTTGCAGCTCCTGCACGGTCAGTTTCAAACCGCCGGACATCAACACATTGACCGGTTTCGGCGCCACCGCGCGCACCACCGCCAGCACCTCTTCGGCGTTGCGCAAACCTGGCGCGTACAACACGTCGGCGCCCGCTTCGGCGAAGGCCTGCAAGCGGCGGATGGTGTCGTTGATATCAGGATTGCCGTGCAGGTAGTTTTCCGCGCGCGCCGTCAGGATGAATGGGAATGGCAGCGTGCGCACAGCGGCGACGGCCGCTTCGATACGTGCCACAGCGTGTTCGAAGCAATAGATCGGCGCATCCGCGCGGCCCGTGGCGTCTTCGATCGAGCCACCGACCGCACCCGCCTCTGCTGCGCGAAGCAGGCTTTTCGCGGCTTCGGCCGGGTCATCGGAAAAACCGTTTTCCAGATCCACTGCCACCGGCAAATCGGTGGCCGCGACAATCGCGCGGACATTGGCCAGGGTCTCGTCGAGACCTAGCGCACCATCGGCCTTGCCCTGGGAAAACGCGTAACCGGCACTGGTCGTTGCCAACGCCTGATAGCCGAGGCTGGCGAGCATTTTCGCCGAACCGGCATCCCACGGATTGGGAATGACGAAAATCCCCGGACGTTCATGCAGGGCTTTGAAGGCGTGTGCTTTAACGGCTTGGGCATCCATCGGCAGGCTCCTGAGCAGGATAAAAATCCGCTTCAGAGCAGGCCAAGTTGCTCCGCAGCGGGTTCTCTGTATAGCTCAGGCAGCGCCGGCAGGCCAGGCAAACGTTGCATCAGTTGTGCGTGAAAACGTTGCGCCAGCTTCGCTGCGAGGAGGTTGTCGGCGGTGTGCAGGAAGATGTACGGCGTGCGGCCCTCTTCGATCCATTCGGCGATTTTCGCCACCCACGGCAGCAGGAACGAGTCGTTGGCTTCCAGTTCCGGATGGCCAATGAAACGCACCTGCGGGAACTGCGTAAACGCCGCCGGGCGCGTCGGCACTCGCGGCTTTTTCGATTGCGCGTGGATCACCGACGACTCGGTCGACAGGCAGCTGAACAACGCACGCGGATCAAGGCAAATGCGCTCGACACCACGATCCAGCAGCAGACGATTGAGCAAACGTTCGCTCTCGCCCTTGGCGAAGAACTGCTCATGCCGTACTTCCACCGCCAACGGACAATCCAGCGCATCGATGAACGCCGCCAGTTCAGGCAGGCGATGCGGCGTGAAGCTTTTCGACAGTTGCAGCCACAGCGGCGAAACACGCTCACCGAGCGGCTTGAGTAATTGCAGGAAGGTTTCGGCGGCGGTCAGTTGCTCGCGCAGGTCTCCGCTGTGGCTGATGTCGCCGGGGAATTTGGCGGTGAAGCGAAAGTGCTCGGGCATAACTTCAGCCCAACGCTGCACAGTCGCGGGCGATGGACTGGCATAGAAGGTCGTATTGCCTTCAACGGCGTTGAACACTTGGGAATACAGACCGAGGAAGTCAGAGGTTTTTGCATCTACCGGGTACAGATATTCGCGCCAGGCGTTTTCGCTCCAGGACGGGCAACCGAGGTAGTAAGGCAGATCCATCAGATGTACAGATCGAGGCCCAGCACGTCTGCATCCCAATCGACAAAACCGGCGGTGCTCAGGTAACTGGCCAAGGCCATCGCTACGCTCTTTTTCATCGCACGGTGATAGATCATGTCTTGCTGACGGGCAGGCAGATTGCTCAGGCGTTGGGCCGAGGCTTTGGCAGCGCGGGCGGCCAATTGCTCTTCAGTCGGGAATTCCAGCTCGCCGTCGATATCGTCGACGGATTCATCCAGCGCCACATTGCCTTTGCGAGGCTTGCGCTTGATGGGGTAGGACTGAGAGGAAAGGCCGTCTATACGCATAATTTCATGCTCGGTATCGATGATGGCAATTTAGCGGCACTTGACCGACTTAGCAAACCGCCGAGTGATAACTAGAACACATAAAGCGCAAAAGGTTTAAAGCGGGGGGTTAGAAACTGACGATTGGCTTCAGAAGATCAAAAGATCGCAGCCTGCGGCAGCTCCTACATTTGGAATGCGATCCTTGTAGGAGCTGCCGCAGGCTGCGATCTTTTTAAAGGCTCAACGAGCCTTGGGGGTGGCGACTTTGTCGCGCAGGTAAACCGGTTGTGCATCATCCGCCGGGATCGACTCGCCGCGCTCCCAGGCGAAACGCGCCAAGGTCAGCAAGTCTTCGGCGTGGGGCAACATGCCGGCGTCGGAGCCGGTCAGATCGACCGCGATCCGCTCGCCATAACCCCAACCGGTGCCAGCACCAAACCAGTCGCCACTGGCATCGGCCGGCAGCGCGGCGACTTCCGGTGGCAACACAGCTTCGGCACCGACCAGACGCATCTCCCCTGCCGTCTCACGGTAGCAGCCCCAATACACTTCATCCATCCGCGCATCGATGGCCGCCGCGACCTGGCTCACGCCGTGCTCACGCAGCGCACGTTGCGCCAACACGGCCAGATTGGACACCGGCAACACCGGACGATCCAGCGCGAACGCCAAACCCTGGACCACACCAATGGCAATCCGCACACCGGTAAACGCACCCGGGCCACGACCGAAAGCAATCGCATCGACCGCCTGCAACGTGGTGCCGGCATCGGCCAGCAGTTGCTGGATCATCGGCAACAGTTTCTGCGCGTGCAGGCGCGGGATCACCTCGTAATGACTCGTGACCTTGCCGTCATGCAGCAAGGCAACGGAGCAAGCTTCAGTCGCGGTGTCCAGGGCCAGCAAGGTGCTCATCGATGTATCCAAAACAGGGGTGGGAAAAAGTGCGTCAGTATAAACAACTACGGCCCGCAAGCGGGCCGTGGATGATGCAGCCGATCAGACTTTTCAGCTCAGCGCGGCCAGCACCTTGGTGGTGATCGCATCAACCGAACCAACGCCTTCGATGTGGCTGTACTTCGGCTTGCCAGCGTTTTTCTCGGACAGGTTCTGATAGAACTCCACCAGCGGCTTGGTCTGCGAATGGTAGACCGACAGGCGATGACGCACGGTTTCTTCGGTGTCGTCCTTGCGCTGTACCAGCTCTTCGCCGGTGATGTCGTCTTTGCCCGCGATTTTCGGCGGGTTGTAGACGATGTGGTAAACGCGGCCGCTGGCTTCGTGAACACGACGGCCGGCGATGCGTTGAACGATTTCTTCGTCTTCAACAGCGATTTCAACCACGGCATCCAGCTCGACGCCGGCAGTCACCAGGGCTTCAGCCTGCGGAATGGTGCGCGGGAAGCCGTCGAACAGGAAACCGTTGGCGCAGTCTGGCTGAGCGATACGGTCCTGAACCAGTGCGATGATCAGGTCATCCGACACCAGGCCGCCGGCATCCATGATGCTCTTGGCTTGCACGCCCAGCGGAGTACCGGCCTTGACCGCTGCACGCAGCATGTCGCCGGTGGAAATTTGTGGAATGCCGAATTTTTCGGTGATGAACTTAGCCTGAGTACCTTTACCGGCCCCGGGAGCTCCCAGCAGAATGACGCGCATTAGATGTGCTCCTCAATTTTTTTATAAAAAGCTTTTACAAAACAAAGGATTCGCCTCTTGGGACGAATCCTGAAAATACGGGTCGTGGCCGCACAAACGGCCAAAGGCTGATCAAGATACACAGCAGGCTGCGCCCACACAAGACGCCAAAAGTCGGAGAAACCGACGCCCCCCGCGACCTTGCGACGCGGTAACCCAAGTCGCAACCCCATCAATAACTGTCGCCTGGCGGCATTTTCATCCGTCAGGCAAAGCGGCACCCGGCATTTGTGTGCGGTGCCGCGCGCCACGACAAAAACGTTAGCCGGTATTTCGCAAACCGGCGGCAATCCCCGCCACAGACACCAGCAACGCCTGTTCCACCGGGCTGCCCTGCTCGACATCCTGCTGTCGCGAACGGGCCAGCAATTCGGCCTGCAATAGATGCAGCGGGTCGAGGTAGGTGTTGCGCAGCCGGATGAATTCGAGGGTGTCAGGGCTATGTGCCAGCAGCTGCGACTGGCCAGTCAGGCCAAGCACCACCGCGCACGCCTGCGACAATAGGTCGCGTAACTGCGCGCCCAACGGCAACAGATCCGGCTCGACCAGACGTTCATCGTAGGACAGCGCGATATCCGCGTCAGCCTTGGCCAGGACCATCTCCAGCATGTCGATGCGCGTGCGGAAGAACGGCCACTGCTCGCGCATTTGCCCAAGCAACTCGCCCTCGCCGCGCTCCAGCGCCTTGCTCAGTGCCGATTCCCAACCGAGCCACGCTGGCAGCATCAACCGCGTTTGCGTCCAGCCGAAGATCCACGGGATTGCCCGCAGGCTTTCGATACCGCCGGCCCGGCGTTTGGCCGGGCGACTGCCGAGCGGCAAACGACCCAGTTCCTGCTCGGGTGTGGACTGGCGGAAATACTCGACGAACTGCGGATTTTCCCGCACGACCTGGCGATAAGCACTGACACCGTCAGCCGCCAATTCATCCATCAGATGACGCCACTCTGGCGTCGGTGGCGGCGGTGGCAGCAAGGTCGCTTCAAGCACCGCCGCCAGATACAGATTGAGGTTTTGCTCGGCGATGTCCGGCAGGCCGAATTTGAATCGAATCATTTCCCCCTGCTCGGTGGTGCGGAACCGCCCCGCCACCGAACCCGGTGGCTGCGACAGAATCGCCGCGTGGGCCGGGCCACCGCCACGGCCCACAGTGCCGCCGCGACCGTGAAACAGCAGCAGCTCGACTTGCTGCTCGCGGCAGATTTCCACCAGGCGCTCCTGCGCGCGATATTGCGCCCAGGCCGCCGCCGTGGTGCCGGCGTCCTTGGCCGAGTCGGAGTAACCGATCATCACTTCCTGCGGGCCTTGCAGCCGCGCGCGGTAACCCGGCAGCAGCAACAGCCGCTCCATCACCGGCCCGGCGTTGTCGAGGTCGGCGAGGGTTTCGAACAGCGGCACCACGCGCATCGGCCGCAACACGCCGGACTCTTTGAGCAGCAGTTGCACGGCGAGCACATCGGAAGCGGCGCCGGCCATGGAAATCACGTAGGAACCCAGCGACGCACCCGGCGCGGCGGCGATCTCCTTGCAGGTGTTGAGCACTTCGGCGGTATCAGCAGAAGGCTTGAAATGCGCCGGCAGCAATGGCCGACGATTGCTCAATTCGCGGGTCAGGAAGGTGATGCGCTGCTCTTCGTCCCAGTCTTCATAGCGACCGAGACCGAGGTAATCAGTGATTTCAGTCATCGCCGAACTGTGCCGCGAGGAATCCTGCCGCACATCGAGGCGCACGAGGAACAAGCCGAAGGTCACCGCACGACGCAAGCAATCGAGCAACGGGCCGTCTGCAATCACGCCCATACCGCATTCGTGCAGCGAGTTGAAACACAGCTCCAGCGGATCAAGCAGATCGCGGTTGTTGTGCAGCACATCGGCCGGCGCCGGGGTTGGCGCAGTCAGCGCGGCGTGTGCCCAGTTGCGCGTGGCGCGCAGGCGTTCGCGCAGTTGTTTGAGCACCGCGCGATACGGTTCGGCACTGTCGCCGGCCTTGGCTTTGAGGGCATCGCTGGCCTGCTGCATCGACAGTTCGGCCGCCAGATGATCGACATCGCGCAGGTACAAATCGGCGGCCATCCAGCGCGCCAGCAGCAACACTTCGCGGGTCACCGCAGCGGTGACGTTGGGGTTGCCGTCTCGGTCGCCGCCCATCCAGGAAGCGAAGCGAATCGGCGCCGCTTCCAAGGGTAGACGCAGGCCGGTCGCTTCGTACAACGCCTTGTCGGCCTTGCGCATATGGTTGGGGATCGCTTGCCACAGCGAGTGCTCGATCACCGCGAAACCCCATTTGGCTTCATCAACCGGTGTCGGTCGTGTGCGGCGGATTTCTTCGGTGTGCCAGGCTTCGGCGATCAGCCGTTGCAGGGTATTTTGAATCTGTTCGCGTTCGGCTGTGGTCAGGTCGCGATGATCCTGCGCGGCGAGTTGCCCGGCGATCGCGTCGTACTTCTGGATCAGCGTGCGGCGTGCCACTTCGGTCGGGTGCGCGGTCAAGACCAATTCAATTTCCAGGCGCGCCAATTGCCGGGCCAGCGACTCGGCGCTGTGGCCTTCGCTGCGCAAACGCGCGAGCAATTCCGGCAATACGCGGGATTCGAACGGCGCCGGCTGCGACTCTTCGCGCCGATGGATCAACTGATACTGCTCGGCGATGTTCGCCAGATTGAGAAACTGGTTGAACGCCCGGGCTACCGGGAGCAACTCGTCTTCGCTCAATTGATTGAGGCTGGCGCTCAGTTCAGCGTCCATCGAGCCACGCCGATCGGCCTTGGCGCCTTTGCGAATCTGCTCGATCTTGTCGAGAAAGGCCTCGCCGTACTGGTCTCGAATGGTGTTGCCCAACAGCTCTCCGAGCAGGTGAACGTCTTCGCGCAAGCGTGCATCAATATCGGTCATCAGCAATTCCCCAGCAGTAATCCGGACGGCTTAGAAACGAGTGCATGACCTAGAGAGTGCCGCTCTACGACGCTTCTTACAAGCATCCGACCAAGGGACGTTAAACCTTGCGGGCGAAAGCTAGTCTCAACAGTAAGCCGTACAACGGCTTGCCGCCGGCCCCGGCGGACACTCACCCAGACCTGCCATGAGCAGGTGCGAAATGAGGTCATCATGAAAATTCGTGAACTCGCCCAGCATTGGGAAGAAAACGCCAAGGGTCGCCTGACCGACACTGGCTACTCGATTCATCTGGACGTCGAAGCCGCTGCGCGTCTGGCAGCGATTACCGAGATGTACCCCAAACGGCATGTCGAAGAATTGCTCGGCGAACTGATCGGCGCGGCGCTTGAAGAGTTTGAGGCGAGCCTGCCGTATGTGAAGGGTTCGACGGTGGTGGCGACGGATGAGGAAGGTGATCCGTTGTATGAGGATGTCGGGCCTACGCCGCGGTTTCTGGCGCTTTCGCGCCGGCATTTGCATGACCTCTCGGCCGCAGCAGGCAAGCAAAAACACTGATCCGGCATTGCGTTAACCCTGTGGGAGCTGGCTTGCCAGCTCCCACAGGGAATGTATTTTTCCTCCAGCACTACGTCTTTCTTTCCCCGCGCGTACCGCTTCATCCTGCCAAAGTTCCCGCTTTAGAGCCTTGTCCATTCAGTCAAAAATTATTTTGGCGATAGGCCATCTTTTCTGAACTTTTGAAAAATCCCGCCGGTCGGAACCTGTAACCACGCCTGGAACGAGCGTTTCAAAAACGCGCTTTCACACGTCGCTTGCGGCTCCTCGACCAGGATGGATTCAGATGTATTCAGGAGATGCCTAATGGAGTTGAAGACCATGAAAAACCAAACCTCGTTTACCCACCTGCGCGGTCTGAAACTGGCGGCTCTGGCCATCGGCACCAGCTTCGTGCTGGCCGGTTGCGCCGGTAACCCACCGAGCGAGCAATACGCCGTGACCCAATCGGCCGTGAACAGCGCTGTCAGCGCCGGCGGTACCGAGTTCGCTGCGGTTGAGATGAAGCAGGCGCAGGACAAACTGAAACAAGCCGAAATCGCCATGCACGACAAGAAGTATGACGAGGCTCGCACCCTGTCCGAGCAAGCCGAGTGGGACGCTCGCGTCGCCGAACGCAAGGCTCAGGCCGCAAAAGCCGAACAGGCTGTGAAGGATTCCCAGAAAGGTGTTCAGGAACTGCGTCAGGAAAGTCAGCGCACCGTGCAGTAAGCGCGCATCCCGACCGCAAAGCTGAATCTCTTATCGATAGAAAGGACGAAAATTATGCGTAAGCAACTGATGATCCCCGCTCTTCTGGCCGCAAGCGTTGCTCTGGCTGCCTGCTCCACTCCGCCTAACCCGAATCTGGAAAACGCGCGCACCAACTACGCCGGCCTGCAAGCCAACCCGCAGGCAAGCAAAGTCGCGGCGCTGGAAACCAAAGACGCCAGCGATTACCTGGACAAGGCCGACAAGGCTTACCTGGACAAACAAGACGCGGCCAAAGTTGACCAACTGGCTTACCTGACCAACCAGCGTGTGGAAGTGGCCAAGCAGACCATCGCCCTGCGCACCGCTGAAAACAATCTGAAGAACGCAGCTGCCCAACGTGCTCAAGCGCGTCTGGATGCTCGCGATCAGCAGATCAAACAGCTGCAGGACAGCCTGAACGCCAAGCAGACCGATCGCGGTACGCTGGTGACTTTCGGTGACGTGCTGTTCGCCACCGACCGTGCCGACCTTAAATCCAGCGGCCTGGTGAACATCAACAAACTGGCGCAATTCCTCCAGGAAAACCCGGATCGCAAAGTGATCGTCGAGGGTTACACCGACAGCACCGGTACAGCCAGCCACAACCAGTCGCTGTCCGAGCGTCGCGCCAACTCCGTGCGCACCGCACTGGTGAAAATGGGCGTTGATCCAGCGCGTATCGTCACCCAAGGCTACGGCAAGGAATACCCGGTTGCCGAAAACGGCAGCGCTTCCGGTCGTGCAATGAACCGTCGCGTGGAAGTGACCATTTCCAACGACAACCAGCCAGTGATGCCACGTTCGGCGGTCAGCTCGAACTAAGCGCCCTGCTGTAACGCAAAAGCCCCGCCTGAGTGATCAGGCGGGGCTTTTTTGTGCGGGCTGAAATCGCGCCCCCTCACCCCAGCCCTCTCCCGAGGGAGAGGGAGCCGATTTGTGGTGCTTTCAGAATTTGTGTTCGACACGATGGATCAGGCGGGGCTTTTTTGTGCGGGCTGAAATCGCACCCCCTCACCCCAGCCTTCTCCCGAGGGAGAGGGAGCCGATTTGTGGTGCTTTCAGAATTTGTGTTCGACACGATGGATCAGGCGGGGCTTTTTGTGCTGGCTGATATCGCAGCCCCTCACCCCAGCCCTCTCCCGAAGGAGAGGGGGCCGATTTGTGGTGTTTTCCACATTTGCGTTCGACTCGGTGGATCAGGTCGGCGTATAGCGAAAGAACACCTCGGTCAGTCCCCTCTCCCTCTGGGAGAGGGTTAGGGTGAGGGCTGAACCTGCAGAATCACTGTTCCAGCTTCTGCGGAGTCTCCTCACCCATGCAACGCACGGCTTTCTTCTGGGCGTTAATCAGCACACCGGTCAAACCTTTCTGCTCGGTATCGAACAACACCAACACGCCATCAATGCACTGCGCCACTTGCGCCGCCGGGTCGAGCGAGACCTTGTAGTCTTCGCCCGGCACGGTCTTGAGCATGGTGAATTCATTGAGCAGCAACGCATCCTCGGGTTTGGCGAAGTGCAGGTAGCCGTAGTACCACAGCGCCCCGACGGTGCCGAGGATGCTGCAGATACCGGTGATGATCAGCGGGATGGCGTTGCGTTCTTCAGTCATTGCGGACTCTCATCTTCAGAATTCGGGGGTGTCGGGTAATTGGGGATTTCGCCGAGACGGCGCAGGCCGTTGAAATGCTCGGGATCGTCGAGGTAGCGCAGCATGACCTGACGCCACACCGGGTCGCCGAAGGTCTGCACATGACCGCCACGGGTCAGTTGCAGCACACGCGGTGGCGGCGCAGCTTGATACAGACGGATGCCGTTGGAAAGCGGGACCAGCGGATCGTCGATGCTGTGGAAGATCAGCTTCGGCACGCCGTTGAGTAGCGGCATCGAGTTGATCGCGCTGTCGCCATCCGGCACCAGCCACGACAGTGGTACCTGAAATGGCCAGGTCAGCCACGAAGTGCTGAGAGCATATTGGCCGACACTGCGATAGCTCGCGGGCACGCCGTCGAGCACCAAAGCCTTGAGTTGTTTCTGCCGTTCGGGATGCTGCACCAGCCAATGCACGGCCATCGAACCGCCGAGGCTCTGACCGAGCAGAATCAGCGGCTTGCCTTTGACCTCGGGCGCCTTGTCGAGCCAGGCGAACGCGGCGTCGATGTCCTGATAGATCGCCGGCAAACTCGGCTCGCCCTCGGACAGGCCATAACCGCGATAGTCGACCAACAGCACTTGATAGCCGTTTTTCGGCAGCCACCAGCTGCCACCGAGGTGCATCGGCAGGTTACCGCCGTTGCCGTGCAGGTGCAGAACGGTGCCTTTGACTTCGACACCGGGTTTCGCCGGTAGCCACCAGGCGTTGAGCTTCAAGCCATCAGCGGTAACCAAAGTTACCGTCCGGTATTCGAGCTTGGCTTTTTCCGGTGTAAAGATCTGGCCCGGCTCGGGGTAGAACAACAGCGAACTGCAACCGCCGAGGGTCAGGAGCAGGCAGAAGATGCCGAGGATTCTCATCCGGTGAAACCTCGCAAAAGAAATTGGCAAACAAACGATTCAGAGAAAAACAAATAACCCTGTGGGAGCTGGCTTGCCAGCGATGGCGGTGGGTCAGCCAACATCAATATTGACTGAGAGAATGCAATCGCTGGCAAGCCAGCTCCCACAGGGGATATTGGTTGTTCAAAGGATATTGGAGTAATCCGCTTCGATCCGGTCCAGGCTCAAGTGATTGAGGAAGTTGGAGAAACACATCCACGCCGACAACGCATTCAAATCGCGGAACTGATCCGGCAGGTATTTCGGCGGCACCACCAATCCTTCATCCACCAGCTGGCGCAAGGTCCGCATGTCTTCCAGTGTGGTCTTGCCGCAGAACAACAACGGAATCTGCTCAAGCTTGCCCTTACGCACGGCCAACTGAATGTAGTTGTAAACCATGATAAAGCCCTTGAGGTAGGACAAGTCTTTGGTGAATGGCAGCCCCGTCGGCGTCGAGCCACGGAAAACCCGACTGGCGTTGCCGTAACTTTCCGCCATCTCAAAGCCCTGCTCGCGGAAGAACTCGAAGATCTGCAGGAAGTCGGCGCCCTCCTCGACCATGTGAATGGCGCGGGTGCGGTTGGTCAGTTTGCGCAGGCGACTCGGGTAGGAGGCGAACGTGATGATTTCCATCAGGATCGCCAGGCCTTCCTGGGTCACCGTCGACGACGGTGGGCCTTTGGACAGGAAGGTGCAGATCGGCTGGTTCAGCCCGTTAAGCGTGGTGCCGACGTGCACCAGGCCTTCGTGGACTTCCAGCGCGCGTACGTCGCGATCGTTGAACATCGCGTCGGTGCGGATCTTGATGTAGTCGGCGCCGGCCGCCGCGTCGGCAACGATGCCGTCGGACTCGAACACGCGGATGGTTTCCTCGGCCTCGCCGAACACTTTGTTCAGACGGGTCTGCAGCAAGTGCACCGCGTCTTTGGCGGTGAGAATTTTCGGCTCGTCCTTGAGGTCGCCACGGCCATCAATGTTGTTCAGGTAGTCGGACATCATCAGGCCGAGGTCGGCCAGCGTTGGGTCACCGGCGTGGAATGCATCGGAGGCGGCGCCGTACAGTTCCTGCGAAATCAGGCCGAAATCCTCGGTGCCACGCGCTTCAAGCATGCGCACCACCATGCGGTATTCCTTGCACATACGGCGCATGATCTGCCCGACCGGGTTGAACTGGCCGAGCTGGCGGGTGATGTCGCGCTCAATGTTCTGGAACTCCAGCTTGACCTTGCTCGAATCGAAACTCAGCGGCCGATTGAGGTAGTAGTCGCGATCGACGGCGGGCATTTCCTTGCCTTTGGCCTTGAGGAAACCCTTGCGGATGTTCTCGTCCCACTTGACCGCGTCGAGCACACGGATCGGCGTCTGCGCCAGCACAATGCGGTCGGACAACATGCGTATCGTCTGCTGGTAATCGTCCACCCGAAACTCCTGTAGAAAACTGAATTATTTGGCGCGGGCCTGACGCTGGTAGCGCACGGCTTCCACGAAAACATCGGAATTGGCCGGATCATCGAGGTATGCAAAAACCTTGTCGAGGTTGCTGTCGACCTGTACGCCGTCGCCATCGTCAGTCTGGAAAACCTGACCGTCGAGGGCTTTCTGGTTGATCGCTTGATTGATCTGGTCGAGATCGAGGTTGTAGACCACCAGTTCGTGTTTGTCGGTGAGCTCGAAGCCGGCGATGGTGAAGTGGCCGCCGAAGCGCGCCGGCACTTTCGCCGACAGATACCAGCGGCTGCCGTGGCGCGACACGGTGAAGGGATAGGCTTCACGCTCGTGGGGTTTGGCCTTGAAGTACGTGACGGCCTGATAGCGATCGTTGCCCAGGCGCGTCAGCTCAAGGTTCATCGGCTCGCCCCAGGCATTGGTGCTCGACCATTTGCCGAGCAGGCCTGTGGGCGCCGGGTCACTGGCGGTCAGCGGCTCCTTGAAGGTCACCAGACAGCCACTGAGCAGCAGGAACGACAAGGCGATCAGCACGCCACGCCAGGCTTTCATTCAATACTCCCTATGAATCTGAAACACCTTTCCCCTGTAGGAGCTGCCGAAGGCTGCGATCTTTTGATCTTGGTCTCTAAAAGCAAGATCAAAAGATCGCAGCCTTCGGCAGCTCCTACATTGGGATCGGCGTCAGGCGGCAACGATTGCGTTACACCGACGCGAGCACCAGGTGCATATACCGCGTCAGAATGCCGAGCATGTCCTCTTCGGCCAAAGGCTCGGCGTCGTTGAGCAGGCCCTGATATTCCATCCGTCCGATAATCGCCGTCAACACCTTGGCATCTTGCTGCGGTTCACGCGAGCCCAACACCTGGAACAACTGGCAGGTACCCTGCAACAGAATCTGCTGATGTGAACGCACCAGAATCGCCAGGCGCGGGTTAAGCAACGCCTCCTGACGGAATGCCTGTTCGGCCATCAAATGCTCACGCCGGTTAATCAACTGCCGGTGCACATAGTCGGCCATCAGCCGCGCAATATCGTCCGCCAGTTGCGAGCGCGACTCCGGGCTGCCGTCGCCACTGACGACCATGTCACGCAACAGACCTTCATTGTTGACCCACAACTTGGCCATGTACGCCGCGCTGCGTTCAACGTATTGGGCGAAGGTATCGGTGAGCAGGTCATCGATGTCCTTGAAGTAATACGTGGTCGCCGACAGCGGCACACCGGCCTCGGCGGCCACTGCACGATGGCGCACGGCGCGCACGCCGTCGCGCACGACAATGCGCATCGCGGCGTCGAGAATGTCCTGGCGACGCTGCTCACTGCCCTGTCGGCTGGCCTTGCGACCCTGGTACTGAACACTTTCAGCGACCGCAGTGGCGATACCCGCTGCACCCTCTTGAGCTATTGCACCCATCACGACAGAACTTCCTCTGCTATTGCAAAATTAACCAATTGATACATTTGTACCAGACAGGCAATAAAAAGCCGCCTGTTTTAGGCGGCTTTTTAACTGAAACGTTTACGCTTGCGGTCGCATGTGCGGGAACAGGATCACATCGCGGATCGACGGCGAGTTGGTCAGCAACATCACCAGACGATCGATGCCGATGCCTTCACCGGCCGTTGGCGGCATGCCGTACTCCAGCGCGCGAACGAAATCGGCGTCGTAGTGCATGGCTTCGTCGTCGCCGGCGTCCTTGTCGGCCACCTGCGCCATGAAGCGCTCGGCCTGGTCTTCCGCGTCGTTCAACTCGGAGTAGGCGTTGGCGATTTCACGGCCACCGATGAACAGCTCGAAACGGTCGGTGACGTTCGGGTTGTCATCGTTGCGACGAGCCAGCGGCGAGACTTCGAACGGGTACTGAGTGATGAAGTGCGGCTGTTCCAGTTTGTGCTCGACCAGCTCTTCGAAAATCATCACCTGCAGCTTGCCCAGACCTTCGAAGCCCAGCACCTTGGCACCGGCCTTCTTGGCGATGGCGCGGGCCTTGTCGATGTCGTTCAGATCATCGGCAGTCAGCTCAGGGTTGTACTTGAGGATCGAGTCGAACACCGACAGACGCACGAACGGCTCGCCGAAGTGGAACACCTTGTCGCCGTACGGCACGTCGGTGCTGCCCAGCACCAGCTGCGCCAGCTCACGGAACAGTTCTTCGGTCAGGTCCATGTTGTCTTCGTAGTCGGCGTAAGCCTGGTAGAACTCCAACATGGTGAATTCAGGGTTGTGCCGAGTCGAGACGCCTTCGTTACGGAAGTTGCGATTGATCTCGAAAACCTTTTCAAAACCACCGACCACCAGACGCTTCAGATACAGCTCAGGGGCGATACGCAGGAACATTTCCATGTCCAGCGCGTTGTGGTGGGTTTCGAACGGCTTGGCTGCGGCGCCGCCCGGAATGGTCTGCAGCATCGGCGTTTCGACTTCGAGGAAGTCGCGCTTCATCAGGAAGCTGCGGATGTGCGCGATCACTTGCGAACGGACGCGGAAGGTCTGACGCACGTCTTCGTTGACGATCAGGTCAACGTAACGCTGACGGTAGCGCTGTTCGGTATCGGTCAGGCCGTGGTGCTTGTCCGGCAGCGGACGCAGCGATTTGGTCAGCAGACGCACGCTGGTCATTTCGACGTACAGGTCGCCCTTGCCGGAACGCGCCAAGGTACCTTCGGCAGCAATGATGTCGCCCATGTCCCAGGTTTTCACCGCGGCCAGGGTGTCTTCCGACAGGGTTTTACGGTTGACGTAGACCTGGATGCGACCGGTCATGTCCTGGATCACCATAAACGAACCACGGTTGAGCATGATGCGACCGGCAACCTTGACCGGGATTGCAGCCTCTGCCAGCTCTTCCTTGGTCTTGTCCGCGTATTTCTTCTGCAGATCTTCGCAGTAGTTTTCGCGGCGGAAGTCGTTCGGGAAGGCATTGCCCTTGGCGCGCTCGGCAGCCAGCTTTTCCTTGCGCAGGGCGATCAGGGAGTTTTCTTCCTGTTGCAGGGCTTGCGGGTCGAGTTGTTGGTCGCTCATGTCTTTAGATATTCCATCAGGTTCGTTGCCCCCGGGCCTGGCGGCCCGGAGATCGCCAGCTGGGCTGGCTCCTACAGGGATCGGGTTGAAGCAGCCGATGCTGTATTGCGTCTTTTACAGGCCCGATTTCAGGCTGGCATACAGGTATTCGTCGATGTCGCCGTCGAGTACCTTGTCGCAGTCGCTGCGTTCGATGTTGGTGCGCAGATCCTTGATCCGCGACGCATCGAGCACGTACGAGCGAATCTGGTGACCCCAGCCGATGTCGGATTTGGTGTCTTCCAGCGCTTGCGATGCGGCGTTGCGTTTCTGCATTTCCTGCTCGTACAACTTGGCCCGCAGCATTTTCATGGCGGTGTCCTTGTTGGCGTGCTGGGAACGTTCGTTCTGGCAGCTGACCACGGTGTTGGTCGGTACGTGAGTGATACGTACGGCCGAGTCGGTGGTGTTTACGTGCTGACCACCGGCACCCGAAGAACGATAGGTGTCGATTCGCAGGTCTGCCGGGTTGATTTCGATTTCGACCTTGTCGTCGATCTCTGGCGAGACGAACACCGCGGAGAACGAGGTGTGGCGACGGTTGCCGGAGTCGAACGGGCTCTTGCGCACCAGACGGTGCACGCCGATTTCGGTACGCAGCCAGCCAAAGGCGTATTCGCCCTTGATGTGCACGGTCGCACCTTTGATACCGGCGACTTCACCGGCCGACAGTTCCATGATGGTCGCGTCGAAACCGCGTTTATCCGCCCAGCGCAGGTACATGCGCAGGAGGATGTTGGCCCAGTCCTGGGCTTCGGTGCCGCCGGAACCGGCCTGGATATCCAGGTAGGCGTTGTTCGGGTCCATTTCATGGCTGAACATGCGGCGGAATTCCAGCTTGGCCAGATTTTCCTCGAGACGGGCCAGCTCGGCGACGACATCGCCCACTGCGCCTTCGTCGTTTTCTTCGACGGCCATGTCCAGCAGATCGCGGCAATCGGCCAGGCCGGCGTTCAGTTCATCGAGGGTATCGACGATCTGCGCCAGCGCCGAACGCTCGCGGCCCAGCTCCTGGGCGTATTCAGGTTTGTTCCAGACACTCGGATCTTCAAGCTCGCGATTGACTTCAGTCAGACGCTCATGCTTTTGATCGTAGTCAAAGATACCCCCGAATAGTTTCGGAGCGCTCGGACAGGTCCTTGATGGTGTTCAGGATCGGATTGATTTCCATGACGGGCAGCACTCGTTGGCGAACTTTTGAAAGCCGGCGAGTATAACGTAATCAGGCTGTCACGGCAGCCCGTCTGGCGGGTGTGGGGATCATTAAAACCTTTGCCCTCACCCTAACCCTCTCCCAGAGGTAGAGGGGACCGATTGGGGGATATTTGAGAGATACGCCGAACTGAAAGGGCTTTGCCGATTCCATGATCGCCAAGGATTTCAAGCAGAAATTGGCGTATGGGCCTGCCCTCACCCTAGCCCTCTCCCGGAGGGAGAGGGGACCGATTGGGGGATGTTCGGGAGGTACGCCGACGTGAAAGGGCTTAGCTGAATCCGGAAATGTTGAGCTTGAAGATCCATAATCAAATCGGTCGATCAGGTCGATGTACAGCGCCAGACACCTCGGTCGGCCCCCCCTTTGGGAGAGGGCTGGGGTGAGGGTAAGCGTTTATTCGATCCCGACCTGATTACGCCCATTGTTCTTGGCCAGGTACAACCCACGATCCGCCGCCGAAATCAGCAAGCGACAATCACTACCCGCCTGCGGCACCATCGTCGCCAGACCAATACTGATGGTCAGGCTCGCCCCTTCCGCCGGGGTGTTGTGCGGAATTTTCAAGGATGCCACGGTCTGCCGCAGTTTCTCCGCCACCAGCCGCGCACCGCCCGGCGAGGTGTTCGGCAACACCAGCACAAACTCCTCACCGCCATAACGCGCCGGCAGATCCGACGGTCGCGCGCTGGCGTCACGGATCGCCGTGGCGACCTTGCGCAGCGCTTCGTCGCCTTCAACATGGCCAAAGCTGTCGTTGTAGGACTTGAAGTAATCGACATCGATCATCAACAACGACAGCTGGCTCTGATCGCGCAACGAGCGGCGCCATTCCAGTTCCAGGTATTCGTCGAAGTGCCGACGGTTGGACAGCCCGGTCAGGCCATCGGAGTTCATCAGCCGTTGCAGCACCAGATTGGTGTCGAGCAATTGCTGCTGGCTGACCCGCAGCGCGCGATACGCCGCGTCGCGCTGCAACAACGTCATGTACGAGCGCGAGTGATAGCGGATGCGCGCCACCAGTTCGATGGTGTCCGGCAGTTTCACCAGATAATCGTTGGCGCCGGCGGAGAACGCCGCGCTCTTGATCAGCGGGTCTTCCTTGGTCGACAGGACGATGATCGGAATGTCCTTGGTCGCCGGGTGATTGCGGTATTCACGCACCAGGCTCAGGCCATCGAGGCCGGGCATCACCAGATCCTGCAGAATCACCGTCGGCTTGATCCGCACGGCCTGCGCGATGGCCTGCTGCGGGTCGGAGCAGAAGTGAAAGTCGATGTTTTCTTGATTCGACAGCCCACGGCGCACCGCTTCGCCGATCATCGCCTGATCGTCCACCAACAACACCATGGCGGCGTTTTCGTCGGTTTTAATGTCGTCGATCTGTAAGTCATTCATGGGCGGTCACCTGTGTACTGCGGGGGCCAGGATTGCCGATAAACCTGTTCATTTGGGGAAAACCTCCAGCAATCGTGGCGCTATCTTTTCCAGTGCACGGATTTCAACCGCGGCATCAATCGCCGCAGCGGCTTTGGGCATGCCGTACACCGCACTGCTTTGCTGATCCTGCGCGATGGTCAGGTAACCCTGCTGACGCATGAGCTTAAGCCCTTGCGCCCCGTCGCGCCCCATCCCGGTCAATAAAACCCCGACGGCGTCGCCATTCCAATAGCTGGCGACACTCTCGAAAAACACATCGATCGAGGGCCGATAGATTTCGTTGACCGGCTCGGCGGTGTAGGCCAGCGTGCCGTTTTTCAGTAAGCGAATATGGTGATTGGTGCCGGCCAGCAGCACCGCGCCGGCTTGCGGCGGTTCGCCCTCGCGGGCCAGACGCACATCGAGGCCGCTGGCGCTGGCCAGCCATTCGGCCATGCCGGCGGCGAACACCTGATCGACGTGCTGCACCAGCACAATGGCTGCCGAAAAATCCTTCGGCAAGCCTTTGAGCAGGACTTCCAGCGCCGCCGGCCCACCAGCCGACGAGCCAATCGCCACCAGCCGCTGGCACGAAGCGGAACTGCGCTGGGCCGGTGGCGCCGGCCGCGAACGCGTGGGCTTCTTGCCGATCAGCCAGCCAATATTGAGGATCTTGCGCAGCAACGGCGCGGCGGCTTCCCGAGCGTCGCCGGCGCCGAGTGCCGGAGTATCGACCACATCCAGCGCGCCGTGGCCCATGGCTTCAAAGACCCGATGCACGTTCTGCTGGCGGTCAACGGTCACGATGACAATGGCACACGGGGTTTCGGCCATGATCCGGCGGGTGGCTTCGACGCCGTCCATCACCGGCATGATCAGGTCCATAAGGATCAGATCCGGGGTGTTTTCGGCGCACAGTTGCACCGCCTCGGCGCCGTTGCGGGCGACCCAGACCACTTGATGCGCCGGCTCGAAGGCCAGCGCCCGGCGCAGGGCCTCCACCGCCATGGGCATGTCGTTGACGATTGCGATCTTCATGCCCGCGCTCCTCCAATAAGCTCGACCACTGCGTCGAGCAGGGCGTCGTCATGAAAACTGGCTTTGGCTAAATAATAGTCAGCGCCGGCATCGAGGCCACGGCGGCGATCCTCTTCGCGATCCTTGTACGACACGACCATCACCGGCAGCGATTGCAGGCGATTGTCGCGGCGCAGCAGAGTTACCAGTTCGATGCCGTCCATGCGCGGCATGTCGATGTCGGTGATCAGCAAATCGAAGTCCTCCGAACGCAGTGCGTTCCAACCGTCCATGCCGTCCACCGCCACCGCAACGTCGTAGCCGCGATTGAGCAGCAGTTTGCGTTGCAGCTCGCGCACGGTCAGCGAATCGTCGACCACCAGCACGCGCTTGCGCGCCGCCTCGGCGGCCTGATTGCCATGACGGGCGATGCGCTCAAGGCGCCCGGTATTGAGCAGTTTGTCCACCGAACGCAACATGTCTTCGACGTCGACGATCAGCACTACCGAGCCATCGTCGAGCAGGGCGCCGGCGGAGATGTCCTGCACTTTGCCCAGCCGCTCGTCGAGTGGCAAGACCACCAGCGTGCGCTCGCCAATGAAACGCTCTACGGCAACGCCATAAATTGCATCGCGCTCGCGGATCACCACGACTTTGAGGGTTTCGCCACTGCTCTGGCTGGCCGGGCGGTTGAGCAACTGGCTGGCCGCGACCAGGCCGACGTGCTGGCCCTCGTGCCAGAAATGCTGACGGCCCTCGACCTGCACGATGTCTTCCGGGGCCAGGTCGCACATGCGTTCGATATGCGCCAGTGGGAAGGCGTACGCCTCTTCACCGACCTCCACCACCAGACTGCGCACCACCGACAAGGTCAACGGCACTTCGAGGTGAAAGCGACTGCCCTCGCCTGCGGTCTGCTCCAACTCTACGGCGCCGCGCAACTGGCGAACCATATGTTGAACGGCATCGAGGCCGACGCCCCGCCCGGACACTTCGGTGACTGTGTCGCGCAGGCTGAAACCGGGCAGAAAGAGGAAGGTCAGCAGTTCTTCCTCGCTCAACTGCGCCGCCGTTTCCGCTGGGGATAACTGCCGCTCGACAATGCTGCGGCGGACTTTTTCCAGGTCGACGCCGTTGCCGTCATCGCTCAATTCCAGCACTAGCAGACCGGCCTGATGCGAGGCGCGCAGGCGGATCAGGCCCTCTTCAGGCTTGCCCTTGAGCAGCCGTTGCTCCGGGGTTTCGATGCCGTGATCGACGGCGTTGCGCAACAAATGAGTCAGCGGTGCTTCGAGTTTCTCCAGCACGTCGCGGTCGACCTGGGTTTTCTCGCCTTCGATCTCCAGGCGTACCTGTTTGCCGAGGCTGCGGCCCAGATCGCGGACCATGCGCACCTGGCCGGTAAGCACATCGGCAAATGGCCGCATGCGGCAGGCCAACGCGGTGTCGTAAAGCACTTGCGCGCGTTGGCTGGCCTGCCAGGCGAATTCGTCGAGTTCGGCGTTTTTCTCGCTCAGCAGTTGCTGGGATTCGGCGAGCAAACGGCGCGCGTCTTCCAGGGCTTCCAGCGCTTCAAGGCTCAGCGCGTGTTCCTTGAGGTGCACGTTGAGGTTTTCCAACGCGCGCAGGCCGTTGTTCTGCATGCGCTTGAGGCGTTGCATGGTCGCCAGGTGCGGTTTCAGGCGTTGGGTTTCCACCAGCGATTTGCTCGACAGATCGAGCAGGCTGTTCAGGCGCTCGGCGGTAACGCGCAAGACGCGTTCGCCACCTTCGGTAGTGCGTTTGTTTTTGCGTGGCGCTGGCTCTGGCGTCTCACTCGCAACGTCGATGACGGGCGCTGGCGGCGTCGGCTCAACTCGCGGAGCTTGCAGTTGCAATTCGGCCATGACTGGCGCTGCGACAGCAGTCGCGGACGATGGATCCGGCAACTGCGCCATCAACGCCACATACGCTTCGATGTCAGCCGGTTGCGGAGCATTCGCTGGCGTGGCAATGCGCATCAGCAAATCGGTGCCCTGCAACAGCGCATCAATGTGCTCGGGGCGCAGCAATAACCGACCTTCCTGCGCACTGACCAGGCAATCCTCCATGACATGCGCAACGCTGACACCGCTGTCGATGCCGACAATCCGCGCCGCACCTTTGAGCGAGTGCGCCGCGCGCATGCACGATTCCAGTTGATCGGCCTGGCTCGGGTTACGTTCCAGCGCCAGCAATCCGGCACTGAGCACTTGGGTCTGGGCTTCGGCTTCGAGGCTGAACAACTCCAGCAGCGAGGCGTCGCGCATTTGCTCGGGGGTCATGTCAGGCTCCGGGTCACGGCGGACAACAGCTGTTCTTCATCCAGCCAACGCAGGCTGCGACCCCGATATTGCAGAACACCACGGGTGTATTTGGCACTGGCTTGCGCGCCGGATTGCGAAGCCGCATCGAGAATGCGTTCATCGATGGCATGAATGCCGTCGACCTCATCCACCGGCACCACCACCGGTCCGCCATGGGCGGCAATGATCAACATGCGCGGCATGATTCTCGCGCCTGTGGCTGGCGCCGAGTTGCCATCCAGATCAAGCAACTCAACCAGCGACAGGCACGCCACCAGCGCGCCGCGTACATTGGCCACACCGAGCAAGGCGCGCGAGCGCTGGTGCGGCAACGAGTGAATCGCCTGCAACGGCGCCACTTCAACAAGGCTGCGCGTCGCCAGTCCCAGCCATTCTTCGCCGAGACGGAACATCAGCAACGAGCGGGTTTTCACATCGCTTTCTACGGCAGTCGCCACCGGGTCGCGCTCGTCCTGCTGCAACGCATAACGGTCGAGCAAGCGCGTGGCAGCGGCGGAATACACCGAGCAATTGCGGCAATGAATGTGGTCTTCAAGCAGCGGACAGGACTTGTCGCCATGAATGCCGATGCGGTTCCAGCAATCGTCGATGGCCCGGGCGTCTTCGTGGGTGACGTTCAAGGTGTCGGACGGGATCATCGTTTACGCTCACTGTCGGCGGTGCGCCCGCTGCGGGCGGCGCGCTCCTGCAATCGTCTGGCACCCGCCGTGTCGCCTTGGGCCTGTAGCAGCGCAGCCAGGTGCATCAACGCTTCGGGGTGTTGCGGTTCGAGGTACAACGCCTTGCGATAGAAGCCCTGGGCTTCGAGGGTCAGACCGGCGACATCGCTGAGCAGACCGAGCCAGTAAAACACTTGGGCCAGTGGTTCGTGGCTGCGCAAATACTGTTCGCACGCCGCCCGGGCTTCGGCGCTTTTGCCTTCGTTAGCCAGTGCAGCGATGTTGGCCAGCAACGTCGCCGCGTCCGGGTTCGCGCTTTTGCTGGCGATTGGCAGTGGTGTTACGGCGGCAAACGGTCGATTGCGCACCGGCGCTGGCGGCGTGCTGCGCTGCGGTTGGCTGATCGGCACCGCGATCGGTTTGGCTGTCGGCAGCGGTTCGGGATGCGGCTCACTGTGGCGACTGAAGGCAAAGGATTGCGGGATGCCGATCGAACGCATGCCCAACCGCCCGAGCAGACTGCCCTCGGCCGGGCCGATAAACAGCACGCCATCGAAGTGCGTCAGGCGCTTGAGCACCTCGAACACCAGTTTTTGCGTCGGCTGATCGAAATAGATCAGCAGGTTGCGGCAGAACACGAAATCGAACGCCGGCTCACTGGCCAGCAGCGTCGGATCGAGCACATTGCCGACCTGCAAGCGCACTTGCTCACGCACGTTCTCGTTGACCCGATGGCCGTCCTGCTCAGGGGTGAAATGCCGTTCGCGAAAGTCCAGATCCTGGCCGCGAAACGAGTTTTTGCCATACAGCGCACGCCGCGCCTTCTCCACCGACAGCGGACTGACGTCCATGCCGTCGACCTTGAACTGATGAGGCTTGAGCCCGGCATCGAGCAAGGCCATGGCAATCGAATACGGTTCTTCGCCGGTGGAACACGGCAGGCTGAGGATGCGCAAGGCACGCATATTGTTCAGTTCGCCAAGGCGTTTGCGGGCGAGTTTGCCCAGCGTCGCGAAAGATTCCGGGTAGCGGAAAAACCATGTCTCGGGAACGATCACCGCTTCGATCAACGCTTGTTGTTCATCCCGCGAGCCTTGCAGCAACTGCCAATACTCATTGGCATGCGCCGCTTGCGAGAGCGTGGTGCGCTGACGCACAGCGCGCTCAATGATCGCCGGGCCGACCGACGTCACATCGAGGCCGATGCGTTCCTTGAGAAAGTCGAAAAAACGCTGATCACTGCTCATGCCTGCGCCTCAAGCTGCGCCGGACTCAGCGGCGGATCGGGGAACAGCAAAGTACGCACGGCGTCATCGAGCAAATCATTGACCCGTACCCATTGCACCAATCCCTGCGCATCTTCACGCACCGGGCCGAGGTAAGGCGCCCCGCGGTTGTCGAGGCCGTAAGGCTGAAACTCTTGCGGATGGCAACGCAGGGTGTCGGTGGCCTGTTCCAGAATCAGCCCAAGCCATTGCGCCGGTTGCGACTGATCAGGCTGGTAATTGACCAGCACCAGACGCGTGCTGGTACGCGCCTGAGCGGGATGGCCAAAGGTCAATGCGCTGAGGTCGATTACCGGGACTACCGCACCGCGATAAGCGAAAACACCGGCAACCCATTGCGGCGCCCGCGCGATCGGCTTCAACGGCAGGCGCGGCAACACTTCGGCGACTTCAGTAGCGCGCAGGGCGTAACGTTCGCTACCGATGCGAAACAGCAGGAACAACGCCGGCTTCGCCACCTGCGCGGCGCTGCGTTTGGCGATGATTTCACTCATCAGACTTTGAATCGCGAAACGCCGCTGCGCAGCCCGACGGCCACCTGGCTCAGTTCGTCGATGGCGAAACTGGCCTGACGCAACGACTCGACGGTCTGGCTGCTGGCATCACCCAGTTGCACCAGCGCGTGGTTGATCTGCTCGGCACCGGTGGCCTGCGCCTGCATGCCCTCGTTGACCATCAACACCCGCGGCGCCAGCGCCTGCACCTGATGGATGATCTGCGACAGCTGCTCGCCAACCTGCTGCACTTCGGACATGCCACGGCGTACTTCTTCGGAGAACTTGTCCATGCCCATCACACCCGCCGACACCGCCGACTGGATCTCGCGAACCATTTGCTCGATGTCGTAAGTGGCCACGGCGGTCTGATCCGCCAGACGCCGCACTTCCGTGGCGACCACGGCAAAACCGCGTCCGTACTCGCCGGCCTTCTCGGCTTCAATCGCTGCGTTGAGCGACAAAAGGTTAGTCTGATCGGCGACTTTGACGATGGTCACCACCACCTGATTGATGTTGCCGGCCTTCTCGTTGAGGATCGCCAGTTTGGCGTTGACCAGATCGGCCGCGCCCATCACCGAGTGCATGGTGTCTTCCATGCGCGCCAGACCTTGCTGGCCGGAGCCGGCCAGCACTGAGGCCTGATCGGCGGCAGTGGAGACTTCGGTCATGGTGCGCACCAGATCGCGCGAAGTTGCCGCAATTTCACGGGACGTCGCGCCAATCTCGGTGGTGGTCGCGGCGGTTTCGGTGGCGGTGGCTTGTTGTTGCTTCGAGGTGGCGGCGATCTCGGTCACCGAGGTGGTCACCTGCACCGACGAGCGCTGGGCTTGCGACACCAGCGCGGTCAGCTCGGTCATCATGTCGTTGAAGCCGGTTTCGACGGCGCCGAATTCGTCCTTGCGATCGAGGTTCAGACGCGAACTGAGGTCACCGGTGCGCATGGTTTCGAGGATCTGCACAATGCGGTTCATCGGCGCCATGATTGCGCGCATCAGCAACAGACCGCATAGGCCAGCGGCGAGGACAGCGACCAACAGGGAAATGAACATGCTGACTTTGGCTGCGGCCACGGCATCGTCGATATTGTTCATGGCCTGATCGGCGACTGTCTTGTTTTCGCCGATGATGTCGTTGAGCTTCATGCGCCCGGAATACCAGGCAGGCGTGAGCTTGTCGTGGAACATCCTGACCGCGTCCGCTTCTAGGTTGCGTTTGTGCAGATCCAGCACGGCATCCTGAATCTGGATGTAGGCGTCGTGATACTTCTCGAACGCGGCGAACTCGAGACGATCCTCGTCGGTCGCCATGGTTTTGCGATAGTTGGCCATCTGCTCCTGCAGACGCGCCTCGAACGCCTTGTAGTCAGCCGCGTCCTCGCTGGAAATCCCCTGACCTTCCTTGAGCCCGAGCAGTTCCTGAGTCTGCAGATAACTATCGACCCACGCACCTCGAATCATCGAGCTGTAATAAACGCCGGGAATCGCGTCATCACGCACGCTGTTTTCACTGACCTCGATCTTCAACAGCCGTGAATACGAAACGACGACCATCAGCAACATGATGGCGATAATCACCGCAAAGCTCGCCAAAATGCGTTGGCGCAACGTCCAGTTCTTCACAGTGATTCCTCGTGCCTAGTCGAAATGCGGGGAGTATAGCCGAGGGCGGTGTTTCATTTATAAGACGCTTTGTAACCCTCGGGCCTGTCCGCCTTGGTCGCGGGAGGGCTCTGGGCTGGGACTGTCCGACAATTGCGGGTGGGCGTGCCAGTGGGGTAATGGCAAAAGGAGGCGATAGATCGGCCATGGCGTATGCAGTGAGGCTGAAACATCATCGCGAGCAGGCTCCGTGCACGCCGGAATAACCTGTGGGAGCGAGCTTGCTCGCGAAGAGGCCGGAACGGTCAACATCGATGTCGTCTGACCCGGCGCTTTCGCGAGCAGGCTCGCTCCCACAGGGGGTTGCGATTGTTAAAGCACGCCGTCTCTACACAGAGGCCAGCCGCACCTGCTTCTCCAGCTCCACCTTCAAACCTGGCTCCAGCTTCAACTGGCGCGCCAGTTCATCCAGATATGACTTCTCCATGAAGTTCTCCTCATCCACCAGCATTACACTGGCGATGTACATTTCTGCCGCCATCTCCGGCGTGCTCGCGGCCCGTGCGACGTCGGTGGGGTCGAGGGGTTTGTTGAGTTCGGCGTGGAGCCAGTTCTGTAGCTCCTGATCGTTGTCGAGTTTGGTGAATTCGCCTTCGATCAGTTGACGCTCGCGGTCATCGATGTGGCCGTCGGCCTTCGCGGCAGCGACCAGCGCCTTGAGAATGGCTTGGCTGTGTTGCTCGGCTTGCGCGGGTGGGAGGCGATCAAGGGTTTGCGGTTCACTTTGTGGGGCCGTGCCTTTTTGCGCGTTGTAGTTGCTGTAGGCCTTGTAGGCCAGTACGCCCAGCGCGGCCAGCCCGCCGTAGATCGCGACTTTACCGCCGACCTTGCGCACTTTCTTGTTACCGAGCAACAAGCCCATCGCGCCAGCAGCTAACGCGCCACCACCTGCGCCGGACAAAAGACTGCCGAGGCCGCCAGTGCCTGAAGAACCGCCGAGCAAACCGCCCAAGCCACCGGCCGCCGGTTTGTTCTGAGCGCCACCGGCCTTGTTTTGCAACAGATCCTGGCCAGATTTGAGTAGTTGATCGAGCAATCCACGGGTGTTCATGTTCCGCCTCCAAAACAGGGGTTATCCGGATCTATAAGGCCTCCAGCCTAGTTCGAAAGTGCCCGTGACCGGCCTTCGAGTGTGCTTCCAGATGTTGCTCACCGCCCGCAGGCCTTCTTGAAAATAGATATACACTCAGATCCATCTATAAAAACCGCCCACCGGGTATTCCCGTCATGATGACCTTGCGTCAGATTCGTCATTTCATCGCTGTGGCCGAGACCGGCTCGATCTCCGCCGCCGCGCAAACCGCGTTCATTTCCCAGTCGACCCTGACCCTGGCGATCCAGCAACTGGAAGAGGAAATCGGCGTCAGCCTGTTCAGCCGCCACGCCAAGGGCATGACCCTGACACACCAAGGGCATCAATTCCTGCGTCAGGCGCACCTGATTCTCGCGACCGTCGACAATGCCAAGCGCAGCCTGCAACAGAGTACCGATCAGGTCGCCGGGCAGCTGATCGTCGGCGTGACCAGTCTGGTGGCCGGTTACTACCTCGCGGATCTGCTCACCCGTTTTCAGCGCGCGTATCCCAATGTCGAGATCCGTGTGATGGAAGACGAACGCCCTTACATCGAGCATTTGCTGGTCAGCGGCGAGATTGATGTCGGCGTGCTGATCCTCTCCAACCTCGAAGATCGTCACGCTTTGCAAACTGAAGTACTGACCCACTCACCGCACCGTTTGTGGCTCCCGGCCCAGCATCCACTGCTGGAGCACGACAGCATCAACCTCGCCGACGTTGCCCGCGAACCTCTGATTCAACTGAACGTCGATGAGATGGATCGCAATGCCCAGCGTTTCTGGCGCGGTTCCGGGCTGCAACCGAAGATCACTCTGCGAACCGCGTCCACCGAGGCTGTACGAAGTTTGGTCGCCGCCGGTTTGGGCGTGTCGATTCAACCGGACATGACTTATCGCCCGTGGTCACTGGAGGGCGACATCATCGAAGCGCGTCCGATCGCCGACCTCAACCAGACCCTCGACGTTGGTCTGGCCTGGCGTCGTGGCACCGCGCGCCCGGCATTGGTCGACCCATTCCTGACCGTAGCCCGTGAACAACCCCACGGCGGACGCAAGCCATCTATTTAATCGAACGCAGCCTTCAGTATTTAGAATTTGTCGACCTCGGAGCCGCGCACTAGTCTTGCTGCATCTATAAGACGGTCGGCTCCCGATATCAGGGAGCAACAATGGCCACACAAGAAAAGAGATCGCGGAAGATGGCTGGCGCGCAGACCCCGATGTGTACCGCGTTGTTGATCGACGGCGAATTGGTCGCTGGGGAAGGTTTTGTCGAGCCGATTCTTAACCCGGCCACCGGTGAGATCCTCACGCACATCGCCGAGGCCAGCACCGAGCAAGTCGAAGCCGCCATCCTCGCCGCCCACCGCGCCTTTGCCGAATGGTCGCGCACCACACCGCAGCAACGTTCCAACCTGTTGCTCGAGATTGCCAACGCCGTGGAAAAACACGCCGATCACCTCGCCCGCCTCGAATCGCTGAACTGCGGCAAGCCGCTGCACCTGGCGCGTCAGGACGATCTGACCGCGACCGTCGATGTATTCCGCTTCTTCGCCGGTGCCGTGCGCTGCCAGACCGGTCAGCTCAGCGGTGAATACCTGCCGGGTTACACCAGCATGGTTCGTCGCGATCCGATTGGCGTGGTCGCCTCGATTGCGCCGTGGAATTACCCGATCATGATGGCCGCGTGGAAAATCGCCCCGGCCCTCGCCGCCGGCAACACGCTGGTGTTCAAACCCTCCGAGCACACGCCGCTGTCGATCCTCGCGCTGGCGCCAGCGCTGGCCGAAATCCTCCCGCGCGGGGTAATCAACATTATCTGCGGGGGTGGCGAAGGCGTCGGCAGCCATTTGGTCGGTCACGCCAAAGTGCGCATGGTCTCGCTGACCGGCGATATCGTCACCGGGCAGAAAATCCTCCAGGCCGCCGCGAAAACCCTGAAACGCACGCACCTCGAACTCGGTGGCAAAGCCCCGGTGATCGTCTGCAACGACGCTGACATTCAGGCCGTGGTCGAAGGCGTGCGCACCTACGGTTACTACAACGCTGGCCAGGACTGCACCGCCGCCTGCCGGATCTACGCGCAGGCCGGGATTCACGACAAATTGGTCGCCGAACTCGGCGCCGCCGTCAGCAGCCTGCGCTTCGCCGGCAAACGTGACGCCGACAACGAAATCGGGCCGCTGATCAGCACCCGCCAACGCGACCGCGTCGCCAGTTTCGTCGAGCGCGCCCTCGGTCAGCCGCACATCGAACGCGTGACCGGTGCGGCGGTGCATTCCGGCGCCGGTTTCTACTATCAACCGACGTTGCTCGCCGGTTGCAAACAAAGCGACGAAATCGTTCAGCGCGAAGTGTTCGGCCCGGTCGTCACCGTGACCCGTTTCGACGAACTCGCTCAGGCCGTCGACTGGGCCAACGACTCCGAATACGGTCTCGCCTCGTCGGTCTGGACACAGAACCTGGACAAGGCGATGCAAGTCGCCGCGCGCCTGCAGTACGGCTGCACGTGGATCAACAGCCATTTCATGCTGGTCAGCGAAATGCCCCACGGCGGGCTGAAACGCTCCGGTTACGGCAAAGACTTATCCAGTGATTCGCTGCAGGACTACAGCGTGGTGCGGCACATCATGGCCCGCCACGGCCAGCATCTCTGACTACGCTAATAACAAGCCGTTAACGGCATGCTTCACCGCGTTCACAACTGCCCCGACCATAATTTGAAGAAGAGGGTTCAACCATGTTCGTGCACAAGACCGCACTGCTCAGTGCAATCACCACGGCCCTGCTGGCCAGCGCCAGCCTGCAAGCGGCCGAGCCGTTAAAGGCTGTCGGTGCTGGCGAAGGTCAGCTGGATATCGTTGCGTGGCCGGGTTACATCGAACGTGGCGAGAGCGACAAGGCTTACGACTGGGTCACCGGTTTCGAAAAAGAAACCGGCTGCAAGGTCAATGTGAAGACCGCTGCAACCTCCGACGAAATGGTCAGCCTGATGGCCAAGGGCGGTTATGACCTGGTCACCGCGTCGGGCGATGCGTCGCTGCGGTTGATCGTCGGCAAGCGTGTGCAACCGATCAACACTGCGTTGATCGCGAACTGGAACACCCTCGACCCGCGCCTGAAAGACGCGCCGTGGTACGTGGTCAACCAGCAGACTTACGGCACCCCGTACCAGTGGGGCCCGAACGTGCTGATGTACAACACCAACGTATTCAAGACCGCGCCGACCAGTTGGAACGTGGTGTTTGCCGCGCAGGATCTGCCCGACGGCAAGCCGAACAAGGGCCGCGTGCAGGCCTATGACGGGCCGATCTACATCGCCGATGCGGCGTTGTATCTGAAATCGACCAAGCCTGAATTGGGCATCAAGGATCCGTACCAGCTCACCGAAGATCAATACAAAGCCGTGCTCGATCTGTTACGCGCGCAGCAGCCGCTGATCCACCGCTACTGGCATGACACCACAGTGCAGATGAGCGACTTCAAAAACGAAGGCGTGGTGGCGTCGAGTGCCTGGCCGTATCAGGTCAACGGTTTGATGAACGAGAAGCAGCCGATCGCTTCGACCATTCCGAAAGAAGGCGCCACGGGTTGGGCTGATACCACGATGCTGCACGCCGAGGCCAAGCACCCGAACTGCGCGTACAAATGGATGGACTGGTCGCTGAAACCGAAAATCCAGGGCGATGTGGCGGCGTGGTTTGGTTCGTTGCCGGCGGTGCCAGCGGCATGCAAGGAGAGCGAATTGCTCGGCGCTGAAGGTTGCAAGACCAACGGTTTCGACCAGTTCGACAAGATCGCCTTCTGGAAAACCCCGCAGGCTGAGGGTGGCAAGTTTGTGCCGTATAGCCGCTGGACCCAGGACTACATCGCGATCATGGGTGGCCGCTAAGCCCGGGAGCACCTCGGTCTAGCTCCCTTTCCCCCTCGCCCCCCTGGGGGCGGTCCGACGTTTCGGGAGGGCTGGGGTGAGGGGGTAGCTTTTGCCTTTGCTCTTGATTGAAGGGCAACGGCCAATAAAGCCACCCTCACCCCCCGCCCTCTCCCGGAGGGAGAGGGAGCTAAAAGCAATTTCAGCGCCCTGCACACCTACTGTAGGAGCTGCCGCAGGCTGCGATCTTTTCGACGCACACACGACTTTTTTGAAAGCCCGTTTTACCGGAGCACCGCACCATGACGCTTGCAGTCCAGTTCACCAACGTTTCCCGGCAGTTCGGCGAAGTGAAGGCCGTTGACCGGGTTTCCATCGATATCGAGGACGGCGAGTTCTTTTCCATGCTCGGCCCTTCCGGCTCGGGCAAAACCACCTGCCTGCGCCTGATCGCTGGGTTCGAGCAACCGAGCGCCGGCTCGATCCGCATCCACGGCGCCGAAGCGGCCGGTTTGCCGCCGTATCAACGTGACGTCAACACGGTGTTTCAGGACTACGCGCTGTTCCCGCACATGAACGTCCTCGACAACGTCGCCTACGGTTTGAAGGTCAAAGGCGTCGGTAAAACCGAGCGCCACAAACGCGCCGAAGAAGCCTTGGACATGGTCGCCCTCGGCGGTTATGGCGCACGCAAACCGGTGCAATTGTCCGGCGGTCAGCGCCAGCGCGTGGCCCTCGCCCGCGCTCTGGTCAATCGTCCGCGTGTGCTGCTGCTCGATGAGCCGTTGGGTGCACTCGATCTGAAACTGCGCGAACAAATGCAAAGTGAATTGAAGAAGCTGCAACGCCAGCTCGGCATCACCTTCATCTTCGTCACTCACGATCAAACCGAAGCGCTGTCGATGTCCGATCGCGTCGCCGTGTTCAACAAAGGCCGCATCGAGCAGGTCGACACGCCGCGCAATCTGTACATGAAACCGACCACCACGTTTGTCGCCGAATTCGTCGGCACCTCGAACGTGATTCGCGGCGATCTGGCGCGTGAAATCAGCGGCCATCCGCAGCCGTTTTCGATCCGTCCGGAACATGTGCGTTTTGCCGAAGGCCCGCTGGCCAGTCACGAAATCGAAGTCAGCGGTCTGCTCCACGACATCCAGTATCAGGGCAGCGCCACGCGTTATGAATTGAAGCTGGAAAACGGTCAGACCCTGAGCATCAGCCACGCCAACAATCAATGGATCGACAGCAGCGCACAGCACCAGACCGGCCAGCGTCTGAGCGCGCGTTGGGCGCGGGAAGCGATGATCCCGCTGCACGATAACGTGGCGAGCGGGGTGTGACATGAGCATGCTCGCGATGACTGCATCGCCGCCGTTGCGCCGGTTTTCCAACCTGCTCTACCGCAAGCCGAACCTGTATCTGTCGATGCTGCTGGTGCCGCCGCTGCTGTGGTTT
The DNA here is from genome assembly GCF_949767675.1 of Pseudomonas sp. IT-P395. NCBI lineage: Bacteria > Pseudomonadati > Pseudomonadota > Gammaproteobacteria > Pseudomonadales > Pseudomonadaceae > Pseudomonas > Pseudomonas sp. IT-P395. Next base: position 237,895 of record NZ_CATKPW010000033.1, read on the forward strand.
GGCGCGATCTACCTCGGCTCGCTGCTGGTGCTGTTGTGGCAGGGTTTCTACACCTTCGACGACTTCACCATGGCGGTCACGCCGGACCTGACCCTGGCGAATTTTGCCGCGCTGTTTCAGCCGTCGAACTTCGACATCATCCTGCGCACGCTGAGCATGGCCATCGTCGTGTCGATCGCCAGCGCCATCGTTGCGTTCCCGATTGCCTACTACATGGCGCGCTACACCACGGGCAAAACCAAGGCGTTTTTCTACATCGCAGTGATGATGCCGATGTGGGCCAGTTACATCGTCAAGGCGTATGCGTGGACGTTGCTGCTGGCCAAGGGCGGCGTGGCGCAGTGGTTCGTGCAGCACCTTGGATTGGAGCCGGTGTTGCAGTTCATTCTGGGGATTCCCGGAGTGGGCGGCAGCACCTTGTCGACCTCGCACCTGGGGCGGTTCATGGTGTTCGTTTATATCTGGCTGCCGTTCATGATTCTACCGATTCAGGCGTCGCTGGAACGTCTGCCGCCGTCGCTGTTGCAGGCCTCCGCTGACCTTGGGGCCAAGCCGCGTCAGACCTTTATGCAGGTGATCTTGCCGCTGTCGATTCCGGGCATCGCCGCCGGTTCGATCTTCACGTTTTCGCTGACCTTGGGCGACTTCATCGTGCCGCAACTGGTCGGGCCGCCAGGTTACTTCGTCGGCAGCATGGTGTACGCGCAGCAAGGTGCGATCGGCAATATGCCGATGGCCGCCGCGTTTACGTTGGTGCCGATTGTGTTGATCGCGGTTTACCTGTCCATCGTCAAACGACTGGGGGCCTTCGATGCGCTCTGAAAGGGCTTCAATCGGGCTACGAATCGCAGCCTGGGGCGGGCTGGTGTTTCTGCACTTCCCGATCCTGATCATCTTCCTTTACGCCTTCAACACTGAAGAAGCCGCGTTCAGCTTTCCGCCGAAGGGCTTCACGCTGCACTGGTTCAGCGTGGCGTTTTCGCGGCCGGATGTTCTGGAGGCGATCAAGCTTTCGTTGCAGATCGCAGCCATCGCCACGTTGATTGCGATGGTCCTCGGCACCTTGGCTTCAGCAGCGTTGTACCGCCGGGATTTCTTCGGCAAACAAGGCATCTCGCTGATGCTGATTTTGCCGATTGCGCTGCCGGGGATCATCACCGGGATCGCACTGTTGGCGACGTTCAAGACGCTGGGGATCGAGCCGGGGATGTTCACCATCATCGTTGGCCACGCGACCTTCTGTGTGGTGATCGTCTACAACAATGTTATCGCCCGCCTGCGCCGTACTTCGCACAGTTTGATCGAGGCCTCGATGGATCTCGGCGCCGATGGCTGGCAGACCTTTCGCTACATCATCCTGCCCAACCTCGGCTCGGCGTTGCTGGCCGGCGGCATGTTGGCGTTTGCGCTGTCGTTCGACGAAATCATCGTTACCACGTTCACCGCCGGGCATGAACGCACGTTGCCGCTGTGGCTACTTAACCAACTGAGCCGGCCACGAGATGTGCCGGTGACCAACGTCGTCGCCATGCTGGTGATGATGGTGACGATGCTGCCAATCCTCGGCGCGTATTACCTGACGCGTGGTGGCGAGAGCGTCGCCGGCAGCGGCGGCAAATAACCGAATAACGGTTTCGGCAGAACAATAAAAGTATTAGTGAGGACAACAGACATGCAAACCAAACTCTTGATCAACGGCCAACTGGTCAACGGCGAAGGCCCGGCGCAACCGGTGCTCAATCCCTCGCTCGGCGAAGTCCTGGTAGAAATCAACGAAGCCAGCGAAGCCCAGGTCGATGCCGCCGTGCGCGCCGCCGACAACGCTTTCGCCGACTGGTCGCAAACCGCGCCGAAAGACCGTTCGCTGCTGCTGCTCAAACTCGCCGACGCCATCGAAGCCCACGGCGAAGAACTGGCCAAACTGGAATCCGATAATTGCGGCAAACCCTACAGCGCCGCGCTCAACGACGAGATTCCGGCGATTGCCGACGTGTTCCGTTTCTTCGCCGGCGCCAGCCGTTGCATGAGCGGTTCGGCCGCTGGCGAATACCTGCCCGGCCACACCTCAATGATCCGCCGCGATCCGGTCGGCGTGATTGCCTCCATCGCGCCGTGGAACTATCCGCTGATGATGGTCGCCTGGAAAATCGCCCCGGCGCTGGCCGCGGGTAATACCGTAGTGCTCAAACCGTCGGAACAAACCCCGCTGACCGCGTTGCGTCTGGCCGAACTGGCGTCAGAAATCTTCCCGGCTGGTGTACTCAATCTGGTGTTTGGTCGCGGTCCTACCGTGGGCAGCCCGCTGGTTACCCATCCGAAAGTGCGCATGGTTTCCCTGACCGGTTCGATCGCCACGGGCGCCAACATCATTTCCAGCACTGCCGACAGCGTCAAACGCATGCATATGGAACTGGGCGGTAAGGCGCCGGTAATCATCTTCGATGACGCCGATATCGATGCGGCGGTGGAAGGCATTCGTACCTTTGGTTTTTACAACGCCGGGCAGGACTGCACCGCCGCGTGCCGGATCTACGCGCAGCAGGGCATCTACGACAAGTTCGTCGAGAAGCTTGGCGCGGCGGTCAGCAGCATCAAGTACGGCTTGCAGGATGATCCGTCGACCGAACTGGGGCCGTTGATCACTGCACAACATCGCGACCGTGTTGCCGGGTTTGTCGAGCGTGCCGTGGCGCAGTCGCACATTCGTTTGATCACTGGTGGCAAGGCTGTCGACGGTAACGGGTTCTTCTTTGAACCAACCGTTTTGGCCGATGCGCAGCAGGACGACGAGATTGTCCGTCGCGAAGTGTTTGGGCCGGTGGTTTCGGTGACCAAGTTCACCGATGAAGCGCAGGCGCTGGAATGGGCCAACGACTCGGATTACGGCCTCGCCTCCTCCGTGTGGACGGCAGATGTCGGACGCGCGCATCGCATGTCGGCGCGTTTGCAGTACGGCTGCACGTGGGTGAACACGCACTTCATGCTCGTCAGCGAAATGCCCCATGGCGGTCAGAAATTGTCCGGCTACGGGAAAGACATGTCCATGTATGGGCTGGAGGACTACACCACGGTTCGGCATGTGATGTTCAAGCATTAACAGCGAAAAGATCGCAGCCTGCGGCAGCTCCTACATGATGGACGCCGCTCTTCTGTAGGAGCTGCCGCAGGCTGCGATCTTTTCCGCGACACACGGACGATGTCGGCGATCCACCACCAGGCTTCACCGAAACCAAAACAATAACTACCGAACCGGGCGGCGCCCACAAAGCCCCGCCACGGCCTTGGCCATCCGAAATCTGCCGATTTCACGGAGCAAAACACACATGAGTTCCTCACCCGATCTCGCCGCAGCCGTTGCCGACAGCGATGCCGAACAACTGCGCAAACTGGGCTACACCTCGAACTTCAACCGCAGCATGAGCCTGTGGGAAAACTTCGCGTTGGGCTTCACTTATCTGTCACCGGTCGTAGGGGTTTATACCCTCTTCGGCCTGTGCCTCGCCGCTGGCGGCCCACCGATGTTCTGGGCCTACTTGCTGGTCGGTTGCGGCCAATTGCTGGTGTGCCTGATCTTCGGCGAAGTGGTTTCGCAGTTCCCGATTTCCGGAGGTGTTTACCCTTGGGCACGCCGGTTGGTCGGTAAAAAATGGGCATGGATGGTCGGCTGGATCTACTCCATCGCCCTCTGCGTCACCATTGCTGCAGTTGCCGTCGGCGCTGGCCCATACCTGGCCGCCATGCTCGGTTTCGAGCCAAGCAACAACACCAACATCGTCATAGCCCTGGTGCTGACCCTGTTCGCCACACTGGTCAACCTCAGCGGCACCAAAGTGCTGGCGCGTATCGCTATGTTCGGCTTCCTCTGCGAACTGGTTGGCGCAGTGATCGTCGGTGTTTACTTGCTGGTATTCGAACGCCATCAACCGCTGAGCGTGCTGTTCAACACCTTCGACATCAGCGTCGACGGCTCATACCTGCCGGCGTTCCTCACCGCGTCGTTGGCGGGGATGTTCCTCTACTACGGCTTCGAGGCCTGCGGCGACGTCGCCGAAGAAACCCCGAACCCGAGCGCAAAAATCCCGGTGGCCATGCGCATGACCATCTACATCGGCGGCATCGCGGCGATGTTCGCCTGCCTGGCGCTGATCCTCGCTGTGCCGGACATGCAAGCGGTGATCAACGGCACCGACAAAGACCCGGTCACCACCATCCTCAACAACGCCTTCGGCCCGGTCGGTTCGAAAGTGGTGATGGGCGTGGTAATGATTTCCTTCATCTCCTGCGTCATCAGCCTACAAGCAGCGGCAAGCCGTCTGCTGTACTCCTACGCTCGCGATGAAATGGTCATCGGCAGCCGACTGCTGAAAAAGATTTCTCCTACCACCCAAGTACCGGTTGCCGCACTGTTCGTGTCCGGCGTCCTGCCCGCGCTGATCATCGCCCTCGGCTTCTTCCTGCAAGACGCCGTGGCCACCATCGTCAGCTTCGCCGCGATCGGCATCTACCTCGCATTCCAGATGATCGTGCTGGCCGCACTGTACGCCCGCAGCAAAGGCTGGAAACCGAGCGGCAAATTCACCCTCGGCGCGTGGGGCTGGCCGGTGAACATCGGCGCGCTGGTGTACGGCGTTGGCGCAATCATCAACATGGCCTGGCCACGTACGCCGGATGCAGCGTGGTATGTGAACTATGCGATGGTGTTGAGCACCGCGATCGTGATTGGGTTGGGCTTGGTTTACATGTGGATTGGCAAGCCGTATGACCATGGCAAGGCGCCGGCAGGGGATGCTTGGAAGGTGAGTCGCTAAGAGCCTGTGATCCCGGCACCGACAAGGTGCCGGGGTTCAGGCAAGCCGTGAAACATCATCAAAAAGAAAGCTCTGCCTGATCGTGCTTCAACAGGGAAATACGGTCGAACAGTTTGATTTTTTCATTGGCTTTTTGCTTGGCGTGATCGGACATGAATGCAATCAACTCTTCGAGCTGACTAACGTCTCCGACTACTTTGAATTGCTTTTCCTTGTTGACGAAAACAAGCGACTTCTTCTTTCTCGACAACAATTCAATGACGTTGCTGAGCGTACCGGTGCTCTTTGCATCCCAGATCATCAAGCCGTAGTCAGCCGCTTCGGCCATGACGACGTCTTTCTCGGTGAAGAAAGCTCTCGACCCTTTGGAATGCTTGGAGTCGACTGTTCTGGCGGGCCAGTGCCCTAGGTTGTTCCTCGGCGCCGAACCGCTGCAGAACACCGTGGTTCTGGATCGTTCGAGACTCAGCAGGTACTCCTGAATGGAGGTATCGGCGCCCCCAGCATCACCCACCACCACCTCAAAATCTGACGCTACGATATTATTGATGCGCTCTTTAACCTTCGGATCAAGGTTCTTGATGTTGATAGAGCCGGCAATAAATACAGTCGTCATTGAATTCACTTCCAAGTTAGCGCTGCGACGTAAATTTTCCCTACCTTCGGATATTTACGCAAAACAGCGCAGGCCGCGTCCATGGACGCCCCGCTATCAAACAAATCATCTACAACCAAAACATTCCAGCGCCCATCAGTGGTGATTTCATCATTGACGCTGAAACTGTCTCCAATCGCAGCAACCTTGTCTGCTTTCGAATGCAAATCCTTGAGCGACTTTCCCGTGGTCGCTTTTCGAAGCAAATCCGAGAAAACCGGCCGACCGATAATTCGTCCCAACGCCTGGGCAACCTCAGTTACCGGTTGTCGCTGACGAATATTTGAAGCAGGCATAGGCACTACAAACCCGACCTGATCCAGTTTTGGGAAGACATTTGTCGCTACTGCCTGAGCAAGTGGGCTGACCTGAGTCCAGTCCTTCTGGTATTTGAGCCGGTAGGTCGCCTCGCCAATCTCAGTGCGCTGATTATCGAAGCATGGGTGTCCGCGATCATCGTTGCCAAGAAAGGTACTACTTACCATGTGTTTGTCCAGCACCCAGCCCTGATCCCAAGGGCCGTTGATCTGCTTGAGAGACACCTTCATTGAATTCTCCGTTATTCCTTACAATCCTTTGAGCCCTGAAACCAAGGGCCGAGCATCTGCAGCGATGCGCAAGATTCAAACAAATAACGGAAAAAACACTGGTTAGGGGCGGGCTCGCTGGCACCTATGCAAAAACAGGCATTTCCTACAGATACGACCCTCAGAGATAAATCCTCTTTCCTACAGAAGGTATCGATAGAGCCGACTTGGCGTAGTAGGTGGCTAGCCGATAGGCTTTCTCTCGGCAGAGAAATCAGCGGCCCGGTGTCGGAGCCGGAGTAAATATCAAAACGGCGTGACCGCACTCATTTGAGTGGCGGCTCTATTCTCAATATTGGAGTCGAAAAATGCCTAACCACGTACAAATTCTTTCTGAAAGCTCCGCTTTCTTCACCCCCGTCGTCTTCACCCGCCACAACCGTTTCCTCCACGCCTTCATGCAAGATCACGAAACCTGGTTCTGTGTTCAGGATCTCGGTCGCTTGATGGGCTATCCGCTGAACGAACGCCTTACTCTGAAACTCGATCCCGACCAGCGTCGCCATGTCCTTCTGCGTCGGGACGGCGAAATCATCGATTGCGCGATGGTCAGCGAATCCGGCCTGTTCGCCCTGCTCGTCCATCACTTCGTCCCGGAAAACCGACACCTGCGCCAATGGCTGAGCCATGAAGTCATCCCGATGCTGCGCGAAACCCATTCAAGCTCTGTGAAAAACCACCCCAGCGTGAGTTCGATGCATTGGGCAGGCGTTACCGTGCCGTTGCTGCACTGGCAACAGCAGGCGTGGGTCAAATGGCGGGATGTGCCGGAGTTAATGCACGGCCAACGCCGTATCCGGTTCTGGGCACTTGCAGCTAAGGCTCATAAACAAAAAACCTGTGGCGAGGAAGCTAGCTCCCTCGCCACAGGTTTAGCGTGTCCCCTCTAGCGAGTTGAATTCAGATGAGTAGAACTGTTCTCAAATTTCCTCAGATTGAGGAAGTCATTCCCTGCGATGAAAGCTTTGCGATCTCTTACCTGAAACTAAACGACAGTGCCGAGCTTCAGAAAGCCATTGCCGTCGGCATCGACGATGCCGACGCAGGCAATTTGATTGACCTGGCCAGCGTAAAAGCCGAATGGCTTTCCCGGTGCCCACCCCAGCGTTAAAACCGCGAAACACTCCGCATCGCATCCACCAAGTACCGCATCGCAATCCGGTCGTTCTCCGAAAGCTCCCGATATCGCTCAACCAGCTTCACTTCGTCAGAGCTGAGCCGACGCCTTTTGCGGCCGCTGCCGAGGCAGGGAAAGATGCCCAGCATGTCGGTGATACCTTGTATTTTTGCCATGGACGATGTCCTTCAATACTTCAAAGAATTGCTAAACCACCACATCGCCCTGCCCCTTACAGCAGCGCCGTGTGCCCTACCGGTCAGCACCGGTCATGCCCATAGAATAGAAATTAAATCGGCGCTGAAAAGCGGTTTTTAGAGTAATTAGTCGAAAAAAGCAGATATGCCGTGTAAATCAGAACGCCCTGTCAGATTTTTAACCGACATGTCTTGTTTCATTGACACACTGGCGCGGTGAATCAACGAATTTTGCATTGCGAGCGAACCGTTTAAGCTAGCGGGCATCTGTTAATAGTCCGTTGCGTTTGGCCGAAGGCTTGTCCGAACCGTTATTTCTGATCCAGCACGTGCCAGGAACGGCGCGGGATTGCACACGACAGGTTGTATTTATGCATCGCAGGAATTTGCTCAAAGCGTCCATGGCCATTGCGGCTTACACCGGTCTTTCGGCCACTGGCCTGCTGGCCAGCCGTGCGTGGGCGGCCAATGGCGGCGCCGCCGATGGCGAGGCGCAGGCCTTCGACTTCGAAGCGCTGAAGCGCCAGGCCAAGCAACTGGCTGGCAGCGCCTATCAGGACACCAAACAGGTGCTGCCGCCAACCCTGGCGACCATGACCCCGCAGAACTTCAACGCGATCCGCTACGACGGCGAGCATTCGCTGTGGAAGGAAAACAAGGGCCAACTGGACGTGCAGTTCTTCCATGTCGGCATGGGGTTCCGTCAGCCGGTGCGCATGTACAGCGTCGACGCCAAGACGCGCACTGCCCGCGAGGTGCATTTCCGCCCGGCACTGTTCAACTATGAAAACACGTCAGTCGACACCCAGCAGCTCAAGGGTGACCTCGGTTTTGCCGGCTTCAAGCTGTTCAAAGCGCCAGAGCTGGATCGTCACGATGTGTTGTCGTTCCTCGGTGCCAGCTATTTCCGTGCGGTAGACGCCACTGGCCAATATGGCCTCTCGGCGCGCGGCCTGGCGATCGACACGTACGCGAAAAAACGCGAAGAATTCCCTGACTTCACCAAGTTCTGGTTCGAGACCCCGGACAAGAACGCCACCCGATTTGTGGTGTATGCCCTGCTCGACTCGCCAAGTGCCACTGGCGCTTATCGTTTCGACATCGATTGCCAGGCCGAGCGCGTGGTAATGGAAGTCGATGCGCACATCAATGCGCGCACGGCGATCGAGCAATTGGGCATCTCGCCGATGACCAGTATGTTCAGTTGCGGCACCCACGAGCGCCGCATGTGCGACACCATCCACCCGCAGATCCACGACTCGGATCGTCTGGCGATGTGGCGCGGCAACGGCGAGTGGATCTGCCGTCCGCTGAACAACCCGGCGACCCTGCAGTTCAACGCGTTTGCGGACAAGGATCCGAAGGGTTTCGGGCTGGTGCAGACTGACCATGAGTTCGCCAACTATCAGGACACCGTCGACTGGTACAGCAAGCGCCCGAGCCTGTGGGTAGAACCGACCACCGCGTGGGGCGAAGGCTCGATCGATCTGCTGGAAATCCCTACCACCGGCGAGACCCTCGATAACATCGTGGCGTTCTGGACACCGAAAAAACCGGTGGCTGCCGGGGATTCGTTGAACTACGGCTACAAGCTGTACTGGAGCGCGCTACCGCCAGTGGGTACGCCGTTGGCACGGGTGCACGCGACCCGTTCCGGCATGGGCGGTTTCGTTGAGGGCTGGGCACCGGGCGAGCATTATCCGCCGGTTTGGGCCCGTCGCTTTGCCGTGGACTTCACCGGTGGTGGTCTGGATCGTCTGCCGCAGGGCACCGGGATCGAGCCGGTGGTGACCTGCTCGAACGGCAAGGTGCAGGACTTCAGCGTGCTGGTGCTGGATGACATTAAGGGTTACCGGATTCTGTTCGACTGGTACCCGACCAATGACAGCGTGGAGCCGGTGGAGCTGCGCTTGTTCATTCGCACCAATGACCGCACGTTGAGCGAGACCTGGCTGTACCAGTACTTCCCGCCGGCGCCGGACAAGCGTAAGTACCCTTGATGATTTGAGGCGCCTGCACGGGCCTCATCGCTGGCAAGCCAGCTCCCACAGTGTTTGGTGTTGATCACAATTTTTGTGTACGACGCCAGACCTGTGGGAGCTGGCTTGCCAGCGATGACGGCAGTATTTCAACAAAAGATCATCAGACAAAACAAAGCCCCGGCCATCACTGACCGGGGCTTTTTGCTTTACCGCTACCAACTCAATCGCGCAGATCAGACTCATGAATCGGCTGATCCCGATGAGTCGCACGCTGGTACTGCGCCGGCCACACCGCTTTGCGCCCACCCAGATCATCGTCCGCGTGCAGCGGCCAGTACGGATCACGCAGCAGCTCGCGGGCGAGGAAGATGATGTCGGCCTGACAGGTGCGCAGAATGTGCTCAGCCTGCGCCGGCTCGGTAATCATTCCCACAGTGCCGGTGGCGATGCCTGACTCCTTGCGCACACGCTCGGCGAAACGCGTCTGATAACCCGGCCCCACCGGAATTTCAGCGTTGGCTGCTGTCCCGCCCGACGACACGTCGATCAGATCCGCGCCAAGGGTGTGCAGGCGTCGCGCCAGCTCCACGGTTTCGTCCGGATTCCAGCCGTCTTCCACCCAGTCAGTCGCCGACACGCGGACAAACACCGGCAATTCCTCAGGCCAGACCGCTCTCACCGCTTCAGTGACTTGCAGCACCAGACGAATACGGTTCTCAAACGAACCACCGTATTGATCACGACGCTGATTGCTCAGCGGCGAGAGAAACTGATGCAGCAGATAACCATGCGCCGCATGCACCTCAACCACACTGAAACCAGCCGTCAAAGCACGTTTGGCAGCATCGACAAACGCCTGAATGACGTCGGCAATCTGCCCCTCATCCAGCTGTTTCGGTTGCGTGTGCTGCGGATCGAAAGCAATCGGCGACGGCCCGACTGGCGTCCAGCCGCCATCTTCCGGTTTGACGCTGCCATGCTTGCCGATCCACGGCCGATGGGTGCTCGCCTTGCGCCCGGCGTGGGCCAGTTGAATCCCGGCGACCGCACCTTGGGCAGTGATGAAGCGGGTGATGCGTTGCAGCGGCTCGACCTGTTCGTCGTTCCACAGGCCAAGGTCTTCGGCGGTGATCCGCCCGTCGGCCGTGACCGCCGTGGCTTCGGTAAATACCAGACCCGCGCCACCTACCGCGCGACTGCCGAGGTGTACCAGATGCCAGTCGTTAGCGAGGCCGTCGACACTTGAGTATTGGCACATCGGTGACACCGCGATGCGGTTGGGCAGGGTCAGTTGGCGCAGGGTGAAGGGTTCAAGCAGCAGACTCATGGGGCACCTCTCAAATCAGTGGGCAGGCTCCAGGGTTCTGTTTGAATAGTCGACGAGTGACAGGAAAAAGGCACAGCACCCGCCCCCGCGGGCAAAAAATTCGACAAGACGTCACAAGGCCAATCAAGCAGTGCTTAGAGCCTAGTCGACAACGGGGGATCGCGGGAAATTCAAGAAAAGATCGTCCGATCGCGGCCCGAACCTTCGGCAGCTCCTACAGGAAACCGCATTCCCATGTAGGAGCTGCCGCAGGCTGCGATCTTTTGATTCTCAGCGCGGTTCGATGTGGGCAATCATCAACTGAACAGTCTCATTACCCCGAAACTCATTAACGTCAAGCTTGTAAGCCAGCTCAACCCACTGAATCGTCGGATTCGGCCAGATATCCCGGTCGATACCAAACGCGATGCCATCCAGCTTCACCGAGCCACATTCACTCTTCAGCACCACTTTCAGATGACGTTCACCGACCACGCGCTGCTCGACCAACTGGAACACGCCATGAAACAACGGCTCCGGGAAGTGCTGCCCCCAAGGCCCGGCATGGCGCAAGGCGCGAGCCAGTTCGAGGTGGAATTCTTCCACCGCCAGTGTGCCGTCCGACAGCATGCGCCCGGTCAGGTCTTCCTCGCGAAGTTGCCTACGCACTTCAGCGTCAAAGGCCTCGGCAAAAAGCGGAAAATTCTCCTGCGGCAAGGTCAGACCGGCGGCCATTGCGTGGCCGCCGTACTTGGCGATCAGGTTCGGATGCTGCGCCGCCACCACACTCAAGGCATCACGAATGTGGAAGCCCTGCACCGAACGGCCCGAACCTTTTAGCAAACCATCACCGGCATCAGCAAAAGCAATGGTCGGACGGAAGTAACGCTCTTTCATCCGCGACGCGAGAATCCCGATCACGCCCTGGTGCCATTCCGGATCGAACAGGCACAGGCCAAACGGCATCGACTCCACCGGCAAGTCCTTGAGCTGCGCCAGCGCTTCACGCTGCATGCCCTGCTCGATAGATTTGCGATCCTGATTCATGCCGTCCAGTTGTGCGGCCATTTCCCGGGCCAGGTTGGCGTCGGCGGTGAGCAGGCATTCGATGCCCAGACTCATATCATCCAGACGCCCGGCGGCGTTGAGGCGCGGGCCGACGATGAAGCCGAGATCCGTGGAAGTAATGCGTGCAGCGTCACGCTTGGCCACTTCAAGGATCGCTTTGATCCCCGGCCGTGCGCGTCCGGCGCGAATTCGTTCCAACCCTTGATGCACCAGAATCCGGTTGTTGGCATCCAGCGGCACCACGTCGGCAACGCTGCCCAGCGCTACCAGATCAAGCAGTTCACCGATGTTCGGCTGCGGCTTGTTCTCGTACCAGCCGAGGCTGCGCAAACGCGCGCGCAACGCCATCAACACGTAAAAAATCACCCCGACGCCGGCCAGTGCCTTGCTCGGAAATTCGCAACCGGGCTGGTTCGGATTGACCAGCGCATCGGCCTGCGGCAGCTCATCACCGGGCAAGTGGTGGTCGGTGATCAAGACCTTCAGACCCGCACGCTTGGCTGCTGCCACGCCTTCGACGCTGGAGATGCCGTTGTCGACGGTGATCAGCAATTGCGGCTCGCGGGTCAGCGCAACTTCGACGATTTCCGGGGTCAGGCCGTAGCCATACTCGAAACGGTTCGGCACCAGATAATCGACGTGCGCCGCACCGAGCAAGCGCAAACCGAGCATGCCGACAGTGCTGGCCGTCGCGCCGTCCGCATCGAAGTCGCCGACGATGAGGATGCGCTGACGTTGTTCCAGCGCCGTCACCAGCAGGTCTACCGCTGCGTCTATGCCTTTGAGTTGCTGGAACGGGATCAACCGCGCCAGGCTCTTGTCCAGCTCTGCCTCGGACTGCACGCCCCGCGCCGCGTACAAGCGGGTCAACAGCGGCGGCAGATCACCGAGAAAAGGCAGAGTGGCAGGCAGTTGACGAGGTTCGATACGCATGGGGTGACGGAGACTTCTCTTGATTACGTGGGATTATTCCGGTGGTGACGCGGGATCAGCCGCGCTCACCTTGCAGCCATTGCAACTGGACTTCGTGCTGACCACGGTCGTCGGTGACGAAGATCGTCCCTTCGCTGATCATCACGTCCCACTTGATAACGCGGGGCATGTCCTTGGCCAGGGTTTCCAGCACTTCTTGCGGGACAGCAGCGATGTTGACGTTTTTCAGGTTCTTGATCGCCGGGATCACCTTGGTTTCCCAGACACGCAGGCTGCCGTAGGCCAGCAGGCTGGTGCGCTCGGTGCGACGCGAGCACCAGGTCAGACGGTCGGCGTCTGGCTGGCCGACTTCGATCCAGTGCAGAACACGATCATCCAGGCTCTTTTCCCACAGCGCAGGTTCATCCACGTCTGACAGACCACGGCCGAACGACAACTGCTCGTTGTACCAGAGAGCGTAGGCCAGCAGTCGCACGGTCATGCGCTCTTCGGTTTCCGAAGGGTGACGGGCGATGGTCTGCTTGACGCTCTCGTAGACACTGCGGTCGAGGTCGGTGAGGTTCAGTTCAAATTTATAGGTAGTGGACGGCTGGGCCATGAACGGGCTTCTTGATACGAGGAAAGTCGGCAAGTCTAACCGATGCGGTAGGCAATCATCGAATTGATGGCGATCAAGCTGCGGCGTCTGACAGCCGGCTATGTTAAAACGCTGTATCTGCTCAGCCTTTGTCCTACAGGATTTCGCATGCCGTTCACCAGCAAACCGCTCTCGGGTCTGAAAGTCATTGAATTGGGTACATTGATTGCCGGGCCTTTTGCCTCGCGCATTTGCGGCGAGTTCGGTGCCGAAGTGATCAAGATCGAATCGCCCGACGGCGGTGATCCCTTGCGCAAATGGCGAAAACTGTACGAAGGCACGTCGCTGTGGTGGTTCGTCCAGGCGCGCAACAAGAAATCACTGACGCTGAACCTCAAACACCCTGAAGGTCTGGCGATCCTGAAAAAACTCCTCAGTGAAGCCGACATTCTCATCGAGAACTTCCGCCCCGGCGTACTGGAAAAGCTTGGCCTGAGCTGGGAAACCCTGCATGCCTTGAACCCGAAACTGGTGATGGTCCGGCTGTCCGGTTTCGGTCAGACCGGGCCGATGAAAGATCAACCGGGCTTCGGCGCGGTCGGCGAGTCCATGGGCGGTTTGCGTTACATCACCGGTTTCGAGGACCGGCCACCGGTGCGTACCGGGATTTCCATCGGCGATTCGATTGCCGCACTGTGGGGTGTGATCGGCGCACTGATGGCGCTGCGTCATCGCGAAGTCAACGGTGGCACCGGTCAGGTTGTCGATGTGGCGTTGTATGAAGCCATTTTTGCGATGATGGAAAGCATGGTGCCGGAGTTCGACGTGTTCGGCTTTATCCGCGAGCGCACCGGCAACATCATGCCGGGCATTACACCCTCTTCTATTCACACCAGCGCCGACGGCAAACACGTGCAAATCGGCGCCAATGGCGATGCAATCTTCAAACGCTTCATGCTGATCATCGGCCGCGAAGATCTGGCCAACGATCCGACACTGGCCAGCAATGACGGCCGCGATAATCGCCGCGACGAGCTGTATGGCGTGATTGATCGCTGGGTCAATTCGCTGCCGCTGCAAAGCGTGCTCGACCTGCTCAATCAGGCCGAGGTGCCGGCCAGCCGGATCTTCAGTGCCGAGGACATGTTCAACGATCCACAGTACCTGGCCCGAGAGATGTTCCTGCACGCCAAGCTGCCTGACGGCAAAGACTTCAAGATGCCGGGCATTGTGCCGAAACTCTCTGAGACACCGGGTAGTTCAGAATGGGTCGGACCGCAACTGGGTGAACACAATGCGCAGGTACTTCACGACCTTGGCTACGACGAGAGACAGATCGCCAAGTTGCGCGAAGACGGAGCCATTTAAGCTGAAACACCGGCATACATCGCACACCAACCGCGCCCATCACTGGTGGACGTGGCGGCTGTTCGGCCTGTTGTTTTTGCTCATGCTGTCGACTGGCGCGCAGGCGAAACCGACGCTGATCTGGTTGCTGCGTGACCTGCCGCCACTGACCATTTTCGAAGGCCCGAAAAAGGGCCAGGGTGTGATCGATCAACTGATGCCGTTGCTGATCGCCGGCATGCCGCAGTACGAACACACGCTGATGCGGGTCAATCGCGCCCGTGGTCTGCAGATGCTTCATGAAAACCCGTTTGCCTGTGACCCCGCGCTGCTGTGGAACAAAGAGCGCGCACAGTGGGTGGCGTATTCGATCCCGGCGATTCGCGCCGTGAGCAACGGCCTGGTGGTGCGCCAGCAAGATCGCTCGGTCCTTGAACCTTATCTGGTGAACGGCGAAGTCGACCTGTCGGCGTTGCTGACCGCCACCGACAGAAAAGTCGGCGTGGTCGCTGAGCGCAGTTATGGCGAATTTATCGACAACATTCTGCATCAGGCCCCCAGCGGCGCACTGACGCCCCATTACGGTAACGATGCGCTGACCAATCTGCTGTCGATGCAGCGTCTGGGCCGGTTGCAGGTGGTGCTGGGTTACTGGCCGGAAATCCGCTATCAGGCCAGGCAGGCGCAGATCGCCGAGGATGAGCTGGAGTTTTATCCGATTCGCGGCACGGGAAAATATCTCTCAGGCTACGTGGCGTGTTCCGACACCACCCAGGGACGCCAGGCCATCAGCGAGATCAACCAACTGCTGCGCACCCTGCCCCATGACCATCTCAATCAGCTCTATGCCGCCTGGCTGGACACCGACCGACGTGAGGATTATCTCGAAGAAGCCCGCACATTTTTCGAGCACCAGGCAGCGCAATAGGCAAACGCCGGACAAAAGAAACCCCGAGAAGTGGGGAGACGACTCGGGGTTAAACGTGGCCTACATAAAGACCCGTAGCAGCAAGCGACAAGCACCGGAGCACAATGCTTGATCCTGCTGTTATGGGGTCTGACTGACAGGGATGCAGGAAGGTTCCCACAAAAAATATTTCATCTTTACAACGCCGCACATTTGTCCAGTGCTGCGTTGCGCAATGCCGCGATCACACACGGTTCCAGCCGTCCTTCAGCAATCAGAACGTCGCGGTGCAAACCGTCAACGACATCGGTCAGTTGGCGCTTGTCGCTCAGTTGTGCCTGATTGAATTCGCGTTCCACCACAATGGCGCCGCTGCTGTTCTTCAAGGTCACCAGGCATTCGCCATGGGAACCGTTTGGAGACAACGAAACCTGATACGGGCTCAGAGCCTCACCGAGCAATAGACTGATACTTTCCATCTCGATCTCCACTCAATAGTCCGAAAACTGTGTGCCTGGGGCGTGTTCACAATAAATGACCACCGGCCCGAGAAGAAAGTTCTGCATACCGACTACCCCGTTTCTGGAGTGTCACCGGTCTGTCAGAGCATGCACGGCGAAGATGACAGAAAAATAACCGTCCCGGTCAACCCCGCACGGGTGGCGAAGCAGCGATCAGGTAACTGTCGAGCAAACCGCGCATCAACACCGCCGACACCGGCGTTTGCAGGCGCCCCAACAGCCGCAAGCGGTGTTCGCACAGCAAGGGTTCGAGATCGTTCAGCAAGCTCGAAGCCACCGTTCCCAGCAGGATCAGCGCACGCGCCTCATGCTGAACCGCCAGATGATGGATCAGTGCCAGGCCATCGCCGCCCTTGAGTTGCGGATCGCAAATAGCGATGTCGACCGCACCGCGATGGTCCAGCGAAGACAGCGCCGAAGCCAGCGACGGCGCCGTCAGTACGTCGTAGATGCCAATGGCATTGAGCATTTGATGCAATGCCATCAGCTGGAACGGATTGGGTTCAAGTATCAGGACTTTAAGCGAGCGCATAAGCGACCTCTGGAGCGACAATCGCGGACTCTCACCGCAGTTGTTGTCACTCTAGGGCAGCCGTCCTAAGCCTCCCATCGGAAAAGTAGTCGCGTCTTATAGGACATTTCCCATCTTCATTGCAGACATCGACACCCGCTCTCTGTACGGCGCTGAGTGATGTCTGTCCAACCGCCCAAAAGCCCCCGCAGTTTGCCGTCGGCGCTGTAAAACGGCACCGTCCACTGATAGACCTCACGGGGGCCACTCTTGAACTGCAATCGCCGTTTGCTGAAACGCGATTTGCGCGTGCGCAACTGCACCATGAATTCATCGTGCAACATCAGCGCCGTCGCTTCGGGCAGCGCGTTGACCTCGATCAGCAAGCGCCCCAGCACCTGATCCAATCGAACCGACAGGGCCTCCTCATAGCTACGATTGCACATGATCAGTCGCCCTTGAAGATCACGGACAAACACCGGATCCGGCATGGAGTCGATCAACGCATGCTGAAATGCCAGTTGATCGCCGAGATCCTTTTCCGCCGCGCGCCGCAGTTTGATCACGGCGGCCAGACGCCGATTCCATATCAGCGACAGCAGGCCGAACACGCCAAGCCCGACCATGCCCCAGCAACCCCATTCAAGCATTTGCTGCCAGACTGAAGGCACGGGCGCCGGTGCAATACCTTCCAGCCATTTCAGGCGGATCGCCCGCAGTTCCGCTGCGGGAAACGCTTCAAGGGCCTTGTTGAGAATACTCAGAAGCACTGGCATGCCTTTGCGTACGGCCAGGTTATCCGCTTCCCATTTGCCTTCGACCAGACCGCCGACCTTGAGCAAACCCAGCGGGTAAAGCTGTGCGCCGATTTCGTTTTCGATAGTGGCGTAGGCATCGCCACTTTCGACCAGTGCCCGTGCTTCGGCGTAGGTCTTGACCGAGCGAATCTCGATCGAAGGAAAGTCACGCCTGATCATGTCCTCCAGCGCATGCCGGGCCGGCAGCACCAGCACCCGTTTACTCAACTGCTCGAAAGCATCCAGCCGAGGTGCGTCGGCGCGGCCGACAAACACCCAGCCAGCGCCACCGAACGCGTGGCTGTAATCGAGGAATGCCTTGCGCTCCTCGCTCATGGCCAAGGTTGTACTGATATCGGCCGCTGCGCTCTCCAGGCGCTCGAGCATGTGATCCGTTGAGAACGACTCCTGATGCTCAAACTGCAGCCCGGTCATCGCCGTTATGCGCTTGAGCACGTCGTTGTTCAAGCCGCTCCACTGCCCGTGCTCATCCTGAAACAGATACAACGGGTACTGCACCGACGTCACCGTCACCTTGGGGTTGTCGCGAATCCATTGACGCTCGTGTGGAGCCAGTTCGATGGGCTGGACTCTGGACGTCACGGCATCAGCGTGCAGCGCCAATTGCGCCGCCATGCTGCAGCGCATCAACGCCAACAATCCGAACAAAAACAATACACCCAGTGCCGGTTTCAAACCTCTATAAAACAGCATTGCCACTTCCTTCGTGATCGACTCACCCGTCCTTCATGGGTGAAAACCCGAGCAGTGTGGCAGCAGAAACAAAAAAGCCCGTCAGGAGACGGGCTTCAAAATGTGACAGCTTTTAATGGCTCAAAGCGGCTTGCCGCGGTTGCCATGCTGGCTGACAAAGGCTTGCACGGCTTTCAGCTCGTTTGGCAAAACGGTGCAGCGCTCGTTTCGCTCAAACAAATCAGAAAGATGTGCAGGTAGCTCGAGCGCTTTTCCTACACCGGCTTTCTCCACCGCATCCGGGAATTTTACCGGGTGCGCGGTACCGAGGATGACCATTGGAATGTCCAGGCTGCGACGACATTCGCGCGCAGCTTTGACGCCAATGGCGGTGTGCGGATCCAGCACTTCGCCGGTCTGCTCGTAGACTTCGGCGATGGTCTCGCAAGTCTGCGCATCGTCTACGGCCAGCGAGTCGAACAGTTTGCGCGCTTCAGTCCAGCGCTCTTGCTCGACGCTGAAACCGCCGCCCTGCTTGAACGAATCCATCAGACCGGCGATTGCTGCGCCGTTGCGACCGTGCAGGTCGAACAGCAGGCGTTCGAAGTTCGACGAAACCATGATGTCCATCGACGGCGACAGCGTGGCGTGCAGGGTGTCCTTGACGTACTGATTGCCGCTCATGAAGCGGTGCAGAATGTCGTTGCGATTGGTGGCGACGATCAACTGGTTGATCGGCAGGCCCATGTTGCGTGCCAGGTAACCGGCGAAGATATCGCCGAAGTTGCCGGTCGGCACCGAGAACGACACCGAACGCGCCGGACCGCCCAACTGCAGGGCGGCGTGGAAGTAGTAGACGATCTGGGCCATGATCCGCGCCCAGTTGATCGAGTTCACCGCCACCAGACGCGTGCCTTTGAGGAAGCTCTGGTCGGCGAAGCTCGCCTTGACCATTTCCTGGCAGTCATCGAAGTTGCCTTCGATGGCGATGTTGTGGATGTTCTCGCCGAAGATCGTGGTCATCTGACGACGCTGCACTTCGGACACGCGGTTGTGCGGGTGCAGGATGAAGATGTCGACGTTTTCGCAGTGCTTGCAGCCTTCGATGGCGGCCGAACCGGTATCACCGGAGGTGGCGCCAACGATGACGACGCGCTCGCCGCGTTTTTCCAGCACGTAGTCGAGCAAGCGACCGAGCAGTTGCAGAGCGAAGTCCTTGAACGCCAGGGTTGGGCCATGGAACAGCTCCAGCACCCATTCATTGCCATTCAGCTGACGCAGCGGCGCCACGGCGTTGTGCGAGAACACGCCGTAGGTTTCTTCGAGAATCTTTTTGAAATCGGCGTCCGGAATGCTGCCGGTGACGAACGGGCGCATCACCCGGAAGGCCAGTTCGTGATACGGCAGGCCAGCCCAGGAAGCGATCTCTTCCTGGGTGAAACGTGGCAGGTTTTCCGGAACGTACAGACCGCCATCGGTGGCGAGACCGGCCAGCAGGACGTCTTCGAAATTCAGGGCCGGTGCCTGGCCGCGGGTACTGATGTAACGCATGACTGACTCCAATGGAGAGTGTTCACAACAACGGCCCCGTTCACGGGGCCGGTGCAGGACAACAACTTAGTTCAGGTGCTCGACGCGGATCCGCACAACCGGACCGTTGACGCCGGCCAGCGCTTCGAGGGCGGCGATGGCGTCGTTGATGCGCTGCTCGACCACACGGTGGGTCAGCAGGATCATCGGTACCAGACCGTCGTGTTCCTCGACTTCCTTCTGCATGATCGACTCGATGTTGATGCCGCGCTCCGAGAGGATGCTCGCCACCTGAGCGAGAACGCCCGGATGGTCCTTGGCCTGAATGCGCAGGTAGTAAGCGCTTTCGCAGGCTTCGATCGGCAGGATCGGATGGGCCGACAGCGAATCCGGCTGGAAGGCCAGGTGCGGTACACGGTTTTCCGGGTCGGAGGTCATGGCGCGAACCACATCGACCAGGTCGGCGATCACCGACGAAGCGGTTGGCTCCATGCCGGCGCCAGCACCGTAGAACAGCGTCGAACCGGCGGCGTCACCGTTGACCATCACCGCGTTCATCACGCCGTTGACGTTGGCGATCAGACGATCGGCCGGGATCAGCGTCGGGTGTACGCGCAACTCGATACCGGCGGCGGTGCTGCGCGCCACACCGAGGTGCTTGATCCGATAGCCCAGCGCTTCGGCGTAATTCACGTCAGCGGTGGTCAACTTGGTGATGCCTTCGGTGTAAGCCTTGTCGAACTGCAGCGGAATGCCGAACGCGATGGAGGCCAGGATCGTCAGCTTGTGCGCGGCGTCGATGCCCTCAACGTCGAAAGTCGGATCGGCTTCGGCGTAACCCAGTGCCTGAGCTTCGGCCAACACGTCTTCGAAGGTACGGCCCTTCTCGCGCATTTCGGTGAGGATAAAGTTACCGGTGCCGTTGATGATCCCGGCGACCCAGTTGATGCGGTTGGCGGACAGGCCTTCACGGATCGCCTTGATCACCGGAATGCCACCGGCCACGGCCGCTTCGAACGCCACGATCACGCCTTTCTCGCGTGCCTTGGCGAAAATTTCATTACCGTGAACGGCAATCAGAGCCTTGTTCGCGGTGACCACATGCTTGCCATTCTCGATGGCCTTGAGTACCAGCTCGCGGGCAACGGTGTAGCCGCCCATCAGCTCTATGACGATGTCGATCTCAGGGTTCGTGGCCACTTCGAAGACATCGTTGGTAATCGCAATACCGGTCGTCTGGAACTGAGGCTTTGGCGTGCGCATGGCAATTTGTGCCACTTCGATTCCACGCCCGGCACGACGAGCGATTTCCTCGGCGTTGCGCTGAAGTACGTTGAAGGTACCGCCACCGACGGTCCCTAACCCACAGATGCCTACTTTGACCGGATTCACTGTGAACTCCCCATAAAACGGCCGACGCGGGGTCGGCCGGAAAACAACCGCGTGCTCGCGGCTCTCTATTAATGGCCCGGCGATGCTGCTGCCGGACCATGATCGTCACGGCTGACCGTGACGATACGAATTACTTCGCGCCCAGCGCCAGTTTGGCGACTTGTGGCGCAGGCTGGTAGCCCGGAATCACTTGTCCGTCAGCCAAAACGATGGCCGGTGTGCCGTTCACGCCGATCGACTGACCGAGGGCGAACTGTTTGGAAACCGGGTTATCGCACTTGGCGGCCTTGATTTCCTTGCCATCGACCATTTTGTCCATCGCGGCTTTCTTGTCTTTCGAGCACCACACGGCTTGCAGCTGCTCATCGCCCGGCGAGTTCAGACCCTGGCGCGGGAACGCGACGTAGCGCACTTCAATGCCGCGCTTGTTCAGCTCAGGCACTTCGGCGTGCAGTTTGTGGCAGTACGGGCAGGTGGTGTCGGTGAACACGGTGATGTGCGATTTGGTTTCGCCCACGGCCGGATAAACCACGGTTTCGGCCACTGGGATGGCATTGATCAGTTTGGAGATGCCCAGGCGTTCGGTCTTCTCGGTCAGGTTGACCGGTTTGCCGTCCTTGAGCTGGAACAGGTAACCCTGAACGATGTACTGGCCGTCGGCGCTGGCGTAGAGCACGCGGCTGCCCTTGAGCTTGACTTCGTACATGCCCGGCAACGGGCTGGCGCTGATGCTTTCTACCGGAACCTCGAGTTCGAGTTTTTCCAGGCTTTGACGAATGGCTTTGTCGGCCGCGTCATCGGCGACGGCAAAGGTGCTGACCAACGCAATGGCTGCGGCGGCGAAAATCTGGGTCAGACGCATGAGAACTCCTGAAGGCGGACAAATGGAACGATCAGAACGCCCGTGCCGGAACACCGGGTCATAACCGTCCATCGTGCAAACCGGCAAAGCCTAACACATAAGGCCACGGTGGCCGAATGCGCCTGTCGCCATAGATCACACCGCTTTATGTAGGAGCTGCCGAAGGCTGCGATCTTTTGATTTTGTTTTTAAGATCAAAAGATCGCAGCCTTCGGCAACTCCTACAGGGGAAGGTATGGAGTTAACCTCTTGGATGGTGTTTGGCGTGCAGATCCTGCAATCGAGCGCGGGCGACGTGGGTGTA
The DNA here is from genome assembly GCF_949767675.1 of Pseudomonas sp. IT-P395. NCBI lineage: Bacteria > Pseudomonadati > Pseudomonadota > Gammaproteobacteria > Pseudomonadales > Pseudomonadaceae > Pseudomonas > Pseudomonas sp. IT-P395. The sequence goes on from NZ_CATKPW010000033.1 coordinate 259,989, forward strand.
GATCTGCGTGGTGGACAGGTCGCTGTGGCCGAGCAGCATCTGCACCACGCGCAAATCCGCGCCGTGGTTGAGCAGGTGCGTGGCAAACGCGTGACGCAAGGTGTGCGGCGACAACGACTTGCCGATGCCCGCGACCTTGGCCTGATGCTTGATCCTGTGCCAGAAGGTCTGGCGGGTCATCTGCTCGCCGCGCTGACTGGGGAACAGCACATCACTTGGCCGGCCGCCAAGCAGTTCGCCACGGCCATCACGCATATAACGCTCGATCCAGACAATCGCCTCCTCGCCCATCGGCACCAGCCGCTCCTTGCTGCCCTTGCCCATCACTCGCAACACGCCCTGGCGCAAATTGACCTGCTCCAGCGTCAGACTGACCAGTTCCGTCACCCGCAAACCGCATGCGTACAGCACTTCAAGCATGGCGCGGTCACGCTGGCCGATCGCTTCGCTCAGATCCGGTGCTTTGAGCAGGGCTTCGACGTCGGCTTCCGACAGCGACTTAGGCAACGGCCTACCGAGTTGCGGCATGTCGACGCGCAACGTCGGGTCGACGCTGATCAGCTTTTCCCGCAGCAGATAGCGATAAAAGCCACGCACCCCGGAGAGGAATCTGGCTGTGGAGCGCGGCTTGTAGTTCTGCTCCAATCGCCAGGCCAAATGATCGAGGATCAGCTCGCGACCGGCGTTGATCAGCTGCAGATTTTTCTCCTGCAACCAGCCATTGAACAGCGCCAGGTCGCTGCGATAAGCGCCGCGGGTATTATCGGACAGGCCTTTCTCCAGCCATAGAGCGTCGAGGAATTGGTCAATCAGCGGATGGTCGATGGCAGGCATGGGCGCTCAAGACACACAGCCTCATGGACTGTGCGCAAATGTAGAGTGAACTGTAGGAATGGGCGCTAGTCTTTCATAGCCGGCTAATTCAAGGAACAGGGAGCATCAATGAACGAGCAGCAAATTCTCTTGGCGTTTGGCGGGATCGGCGCAGCGGCGCTGGGTTGCCAATGGCTGGCTTGGCGCCTGAAGCTGCCGGCGATTCTGTTTCTGTTGCTGACCGGCATTCTGGTCGGCCCGGTGCTCGGCTGGCTCGATCCGCAGGAAATGTTCGGGCCGCTGCTGATGCCGTTGGTGTCGCTGGCGGTGGCGCTGATTCTGTTCGAAGGTAGCCTGACCCTGCACCTGTCGGAGTGGAAAGAGATCGGCAGTGTGGTTCATCGCCTGGTGACCATCGGTGCGATTTCGACCTGGATCGTCATCGCCGTCGCTACACACTTCCTGCTCGGCTTCGACTGGATGCTGGCCATCCTGTTCGGCAGCCTGACGCTGGTCACCGGCCCGACCGTGATTGTGCCGATGCTGCGCGTGGTGCGACCGAAAGCCTCGATCGCCAACATTCTGCGCTGGGAAGGCATCGTCATCGACCCGATCGGCGCCCTCCTCGCTGTGGTGGTCTACAGCTTCATCATTGCCAGCGCTGAAGGGCATGGCCTCAAGCAGAGTCTGTTCACCTTTGGCGGCGTGATTCTCTGCGGCGCGGTGTTCGGCGTTGTCGGTGGCTGGCTGCTCGGTACGGTGATTCGCCGGCAATGGCTGCCGGAGTATCTGCATAACCTCGCTTCGCTGGCAGCGGTGCTGGGGATTTTCATTGCTTCGAACACCGTGATGCACGAGTCGGGACTGTTGGCGGTGACATTGATGGGCATGTGGCTGGCGAACATGAAGGGCGTGGATGTACGGCACATCCTGCACTTCAAGGAAAACCTCAGCGTGCTGCTGATTTCCGGGTTGTTCATTCTGTTGGCGGCGCGCCTGGATCTGTATGCCCTGATCGGACTGGGGCCGCTGGTGCTGATTCTGCTGTTGGTGATTCAGTTAATCGCCCGGCCGCTGAACGTGCTGCTGAGCACTGCCGGGTCCAGCCTGAGCTGGCGAGAGCGAGCGCTATTGTGCTGGATTGCGCCACGCGGGATCGTTGCGGCGGCGGTTTCGGCGATTTTTGCGATTCGTCTGCATGAGGCCGGTCACGAGGGCGCGTTACTGCTGGTGCCGCTGACGTTTGCGGTGATTATCGGCACCGTTGTGCTGCAGAGCGCGACTGCACGACCGCTGGCACGCTTGCTGAAAGTCGCGGAACCCGCGCCGAGCGGCTTCCTGATTGTCGGCGCGAACGGCCCGGCGCGGGAGTTGGGCAAATCGCTGCAGCAACTGGGCAGCCGCGTGCTGCTGACCGATTCGAGCTGGGAGAATATTCGTGCGGCGCGCATGGAAGGGTTGCCGACGTACTTTGGCAATCCGGCCTCGCAACATGCCGATGCGCATCTGGATCTGGTCGGGCTGGGGCATCTGCTGGCGCTGTCGCCGTCAGGCGAACTCAATACTCTGGCGGCGATGCGGTTCCGTCATGACTTTGGGCATCAGCGTTTGTTCGGTCTGGCCAGCGGTCATGAGAGTCGGCGCAGCGATAAACATCGGGCGAGTCTGGAACATCGAGGCAATCAGTTGGGCAGCGAGGCGTTTACTTACGCGAAGCTGGCCAGTCAGATGGGTCAGGGGGCTGAGCTGTACAGCACGACGCTGACAGATGGTTTCGGATGGGAGGATTACCGCGCACTGCATGGCAATCGCGCCACGTTGTTGTTCATGCGTGATGACAGCGGCTGGGTGCATGTGGTGACGCCGGAGACGGCGGTAAAGCCTGGGGCGGGATGGACGCTTCTGGCGTTGATTCAGCCTGAGGCCAGCGGCGCCTGAGCTGACGCCTTCGCGAGCAGGCTCGCTCCCACAGTGATCGGGGTGAACATAACATTTGTGTCCGGCAAAGAACCTGTGGGAGCGAGCCTGCTCGCGAATGGCGCGACTCGATATCAGATCAGGCCGCAAAACCCGGCAGCACCGGCACCGGCCGCTTGTCATCATCAATGGCAACAAAGCTGAACTGCCCATGAATCGCCTTCTCGCGGCCATCACAGCTCATGCTCTCAACAAAGACTTCTACCTCGACCTTGAGGCTGGTATTGCCGACCTTGATTACCTTCCCGACCAGTTCAACGATGGAGCCGGCCGGGATCGCGTGGTTGAAGTCGATACGGTCGGTGGACACGGTCACCAGTGGCAATCTGCAAAAGCGTGTGGCGGTAATGAACGACACCTCATCCATCCACGCCAGCGCAGTGCCGCCGAACAGGGTGTTGTGGTGGTTGGTGGTCGGCGGGAAGACAGCCTTGGTTACGCGAGTCACCGAGAGTTCGGTGCGGCGCTGGATTTCCTGGTCGCGGGTGGTCATGAAATAGACTCGATATCTGGCTTCCGAATACAAGCAAGATCAAAAGATCGCAGCCTTCGGCAGCTCCTACAGGATGGGGGCAGTTTTATTGCAGGCAACAAAAAAGCAGCCCGTAGGCTGCTTTTTTCTGCATCGGAAGCTGGACTTAAGCCAGTTTTTCCTTGATGCGAGCTGCTTTACCCGACAGGTCGCGCAGGTAGTACAGCTTGGCTTTACGTACGTCACCGCGACGTTTAACAGCCATGCTGTCGATCTGCGGGGAGTAGGTCTGGAAAGTACGTTCTACGCCAACACCGTTGGAGATTTTACGAACGGTGAACGCACTGTTCACGCCGCGGTTACGCTTGGCGATTACAACGCCTTCGAACGCTTGCAGACGGGAACGATCGCCTTCCTTCACTTTCACCTGAACGACAATAGTGTCGCCTGGGGCGAAGGTAGGGATTTCTTTGGTCATCTGCTCTGCTTCGAGTGCAAGGATGATTTTGTTGGTCATGCTGTGCTCCTAAGGTAAATCGTTCGATCTACCATCGATACGTTGTTAACTATCGTCCCGCTCGCGGATGTATTCCTCGAGCAGCTTCTTCTCTTCTCCAGAAAGCGAGCGGCTTTCCAGAAGATCGGCGCGTCGTTCAAAGGTCCTACCAAGGGACTGCTGTAAACGCCAACGCCGGATATGCGCGTGATTGCCACTCAGCAACACGTCGGGAACACGCTGATCCGCATACACCTCAGGTCGGGTGTAGTGCGGGCAATCCAGCAGACCATCCGTAAAGGAATCTTCCTCAGCGGAATCCGCATGCCCTAAAGCTCCAGGCAGCAGTCGTGTAACCGCATCGATCAGGACCATCGCCGGCAGCTCGCCGCCAGACAGTACATAGTCGCCAATCGACCACTCTTCATCGACATGAGCCTCAATAAAGCGCTCGTCAATGCCTTCATAACGGCCGGCAATCAGGATCAATGCATCCGATTGTGCCAGCTCGCGTACCGCCGACTGATTCAGTTGACGGCCTTGGGGGGACAGGTAAATCACCTTCGCCGCCTCCCCGGCTGCTGCCTTGGCCTGAACCAGAGCATCTTCCAGGGGCTTGATCTTCATCACCATGCCCGGACCACCGCCAAACGGGCGATCGTCCACAGTGTGATGCCGATCCGTCGTGTAATCCCGCGGGTTCCAACAGGTCAGCTGCAAGAGCCCCTGTTTGACCGCTCGACTGGTGATGCCGTAGTCGCCGATGGCGGAAAACATCTCGGGAAACAAACTGATCACTTCTACGCGCAAGTTAGCCACGCTTAGAAGTCCGCGTCCCAATCCACCTTCATCTCGCCCGCGGCCAGGTCAACGGCCAACACACATTGCGCCGTATAGGGCAACAAGCGTTCGCGATCATCCAGGCTGCCAGCGCAAGGCTTGACTACCATTACATCATTGGCGCCGGTTTCCAGAAGATGATCGACTTTCCCGAGCATTTGCCCCAGTTGATCGATAACCTTCAGACCTTCCAGCTGGTACCAGTAGTACTCGCCGTCGGTCAATTCAGGGAACAGGTTGCGCGGCACGCAGATCTCATAACCGGCCAGAAGACGAGCTTCTTCACGATCATCAAGACCCTTGAGCTTTGCGACCAGGAACTTATCGCTCCCGCGTCCACTGACCAGCTCGACCTGTTTGACATTGCCTTCACGCTTGAGCGTCCAGGTTTTGTACTGCAACAGGTTTTCAGTCGGATCAGTAAAGGAATAAACCTTCACTTCGCCGCGAACGCCATGAACAGAATAAATTTTGCCAATAACGATCAAATCATCGGCAACAGCAGGCGTCGCGTTCATATTGCTCAGGCCGCAGCCTTTGCAGATTCCTTCAGCAACTGAGCAACACGCTCAGAAGGCTGTGCACCAACGCTCAGCCAGTAGGCTACGCGCTCTTGGTTCACGGACAGACGGATTTCCTGACCACGGGCAACAGGGTTGAAGAAGCCAACCTGTTCTTTGTGGGAGCCGTCACGCGGGTTACGCGAGTCGGTTACGGTCAGGTGGTAAAACGGGCGCTTTTTGGAGCCGCCAAGGGCAAGACGGATTGTTAGCATGTGAACATCGTTCCTGTAGTCGGTGCTGCAAATCTAAATGCACAGCGGGCATGGGTGCCCGAAAGGCCGCATATTCTAAGGAATATCCGGACTTTTGCAAATGACTTTTTCCGGCGCCTATGGCATGCCGTGCAGATCTGCATATAGAGCCGTCGATGAAAACGGCCAGTCAGCTCCCGCCGAGTGCGGGTTTGCTGTTGATCCTGCGTCCTTGCAGGGTCTGCGCCGGTGCGACGACCGGCGAAGTCTTGGTGTCCTGTCTCACCCGTTTCGCTCATTTTTGGCGAGCAGAATGGGTGAGACGGGACACCTTACATTTTCGGCATGCCGCCGCCGGGCAACATTCCGCCCATGCCGCGCATCATTTTCGCCATTCCGCCCTTGGCGGAGAATTTCTTCATCATCTTCTGCATCTGCTTGTGCTGCTTGATCAAGCGACCGATGTCCTGCACCTGAGTGCCGGAACCCATGGCGATCCGGCGCTTGCGCGAACCGCTGATCAGCTCAGGGTCACGGCGCTCGGCCGGGGTCATGGAGTTGATGATGGCTTCCATCTGTTTGAATTGCTTCTCTGCGGCGTTCTGGGCATTGCCCATTTGCGACAGGTTGACGCCGCCGATGCTCGGCAGTTTGTCCATGAGCCCGCCGAGGCCGCCCATGTTCTTCATCTGTTGCAGCTGATCGCGGAAGTCTTCGAGGTCGAAGCCCTTGCCCTTCTTCAGCTTCTTGGCCAGTTTGTCGGCCTTGTCTTTATCGAGGGTCGCTTCAGCCTGTTCGATCAGGCTGAGCACGTCGCCCATGCCGAGAATCCGCGAAGCGATACGCTCAGGGTGGAACGGATCGAGCGCTTCGCTCTTCTCGCCCATACCGATGAACTTGATCGGCTTGCCGGTGATGGCGCGCACCGATAGTGCGGCACCGCCACGGGCGTCGCCGTCGACCTTGGTCAGAATCACACCGGTCAGCGGCAGGGCATCACCGAAGGCCTTGGCCGTGTTGGCCGCGTCCTGACCGGTCATGGCGTCGACCACGAACAGGGTTTCGACCGGGTTGATCGCGGCGTGCAGCGCCTTGATCTCGCCCATCATCTCTTCGTCGATGTGCAGACGACCGGCGGTATCGACGATGACCACGTCGATGAATTTCAGTTTTGCTTCTTTAATAGCGGCGGTGGCGATGTCGACCGGCTTCTGGCTCAGGTCGGACGGGAAGAACGTCACGCCGATGTCGTTGGCCAGGGTTTCCAGCTGTTTAATAGCCGCAGGACGGTAAACGTCCGCCGACACGACCATGACCGACTTCTTCTTGCGCTCTTTAAGGAAGCGCGCCAGTTTGCCAGCGGTGGTGGTTTTACCCGCACCTTGCAGACCGGCCATCAGAATGACGGCTGGCGGCACAGCGCTCAGGTTCAAATCTTCGTTGGCCGCGCCCATCAGGCTTTCGAGTTCGGCCTGGACGATCTTCACGAACGCCTGGCCCGGCGTCAGGCTGCGCGACACCTCGGTGCCGACAGCGCGCTCCTTGACCGAATTGACGAAGTCCTTGACCACCGGCAGGGCGACGTCGGCTTCGAGCAACGCCATGCGCACTTCACGCAGGGTGTCTTTGATATTGTCCTCGGTCAGCTTCGCCTTGCCGGTGACATGGCGCAGCGTCTGCGAGAGACGGTCGGTTAAGTTTTCAAACATTGCGCGATCCTTTCAGGCCCTTTGTAGACCGGGATAATGGCGGCCCAGACCGGAATCAACATGTGCTCGGCGAGCCTGCGGCGTGGGCAGGTCGCGGATTATAGCGAAGACTGCGGCTGGCGGACACCTCGCTGTCAGCTTCCTGAGTCTTTCGTGCGATGGCGGTTCTATGCCAAACTCAGCCCCTTTCGGGCTTGCCTAACAGGATTTATGCTCCCCTTGTCACCCAGTTTGCTGACCACCCTCGCCGCCGCCCTTCTATATGCCGCTGCGACCCTTTATCAGAGCACCCGCTTGGCCACTGGCGCCAAGGCGAACAAGCGCCTGTTGGTTAGCCTCGGCGCCTTCGCCGTGGTGGCCCACGCCGCCAGCCTGCTCACGCATTTGCTGACCCCGATTGGTCTGGGCCTGGATTTTTTCAGCGCCTCCAGCCTGATTGCCGCGGCGGTCATCGCGCTGACGCTGATCGCCTGCTCGCGGATCCCCGTGGAAAACCTGCTGGTGCTGCTGTTCCCGCTCGGCGCCATCACCGTACTGCTGGCGCAATTCGCGCCGACCGGTACGGTGCAGATCATCGATGAAGAGCCGGGCATCCTCGCGCACATTCTGTTGTCGATCCTTGCGTACGGCATGTTCACCATCGCGGTGTTCCAGGCCTTGCTGCTACTGGTGCAAGATCACCAGCTCAAGCACAAGCACCCGTCCGGACTGATCAAGAACTTCCCGCCGCTGCAAACCATGGAAAGCCTGTTGTTCGGTTTCCTCTGGGCCGGCTGGACGCTGCTGTCGCTGTCGCTGATCTCCGGCTGGCTGTTCGTCGAGAACCTGTTCGCCCAGCATCTGGTGCACAAGACCCTGCTGGCGTGCCTGGCCTGGATCGTGTTCAGCGTGCTGCTGTGGGGCCGCAACCGTCTCGGCTGGCGCGGTCACAAGGCGATTCGCTGGACCCTCGCCGGTTTCTGCCTGCTGATGTTGGCGTATTTCGGCAGCAAACTGGTTCGTGAATACATCCTGCACATCTGACGGGCGGCATAAATGGACGGTTTGCCCATAGGGCCGATGCTCGCGGTATTTGTCCTGCTGATTTTATGGTCAGGGCTGTTTACTGCCGTCGAAATCGCGCAACAGCAACTGCTCGCGCAACGCACCGCCTCGCGCGCCAGCGATAAACCGCTGGCGAAGCTGAGCTTCCCGCTCGACAGCCTGATTCTCTGCAACACCCTGTGCCGCGCACTTGCCGTGGTGATTGCGACGTTGCTGGCAATTTTCCTCTGCGAAGAAAACGGCCCATGGGCAGCCTGCCTGGGTGTTGGCGCAATACTGCTGGTGTTCGCCGATTATTTCCCGCGCAGCGTCGCCCAACGGTATCCGGATGCGGTGCTGGCATTTGGCAATACCTTGTTGGCGGTGCCGCTGAAGATTATTTATCCGGTTGCCTGGCTGTTCAGCCGCGTCAGCGGATTGCTCATGCGCCCGTTTGCGCGCAAAACCCAAGTGGTGCAGCAGAGCGAAGACGATCTGCCTTCTGATCGTCACGATGATCCCGAGCATCCCGTTCACGCTCACCCGGTTTCCGGTATTCATGCGTTGGACAACATCACGGTCAACGACATTCTGGTGCCACGCAGTGACGTCGACGGCATCAACCTCGACGATTCGATCGAAGAAATCATCGAACAACTGCGCCACAACAAGCGCACCCGCCTGCCGGTGTTTCACAGCGACATCAATCAGGTTGAAGCGGTGCTCAACACCCGGCAGATCCGCCATCTGCTGAACAACGCTGATCTGACCCGCGAAGCGCTGCTGGCCGCCAGTTACGAACCGTACTTCGTGCCGGAAAGCACACCGTTGCAACTGCAGTTGCTGAACTTCCACAAGCAGCAACGGCGCTTGGGCATGGTGGTGGATGAGTACGGTGAAGTGCTCGGCATCGTGACACTGGAAGACATTCTCGAAGAAATCGTCGGCGAATTTGAGAGCGAGCACAGCCTGGATAACCCGCACATCCATCCGCAGGCTGACGGGCGGATGGTGATTGATGGCACAGCTTCGATTCGCGAATTGAACAAATGTCTGGGTTGGCATTTGCCGAGTGATGGGCCGAAGACGCTGAACGGGTTGGTGACTGAGGCGCTGGAAACGATTCCGGCGAGTGCGGTTTGTTTGAAGATCGGGCGTTATCGACTGGAGATTCTTGAGACTGAGGAGAACCGGGTGAGCAAAGTGCTGATCTGGCATACCTCGTCTGTGCCTGCTTTGGTGCCGGCCAGGTAAGAGATCAAAAGATCACAGCCTTCGGCAGCTCCTACCCTGCGATCTTTTGCTCTTGTTTGATCGTTAGCCCCCTTCCTATAATCAAATCAGCTTACCCAAGCCCCGCCAAACCGCGTGCTTACCCCGCACCCGACAGGTTTCGGCCATTTCATATGCAATCCGGCGACTGTTCCTACCTGAAACAGCGACCGCGCCTCATCCCACATCCCTGGGTGCTCGACCATAATAATTCGCTCCAACGGAGCTCATGACTGTCAGGGATCACCGCATGACGACCAGTACCGCTTTCAGCGACACCGCGCCTGCCCAACCGACCAACTCCGCCACCCGCGTGGCGACGGCGAGTTTTATCGGCACCGCGATCGAGTTCTACGATTTCTACGTTTACGCCACCGCCGCCGCGCTGGTGATCGGGCCGGTATTCTTTCCGCAGACGTCCGGCACGGCGCAGATGCTCTCGGCGTTTCTTACTTTCGGCATCGCATTTCTGGCCCGACCGCTGGGCTCCGCGCTGTTCGGCCACTTCGGCGACCGTATCGGGCGCAAGTCGACACTGGTCGCATCCTTGCTGTTGATGGGCGTGTGTACGACGCTGATCGGCGTGCTGCCGGGTTACGCCACGATTGGCGCGTGGGCACCGATTCTGCTGTGCGTGCTGCGCTTCGGGCAGGGGCTGGGATTGGGTGGCGAATGGGGCGGTGCCGCCCTGCTCGCCACGGAAAACGCGCCGAAAGGCAAACGCGCGTGGTTCGGTATGTTTCCGCAGCTTGGCCCTTCGATTGGTTTTCTCGCGGCCAACGGCTTGTTTCTAACCCTGGCCATGACTCTCGATGACGAGCAGTTCCGCAGTTGGGGCTGGCGGATTCCGTTTCTGCTCAGCGCAGCGCTGGTGATGGTCGGTCTTTATGTGCGATTGAAACTGCATGAAACACCGGTGTTCGCCAACGCCATCGCCCGTCAGGAACGGGTGAAGGTGCCGCTGGTCGAGCTGTTCAGCCAGTACTGGGCGCCGACACTGCTGGGCGCGGCGGCGATGGTGGTCTGTTATGCCCTGTTCTATATCTCGACGGTGTTCTCCCTTAGCTATGGGGTTTCCACACTGGGTTATAGCCGCGAGACATTCTTGGGACTGCTATGCTTTGCCGTGTTGTTCATGGCGGCCGCGACGCCGTTGTCGGCTTGGGCCAGCGACCGTTACGGGCGCAAACCGGTGCTGATCATTGGTGGCGTGCTGGCGATTCTGTCTGGATTTCTGATGGAGCCGTTACTGACTCAGGGTTCGACCTGGGGTGTGGCGCTGTTTCTGTGCATCGAGCTGTTTTTGATGGGCGTGACATTTGCACCGATGGGTGCGCTATTGCCTGAGTTGTTCCCGACTCATGTGCGTTATACCGGCGCTTCGGCAGCGTATAACCTGGGCGGCATTGTCGGGGCCTCGGCGGCACCGTTCTTCGCACAGAAGCTGGTAGCGATGGGTGGTTTGAGTTATGTCGGCGGGTATGTGTCGGCAGCGGCGGTGCTGAGTTTGATTGCGGTGCTGTGCCTGAAGGAAACGCGCAATAACGATCTGAATCAGGTTGCCTGACAGATCGCTATCGCGAGCAGGCTCACTCCTACAGGGGAACGCATTCCAACTGTAGGAGTGAGCCTGCTCGCGATGGACGCGACCCGGTTTACAGCTCTACAACAACAGCCTGAGCAGCACGGGTCGCCTTGGCACGAGCAGCCTCGATCGACTCATCCCGCGCCAGCGCCACGCCCATGCGGCGCTGGCCATTCACTTCTGGCTTACCAAACAGACGCAATGCCGTGTCCGGCTCGCTCAACGCCGCGCCGAGGTTGGCGAATGCGGTCTGCGTCGACTGCCCTTCCACCAGAATCACCGCCGAAGCCGAAGGCCCGAACTGACGAATCAGCGGTACCGGCAAGCCCAGAATCGCGCGAGCGTGCAGGGCGAACTGCGACAGATCCTGCGAAATCAATGTCACCAGACCGGTGTCATGCGGACGCGGCGAGACTTCGCTGAACCACACCTGATCACCTTTGATGAACAGCTCAACGCCGAACAGACCACGACCGCCCAGCGCTTCAGTCACCGCTTTGGCAACGCGCTCGGATTCAGCCAGAGCAATCGGGCTCATGGCCTGAGGCTGCCAGGATTCCTGATAATCGCCCTTCTCCTGACGGTGACCGACTGGCGCGCAGAACGTGGTGCCGCCAATGTGGCGCACAGTCAGCAAGGTGATTTCGTAATCGAAATCGATGAAACCTTCGATGATCACCCGACCTTTGCCAGCGCGACCGCCTTCTTGCGCATAATCCCAGGCTTTCTGCACATCATCAGTGCTGCGCAACAGGCTCTGGCCTTTGCCCGACGAGCTCATCACCGGTTTGACGACGCATGGGAAACCGAGGTCCTCAACGGCTTTGCTGTAGTCCTCGAAGGTGTCGGCAAAGTGGTACGGCGAGGTCGGCAGATCCAGCTCTTCAGCGGCCAGACGACGGATGCCTTCGCGGTTCATGGTTAATTGCGCAGCGCGCGCAGTCGGGATCACGGTGAAGCCTTCGGCTTCCAGCTCGACCAGGGTGGCGGTGGCGATGGCCTCGATTTCCGGCACGATGAAGTGCGGCTTCTCGGCTTCGATCACGGCACGCAGGGCGGCGCCGTCGAGCATGTTGATCACGTGGCTGCGATGCGCAACTTGCATGGCCGGCGCGTTGGCGTAGCGGTCAACGGCGATTACTTCAACGCCCAGGCGTTGCAGCTCGATCACCACTTCCTTGCCCAACTCACCACAGCCACACAGCAATACGCGGGTCGCGGTTGGCGACAACGGAGTTCCGATACGGGTCATCTCAGGTCCTCAAAGAAGCGGATCATCGAGGAAAGCAGCGCCAGACGCGCTTTCCATGGGGAGAAAGCGCGGCATTTTACATGAACCTGAGGGTTTGGCTTCAGCCGGCGACAGCCTGTTTGCGCTCACGCCAGGCCATGATCAGCCAGACGGCAGTAACGCCGGCGAATTTCGACAGCAGAGCAGTGATGATCACCGGCGGCGTCAGCAGGTCGATCATGCCGAAGAAGATGAAGGTATCGAGAGGAATGCTCAGTGCCGAACTGATCCACAAGCGGTCGCGCAATGGGCGTTTGGTGATGCTGAACACCAGCCAGTCGATGATTTCCGATACCGCGAACGCCGTGGCGCTGGCCAAGGCGATGGAGGGATCGGAGGTGACGTAGGAGAGCACCAACGCCGCCAGCATCGCCACGACTGCGCCGTGGCCGAAGCGGGTTTGCACCATGTCGCGCAGTATGAAGACCAGACCGCCCCAGGCCGACCAGATGATGTCCAGGTGCGGCGCGGTGGAGAAGGCGAAGTTGATCAGCACAACGCTGCTGATGTAGGCGATGAGGAAAATCATGGAGGCGACCTGTCAGATTGGCGCACAGGTTACTTGACCGGCAAATCAAGAGCTACCCCCTCACCCCAGCCCTCCCGAAACGTCGGACCGCCCCCAAGGGGGCGAGGGGGAAAGGGAGCAGATCTTCGTTGAATCGAATCCCGAGTTCGACTCAAGAACGCAGGCCGGTATGGACCGAACAATCAACCCGGTCATTCCCTCCCCCTTCAGACGAAGGGAAAGGGAGCCGATCGGAGGCTTTTCAAAACCTGAGTTCGACTCGGTAGCTCAGGTCGATGTAACTCGAACCATCAACTCGGTCAGTCCCCTCTCCCTCTGGGCGGTCCGACGTTTCGGGAGGGCTAGGGTGAGGGCCGTCCCAAGCCGATCACGACTTCGAAGGGATCATCCACACCAACCCACTCGCCTTCGCCCGCTCATGACACAACCCCAGCACCACCCGGCGTTCGTCATTGGTCATGCGGCCCCAGCGGGTGATCTCCTCGACCGTACGCTGGCAGCCAGTGCAGATGTCAGCCTCATCCAGCGCACAAATATTCACGCATGGCGAGGCTACTGGTCTTTCTGGCGTGTTCATTCTTCCTGCTCAACCAGATCGCGGGCATAACGCTGCGAGTTATGCACATAGTGGGCGGCACTGGCTTCGAGCATTTTCTTCTGCGGCTCGGTCAGCTCGCGCACAACCTTGCCCGGCGAGCCCATCACCAGCGAACCGTCGGGAATCTCTTTGCCTTCGCCAATCAGCGAGTTGGCGCCAATGATGCAGTTCTTGCCGATCTTCGCGCCGTTGAGAATCACCGCGTTGATGCCGATCAGGCTGTAATCGCCCACCGTGCAGCCGTGGAGCATGGCGTTGTGGCCGATGGTCACGCCGGTGCCAATGGTCAGCGGATAGCCCATATCGGTATGCATCACCGTGCCGTCCTGCACATTGCTGTTCTTGCCGATCAGGATCAGTTCGTTGTCGCCGCGCAGCACGGCGTTGAACCAGACGTTGGCGCCCTCTTCCAGTTTGACCTTGCCCACCAGCACGGCATTGGGCGCGACCCAGCTCTGTGGGTGGGTCTCGACACGGGCGTCGCCCAAACGGTATTTCATCTTGTCTTCCTCAGCGCCCACGGTGATGGCCATTCGAACGATGGCTCAGGTGTTAATAAAGCTTTTAGGGGGTTGGTGCAGACTGATCTTGGCGTCATAGAGCAGATTGATCAACTCGACGATCATGATCGCCGTCAGCCCCCAGATCTTGTATTCACCAAATCGATAACTCGGCACGTACCAACTGCGGCCCTGATAGTCGATGCGGTGCGTGTGTTCACGGGGGTCTTCGCGGAAGAATTCCAGCGGCACAGTGAACACCGCAGCAATCTCGGCATCGTTGGCCAGATACTCGACAAAATCGGGGATGACGCCGACATAAGGCGTGACCTTGATGCCGTGCAAGGAGATCAGCGGGCTGAGCGGGCCGATGATTTCGACCAGGCCGGGCGGCAGACCGATCTCCTCTTCAGCTTCACGCAGCGCGGTGAAGATCAGATCCGGGTCCTCCGGATCGCGGCGACCACCCGGGAAGGCGACTTCGCCACCGTGGGTCGAAAGCCCGCTGGCGCGCAGGGTCAGTACCAGTTCCGGTTGGTCACTGCGGGTGATCGGCACCAGAACGGCGGCCTCGGGGAAACGTGTGTCAGTCTCCAGCGTGCGCGGTGTGTGGTTGCTTACCCTATGCAGTAGCTCGTCCAGCATGAGTGTTCTCGATCTGTGCCTTACTTTGCATCATGCACCAATCGTTGCGAGCGCCCAAGCCCCCGAAACCCGTCGTGTCGCGAAACGACAACTTGCCGACCGACACCGCTGCACGCCAAGATAGGCGCAGCATTCAGGAAGCCCAGCATGAAATTTTGCAGCCACTGCGGTAACCCGGTCACCCAACGCATTCCCGAAGGCGATTCGCGGCTGCGATTTGTCTGTGACAGCTGTCAGACCATTCACTATCAGAACCCCAATATCGTCGCCGGTTGCGTACCGACCTGGGGTACAAAAGTGTTGCTCTGCCGCCGCGCCATCGAGCCGCGCCTCGGTTACTGGACCTTGCCCGCCGGTTTCATGGAGAACGGCGAGACCATCGAACAGGCCGCCGTACGCGAAACTGCCGAGGAAGCCTGCGCCCGCGTGCGCAACCTGAGCATCTACACATTGATCGATGTGCCGCACATCAGTCAGGTGCATGTGTTCTTCCGCGCCGAGCTGGTCGATCTGGACTTCGCCGCCGGCCCCGAGAGCCTCGAAGTGCAACTATTCGACGAAGCCGACATTCCCTGGGACGAGCTGGCTTTCCGCACAGTGGGGCGTACCTTAGAATGCTTCTTCGCTGATCGGCGTATCGAGGCGTATCCGGTTCGGTCGGAATCGATTCCTCCGTTGGCGCAGCCGGTCATTATTTAATCAAGACATTGGCGTGATGGCCGACAAAAAGATCGCAGCCTTCGGCAGCTCCTACATGTACACATACATATAAAATGTTGGTTATCTGCGTCACTCCCTGGGGAATCGTTTCAATGCGCTGGTTGCTTGCCCTGTATTGCCTGTCGTTCGTTACCGTCTCCCAAGCGTCATTCGTGACCACCGTGACGCCTTCGAATACCCCGCTCATCGAGAAAGTCCTGGTGCTCAAAGCGGCTCATCAACTGCAGTTGATCGCTGACGGCAAGCCGCTGAAGACCTATCGCATTTCGCTGGGCAAAGGCGCGAAGAAAGGCCCGAAACTGATAGAGGGTGACAAGCGCACGCCAGAAGGTTTCTATTGGATCGACTGGCGCAAGACCAGCGACAAATTCAACCTGTCGATGCACATTTCCTACCCGAACATCAGCGATTCGGCCCGCGCCCGTCGCGAAGGTGTCGAGCCCGGCGGGATGATCATGATCCACGGCACGCCGGATTCGGAAGAAACCCCGGAAGACCTGTTCCACACCCTCGACTGGACTGACGGCTGCGTCGCCATGCGCAACGTTGATATGCGCGAAGTGTGGAACCTGGTGCCGGATGGCACGATGGTCGAAATCCGCCCTTGATCCCTGACCACTGGTCACCTGCAAAAAAATAAATCAAAAGATCGCAGCCTGCGGCAGCGCCTACAGAGGTGATACCACTCTCAACTGTAGGAGCTGCCGCAGGCTGCGATCTTTTGTTTTTTACAGGCCACCACTAATACCACTTCAAACCATAACCCCTGAAAGCTGCCAATCCATTGGGCCAGATGCCATTTCACTGCGTTGACATGGTATTCAAGTGGTATTAATTTCCGCCCCACAAGCGAGCCACAACAATCCTATACTCGCGACGGAAATGCCCTACATGAACGACCTCCATACCTTACGCCCGGACGACTCCCAGCCGACGCCGCTGTACCTGCAACTGGCACGCAATCTGGAAGCAGCGATTCATGCCGGGCAGTGGAAGTCCGAGCAGGCGATGCCCTCGGAACGCAACCTCAGCGAGCAACTGGGCATTTCCCGGGTGACTGCACGCAAGGCATTGGAAGTCCTCCTCGATCAAGGCCTGATCCGTCGCCTGCAAGGTTCCGGCACGTTCATCACCCCACGCCTCGAACAACCGCTATCGCGCCTCTCCGGTTTCAGCGAGATGCTGCGCCTCAAGGGCTTCGTGCCCAGCTCGCAATGGCTGGAACGCGAAATCACCCTGCCGACTCATGAAGAATTGATCCGCCTCAGCCTGTCGCCGAACGACAAGGTTGCGCGCATGAAGCGTCTGCGCAAAGCCGATGACACGGTCATGGCGATCGAAATGAGCACCCTGCCCGCCTCGATCATGCCCAAGCCGCAACTGGTCGGCGATTCGCTCTATGAATACCTCGACGGCATCGGCAAACCGATCGTCCGCGCCTTGCAGCACATTCAGGCGATCAACGCCTCGGACGAATTCGCCGCGCTGGTCGGCATCGCTCCCGGCACCGCGATGCTGCTGATGACCCGGGTCGGTTATCTGGAAGACAACACGCCGATCGAAGTCACCGACACCTATTGCCGCAACGACTACTACGACTTTGTTGCAGAGCTTCGTAGATAAAGAGCTGCGCCGCTGAGAGCGGCCCAAAGCGAGAACCAAAATGTCCGAAGACAATATCCTCACCGCCAGCGGCTGGGTTCGCGGCCGGCTGATCCACGAACACGGCAAAGTCGTGTCGATCGAAGGCGTGCCTTGCGATCCGGCAACTAATGACCTGCCGTATCTGCTGCCCGGTTTCATCGACCTGCACGTCCATGGCGGCGGCGGCAAAGACATCATGGAAGGCGCCAGCGCTTTCGAAACCATCACCAGAACCCACGTGCGGTTTGGCACCACTTCGCTGCTGGCCACCACCATGACGGCGCCGAGTGCCGAGATTTCCAGCGTTCTAAAAGAAGTCGGAGAGTTCTGCGAACAGCGTCCGAAAGGTGCCGCCCGCGTCCTCGGCGTCCACCTCGAAGGCCCGTACATCAACCCGGGAAAACTCGGTGCGCAACCGAACTTCGCCCACACCGCGTTGATGGCCGAAGTCGAAGAGTACCTGGCACTGGCGCCGATCCGGGTGATCACCATCGCCCCGGAAATCGCCGGTCATGACGGTTTGATCCGTGAGCTGAGCAGCCGTGGCGTGCGCATGCAGATCGGCCACACCCTCGGCAGTTACGAGGAAGGCGTCGCCGCTCTGGATGCCGGCGCGACCAGTTTCACCCATCTCTATAACGCCATGAGCCCGCTGCATCACCGCGAGCCGGGCATCGTCGGCGCCGCATTGGCCCACGCCAAATTCGCCGAGTTGATTCCGGATCTGCTGCACGTGCATCCCGGTGCCATTCGCGTGGCCCTGCGTTCGATCCCGTGCCTGTATTGCGTCACCGATTCGACCGCTGCCGCCGGCATGCCCGACGGTGAATACAAACTCGGCAGCCACACCGTGACCAAATGCCTGGGCGGCGTGCGCCTGCCGGACGGCACTTTGGCTGGCAGCACCCTGACCATGGATCAGGCCCTGCGCAATCTGGTGAAGATCGGTTTGCCGATCGCCGAAGCCTCACAACGTCTTTCGCAATTCCCCGCCGACTACCTCGGCATTACTGAACGCGGGCGCCTTGCACCAGGTGCCTGGGCCGACTGCGTGCGGCTCGATCGCTCACTCACACTGACCGCCGTCATGGTCGAAGGAGAAGACATTGACTTCAAAAATGCTTGAGGAGGCGCTGTCCTCGTTCGAGGCCGTGCAAGCCCAACTGCAACAGCTCGACCCGCAGATGATCGAGATCGCCGGGCGCCTGCGCCGGCAGCCGCCGCAAGTGGCAATGACTGTCGCTCGCGGCAGTTCCGACCACGCGGCGAGCTACTTCGCCTACCTGACCATGCAGCAACTGGGTGTGCCGGTGGCGTCGTTGCCGATGTCGGTGGTGACCATGCAGCAGGCGCCGTTGAAGGTCAGCGGTCAGGTCGCGTTCGCCTTTTCGCAATCGGGACAGAGCCCGGACCTGGTCAACAGTCTGCGTCTGTTGCGCAAGCGTGGCGCGCTGAGCGTGTCGATGGTCAACGCCGCCGATTCGCCACTGGAAGCGGCGTGTGAATTCAGCCTGCCGCTGCTCGCCGGGACTGAAAGCAGCGTCGCCGCGACCAAGAGTTTTATCGCCACCCTCAGCGCCAGCGCCCGCTTGATCGCGCACTGGAAAGAGGACAGCGAATTGCTGGAGGCCGGCAACGCCCTGCCTGAAGGTCTGCGCGAAGCGGCGAAACAGGACTGGAGTGTGGCTATCGAAGCCCTGCGCGATTGCGAGCGCTTGATGGTCATCGGCCGTGGTGCCGGTTTCGCCATCGCTCAAGAGGCAGCGCTGAAATTCAAGGAAACCTCGGCAATTCAAGCCGAAGCGTTCAGCAGCGCCGAAGTCCGTCACGGCCCGATGGCGCTGATCGACGAACACTATCCATTGCTGGTTTTCGCTCCACGCGGCGCCGAACAGGCCGGCCTGCTGAGCCTCGCCGCAGAGATGCGCCAACGCGGCGCCCGCGTGTTGCTGGCCGCGCCGGACGATGTGAGCGAACGCGATCTGACCCTGACCCGCGCCGAACACCCGGCCCTTGATCCGATTCTGGCGATCCAGAGTTTCTACGTGATGGCCGCAGGTCTGGCCGTGGCCCGTGGCATGGACCCGGATCAGCCGCGCCACCTGAGCAAAGTGACCCGCACGCACTAATTGAAGCAAGCCTGTAGGAGCTGCCGAAGGCTGCGATCTTTTGATTTTGATCCAAAAAAACAAGATCAAAAGATCGCAGCCTTCGGCAGCTCCTACAGGGACATCGAACCGAGATTTAACCGATGAGACCGAGCCATGCACAACAACAATAAAGAGCTGACCCTCAGCGCCCCGCTCAGCGGCCCGGTGCTCACGCTCGCCAAAGTCCCGGACGCGGTGTTCGCCAGCGGCGCGATGGGCGACGGCATTGCCATCGACCCGATCAACGACACGCTGTATTCGCCGTGCGCCGGGGTGATCATTCACGTCGCTCGCACCGGTCACGCGCTCACCGTGCGCGCCGACAACGGTGCGGAAATCCTCCTGCACCTTGGGCTCGACACCGTTGAGTTGAACGGCGAAGGCTTCTCGATGCTGGTCAAGGATGGCACCCGCGTCAGCAAGGGTCAGCCGTTGTTGCGCTATGACCTGGACAAGGTTGGCCAGCAATGCAAAAGCCTGGTCAGCCTGTTGATCCTGACCAACAACCAGGATTTTCAAGTGCGGCCGATTACGCTGAAAGCGGTGAAGGTTGGCGAGCCGCTATTGCACATTGTTGCGCGTAACAGCGTGGCGGCGAATGTCGCGGAGGTCGGCGGACCTGAGATTCATGGTCATGTGCTGGTGGCTCATCGCGGTGGTTTGCATGCCCGCCCGGCGGCGTTGATTCGGCAAACTGCGCAAGCTTTCAAAAGCCAGTCGCAACTGCACTTCGCCGGTAAATCGGCGCCGTGCAACAGCCTGATCGGTTTGATGGGGCTGGCGGTTGGCGAGCAGGACGAAGTGCAGGTCAGCTGTCAGGGTCCGGACGCTGAAGCGGCGTTGCAAGCGTTGCTCACCGCGTTGGCGACAGCCCTGCCGGATGAACATCACGCTGCCGCGCCGGTCAGTATTGCGCCTCTTAAACGCCCCGCCGAAGCAGGTGTGCTGCACGGTGTGTGCGCCGCGCCCGGACTGGTCGGCGGGCCGCTCTTTCGCTTGAACGCGATCAGTTTGCCGGCGGATGCCGGTCATCATGATCCGCTGCAACAACTGCAGATTCTTGAGACGGCGCTGACTCAAGTAAGGAGAGAAATCGACGGCACCCTCGCCCAAGCGAAAACACACAAGAACGCCGATGAAGAAGCGATCTTCGCCGCGCATCTCGCACTGCTGGAAGATCCAGCGCTGCTCGACGCCGCGCAGCAAGCCATCGAACAAGGCACTGCGGCGACTCACGCGTGGAGCCAGTCGATCGATGTGCAGTGCGAAGTCCTGCAACACACCGGCAGCGCGCTGCTGGCTGAGCGCGCCAACGATCTGCGCGACCTCAAGCAACGCGTGTTGCGGGCATTGCTCGGCGAAGCATGGCATTACGACGTGCCGGCCGGCGCCATTGTTGCCGCTCACGAACTGACACCCTCGGATCTGCTGCAACTCAGCGCGCAAGGCGTTGCCGGGTTATGCATGGCCGAGGGTGGTGCGACCTCGCACGTGGCGATTCTCGCGCGTGGCAAAGGTCTGCCGTGCATGGTGGCGTTGGGTTCGGCCTTGCTTGATCAGCCGCAAGGCCAAGCGGTGGTGCTCGATGCCGACGGTGGACGCCTCGAACTGACGCCGAATGCCGAACGTCTGGCTGAAGTTCAGCAGGCGCAAATTGATCGTCAGCAACGCCGCGACGCACAGCAAGCCAAGGCTCACCTGCCTGCAGAAACCCGCAATGGCGTGACTATCGAAGTCGTCGCCAACGTCGCCTCCAGCGCTGAAGCCGCAGACGCCTTTGCCAATGGTGCCGATGGCGTCGGTTTGCTGCGCACCGAGTTCCTCTTCGTTGATCGTCAGACCGCTCCGGATGTCGAAGAACAGCGTGCGGCCTATCAAGGCGTACTGGACGCGATGGGCGAACACTCGGTGATCATCCGCACCATCGACGTCGGCGGCGACAAACAACTCGACTACCTGCCGCTGCCCATCGAAGCCAACCCGGTGCTCGGTCTGCGCGGCATTCGTCTGGCTCAGGCCCGCCCGGAGATCCTCGATCAGCAACTGCGCGCGCTGCTGCAAGTCAGCCCGCTGCGCCGCTGCCGGATCCTGTTGCCGATGGTCACCGAAGTGGATGAGCTGCTGCACATCCGTCAACGCGTCGATGCGCTGTGCCTGGAACTCGGTGTCAGTCAGCGCCCGGAAATCGGCGTGATGATCGAAGTCCCCGCCGCCGCTCTGCAAGCCGAACAACTCGCCGAACACGCCGACTTCCTTTCGATTGGCACCAACGATCTGTCGCAGTACACCCTGGCCATGGATCGCGATCACGCAGGTCTGGCTGCCCGCGTCGACGCCTTGCACCCGGCGCTGCTGCGCCTGATCGCCATGACCTGCGAAGGCGCGGCAGTCCACAAGCGTTGGGTCGGCGTCTGCGGCGCCCTCGCCTCCGACCCGCTGGCGACGCCGGTACTGATTGGTCTGGGCGTTACCGAATTGTCGGTCAGCCCGGTGCAAATCGGTGAAATCAAGGATCGCGTGCGCCAGGTGCACGAAGCCGAATGCCAGCGCCTCAGCCGCGACCTGCTCAAGCTGAGCAGCGCCGCCGCCGTGCGCCACGCCTGTCATCAACATTGGCCACTGCGCTAACAAAAACAACAAGGACAAACGCCATGTATCAACTCTTCATCGAAGGCCTGCAACGCCTCGGCCGCGCGCTGATGCTGCCGATCGCGATCCTGCCGATTGCCGGTCTGCTGCTGCGTCTGGGTGACACCGACCTGCTGAACATCGCGATCATCCACGACGCCGGTCAAGTGATCTTCGCCAACCTGGCAATGATCTTCGCCATCGGCATCGCGGTCGGTTTTGCCAAGGACAACAACGGTACTGCCGGTCTGGCCGGGGTAATCGGTTATCTGGTGATGATCTCCACGCTCAAGGTGCTCGATTCAACCATCAACATGGGCATGCTCGCCGGTATCGTCAGCGGCCTGATGGCCGGCGCGCTGTACAACCGCTTCAAGGACATCAAGCTGCCGGAGTACCTCGCATTCTTTGGTGGTCGACGGTTTGTGCCGATTGTCACCGGGTTCGCGGCGGTCGGTCTGGGCGTGGTGTTCGGTTATATCTGGCCGCCGATCCAGCACGGCATCAACGCCTTCGGCGCGCTGATGATGGAAAGCGGCAGCATTGGCGCGTTCGTGTTTGGCGTGTTCAACCGCCTGCTGATCGTCACCGGACTGCACCACATCCTCAACAACATGGCGTGGTTTGTGTTCGGCAACTTCACCGACCCAACTACCGGGGCATTGGTGACCGGCGACCTGTCGCGCTACTTCGCCGGTGATCCGAAGGGCGGCCAGTTCATGACCGGCATGTTCCCGATGATGATCTTCGGCCTGCCGGCGGCGTGTCTGGCGATGTATCGCAACGCCCTGCCGGAACGCCGCAAAGTGATGGGCGGGATTTTCCTGTCGATGGCTTTGACTTCGTTTTTGACCGGGGTGACCGAGCCGATCGAATTCGCCTTCATGTTTCTGGCGCCGCTGTTGTATTTGCTGCATGCGCTGCTGACCGGGTTGTCGATGGCGATTACCAACGCGCTGAACATTCACCTCGGCTTCACCTTCTCCGGCGGCTTTATCGACATGGTCCTGGGCTGGGGTCGTTCGACCAACGGCTGGCTGGTGATCCCGGTCGGGCTGGCCTATGCCGTGGTGTATTACGCGGTGTTTGATTTCTGTATTCGTCGCTTCAATCTGAAGACGCCGGGGCGGGAGGATGTGGCAACGGCTGAGAAAACTGTTCTTACCGAGAACGAACGTGCCGGGGCTTACATCAAGGCATTGGGTGGGGCGGAGAATTTGGTCACCGTTGGCGCCTGCACTACGCGGTTGCGCCTGGAGATGGTCGATCGCAACAAGGCGTCGGATGCTGAGCTGAAAGCGCTGGGGGCGATGGCGGTTGTGCGTCCGGGCAAGGGTGGAAGTTTGCAGGTGGTTGTCGGTCCAATGGCGGACAGTATTGCTGATGAGATTCGCCTGGCGATGCCGGCGCTGGGGCGTGCAGTCCTGATGGAAACCGCTGTTGCCGCTGATGAGCCAACAG
The DNA here is from genome assembly GCF_949767675.1 of Pseudomonas sp. IT-P395. NCBI lineage: Bacteria > Pseudomonadati > Pseudomonadota > Gammaproteobacteria > Pseudomonadales > Pseudomonadaceae > Pseudomonas > Pseudomonas sp. IT-P395. Next base: position 283,096 of record NZ_CATKPW010000033.1, read on the forward strand.
CAGTGATGGTCGCCGGTTTTGAAGCGCAGCAATGGCTGAATGCCCTGGGCGGCGGCAACAATGTGCTGCAACTGAACTGCATTGCGATGACGCGGATTCGCCTGCAATTGGCGGATGGCACGGCCTTGTCTGAGGCAAAGTTGAAAGCACTGGGTTGTCAGGGTGTCAGCCAGCTGGAAGGCGGGATCTGGCATCTGCTGGTGGGCGATAAAGCAGCGAGTCTGAGTGGCGCGCTGGAGAACTTGGTCAATCGCATCGAGGTCGGTGCCAGGGCCTGACATGAGGGTGCACGCGCCGGACTTATAGCGAGTTCGGCGGCACGCCCCCGCTCGCCGAACCTTGCGCGCGACAGACAACACCTGGTGCGCGGGCGTCCTTCAATACATATGTACCACCACTGCCACCGCCATCCTCGCCATGCTGAAGACTCTTCCCACCAGCATGGAGGCTGTGCCGATGAGCACTTCCGCTGTAGCCACGCCCGAAGAGGTCAGAAACGATCTCAATCAGATCGGCCACCACCTTTTCAAGATCGAGCCCCCGCTGCTCTCTGAACAGCCACCGACGGCCGAGCAGGCGTACCTGAAGCGCCTGAACGAGCAGTTGAACACCTACCGTGAACACTTCCTGCAGCGTAGCCGTGCGCTTTATCAGGCACTGGCAACCAGTGACCTGCACAGCGATGCCGGGAAGAAGCTGATCGCGACACTCAAGATCAGGCTCAACACGCAATTGATCAATATGGATCTTCGCGATCTGATCGATGGCAAACCCGCCAAGACATTTTTGAAGTACGACGCTGGCTTCACCGCCATCGGCCACGAGGCGCGACAGGCTGTAAAGGATCGTCTGCTGCATCCGCAAGCCGGTGCACTTCTGGAAAAAACGACACTTGGGCCAATGCTGCGTCCGGCCATGTACGCTCTGCAGTTCGGTTATCAGGGAATCACCGTCGAGCTGGCCGGCGCCTTTGTGATCACTGAAAAGGACCGCCCCAGGGTCAGCGACCTTTTGACTGATCAAAGCGTCGGCTATGTTGTGCTGTTTACGCCGACAAGAGGCATTGAGTACTTCGACTCTCTGGCCGACCTCGATAGCCATTTGCTTGATTACCTCAAAAAAGCCGCGGGCCCCGACGGATTCCTGCATTTGTTGCCGACGCGTTATCACAACGTCGGCGCCGCAGGGATCTGGCCGCTGCAACTGACGCCGATCGACAGCAAACCATTGTTTGAACATACCTACGATGCCTTGATCGATAAACGCATGCAGGACATCGAGCGCGCGTTGAGCTTTGACGACAACCCGCAACAAGACGTTGCACTGCTGCTGGCGGCCCTCGATCGGGCCATCGCGGTCTCACTGCCGGACCTCACGCAGCGCCTGGAACTGCGAGCGCAAATCTTATTCGAACGCCACCTGCGCAACAGCGCTCCGGATTGGTATCGCAGCGCCAGCACAATGAAACAGACCGAGCTGGCGCAGCAGGCAGGCAACTACCATCAGGCACGGCAAACACTGCTCGATTTGATGGGACCGGCGGCCAGCCTGATGGCACTGGCCCGGCATCAATGGCTTGAGTGTCTCAGCGACGATCTGGAAATCGATGATCTGGATCCCCAAAACCTGCATATCAGCACTGATCGTCGGGTAGCCGGGTACGGTGTCTTTGAGCATCGGCGCAACCTGATCGATCTGTCCCTGCGCGGACCGCATACCGGCGATGAATTGTCGGGTTCGGAGTTTCTCAGCCATACCACCCTCACCTACAACGATGCGCCCCTGCCGGCATCGTACTCGGACGTTACGCCAGCATGGCTTGTCGAGCAGGCGTTGAAGCTGCAGCCGCGCATCGACTTCAACCATTTGCAGAAGGAGATGCAGGCGCGCTCGACCATAAGGCCAGCCCTCGAGCACATGCTGGATCAACGAATCCTCGCGCTCGCTCGCACAGCAGTGCTGCAGGGCCATTTGTTCGACAGTGACTTGCAGCTTATCCGCGACCTGCGCAGCGCCAGCGACTCACGCCTGCGTGCCGCGACGTTGGCCCTGCACGGCGCGCAATTACAGGATCTGTGGGTACTCCGACAAAGCGACAGCGCCGGTGCCGTTACACGCGTATTGCTCTGTACACCACAAGCGCCACGAGAACGGCAGTTCCAGGCGTTCGCCAGCGAACTTGAATGCCAGACCCATATCCTTGGTTGGGCCGGGCACAGCGATGACGCCAACAGCATGGCCGGCTACCTGATCAGCCGTGCCCCCCTGCGTTTTCGTCAAAGCCTGCACAAAGTGCTCTCCGGTCTGAGCCTCAAGCCAGAGGACCAGGAACACAAAAAGGTCACCTTCGAAAACTCCGGCAATCATCTCGTCTGCCTTCGGGCTATGGCCGACCACATCTTGGCGACTCGGATCGACGACTATGATTTCGGCACTCCCGTGTGGTATCGCACGACCACAATTGCCAACCGCAGAAAGCTGTCGACATTATCTGAAGAGGCCGAGGGCACGTCGCAGGCTTTCGCCAGACACAAGCTATCGGACAGCCGCTTTCCAGGCTTTGAGGCGTTCGTGCATGAACAAGCGAAAAAAAGCCTGAACCAATTGCTCAAGCGCCCGGCCAACGATGTTGACCCGGATACTGTCTGGGCCTACTCGCCGCTCTCTATCGTGCGTTCGGCGACGCCGGAACCGGTGAACTACACCCGCTTGTACCGCGACGGGTATGCCGACGGCATCGGTTTTCTCGATGAAAAATTTTCGCGCTCGGCGCGCTTCAAAGGGCCACCGGGGATCGATATCAGCCACCTGACCGCGCAGAATGTTGCGCGCTCGGTCAGGGGCGTCTGGATCGGTGAACGATACACCGCCAAGGTCAAAAAAGACCTGCAAGACCCGGCAAGCGAGGGTTACGATTTCAGGCGCAATACGACACTGGCCATTACCCAGCGCCAGATGAAATACGCGGCACTGGAATGCCGTCTGCAAGGCCATATCGCCAGCAATGATCTGGTATGGCTGGAGCAGAGTATCGACAGCATGGGTGACACATCCAGGCAGAGGCAAAAAAACTACCCGATTCACCGACTGATGATCGACGGTGAATGGGTCCTCGACAGCTGGCTGTTCAGCCATGACAAAAACCCGGTTCTGCTCTACACCCCTGGTGCTCCCGATGGCGTCAGCTTTCGCGAAGCCAGACTGTTCAATTACCTGCTGAAACAGCAGGACGGCATGATCGAGTATTTCACCCGGCGGGTGAGCGTTGAATCCCAGGCCAGGATTCGCACATTCCTCGAAGCCGCGAAAAATAGCCTGCCCGAGGATATCAACAAAACCACATCCAGCCTTGCACGTTACGACTCGACCCGCGCGGTGACGCCAGTCAGCGACCTGCGCCAGGGTTTATACAACATGAAACTGCAGCGCAAGATCGACAACGTTCACGCCACCACCACCGGCCGCACCGAGATGATTTCCGGCCTGATCTGGACGTGTGTCGAATGGGTCACCGCCATTGCCACTGCGCCCTTTCCGCTGTTGAGTCTGAGCACCGGCCTGCTGCTGGCATTCAAAGACGCCATGCTCGCTCTGCATGCTTATCGCCAGGGAAAAAACAGCGAAGCGTTCCAACATTTCCTCGGTTATCTGTTCAACAGTGCCGGTGCGGTATTGACCGATCTGCGTCCCGCCCTGCGCTCACTCAATCCCGTCAACCGCCCCCTACGCCTGACCGCGGGCAGCGCCGCCAACGAGCAGGCGCGGGTCATGGCCCTGATCGATCAACTTGAACCCACTGCGCCGTCATCGGACATGCGACCGGTGGTTTATAAAGGCCGGCCGCTGTGGGCATCGCACAAGACTGATGCCGTCGGTCGTTACTTGCTCCATCGCCTGGACCCTGAAACCGGCAGATTTTTGTCGACCGGGATCCAGGCCATGCCCAACTCTGACGGCGTGATGGTGCGCAGTGGCGTGTCGGGCGGTGCACCGAAATACGAACCTGTGCCGCAGACACCCGGCCCGCACAAAGACTATGGCATGCCGCCCAAATACTGGGGCCGGATCGAAATGGTGATGAACCCGCAAACCCGAGAAGACATAATCAAAAAGGGTCAGGACTACATGGGTTCTTCACCCCAGCCCTATCTCTACGGCGCAGTCGAGGAACTCGCCTCCACACGCAAGACCTACCAGCAACAAGTCGAAAAACTGACCACGGATGCTACGCGTCACTTTGAACAACTCGCGCCTCTGCCCGTTCGCGCCGAAGTCCCCACTGTCGCCAGCGACACCTCATTTGCCCAGTTGATCGGCGGCGATGCCTTCACCCAAAAAAATCTGGTGATCGGAGCCGAGCCTGGCTCCGTCGCCAGCAAACAGGTACTGATCAACGATATGGACGCGCTGATCGACAGGGGTTTCAAGTGCATCTACGTGGAATACCTGCCGGGCGACGTCTTCAACGTCAAACTGGAAAGGTTCAACCGAGGAAAATCCTGGAAGCACATCAAAACGCATCTGACCGCAGTCGATGCCGCGCTGGGCCATGGACCCGAAGCGCCATTTTCCTACGTGGCGCTGTTGCGCACGGCTCGAGAAAAGGGTTTGAAGGTCAAAGCACTGGACGCCTCGACCAGTTACAACCTGGACGGAGCCTTGCTGATGAGCGACGTTTCGCCACTGACCCAGCGCAACAACAGTGTCAGGAATTTCTACTCGTACAAAACCATTGCCGCCGATATGGCCGACGGACCTGACGAACGCTGGATTGCCCTGACCGACCATTCACGCATGACCACGTTTGATAACACGCCAGGTCTGGCCGACCTGCACGACGCCGTCGCGGTCCGTATCGAGGATATCGCTCTGGGGCAGCCTGCACGCACTGGCGTGGACTTACCCGGCGCCATCGCTGGCGATGCCACGGCCAAAGGCGATTATCATGTCGCCTTGGCCACGTCATACAAGGCCCGGCGGCCACTTCCTCAGCTACCAGAAGCGGGCGCTCCCAACGCTCAGCACTTCAGCGAATTCGACATACCTGTGTCGATGCGTGATGACGTTGCTCAATTGCGCAGAGAGCCCTACCCAATGGACCCCAGATACCGTCCGGTAGGACAAAAGCAGGCGCAGGCCTACGATGCCTTTCTCGCCAGCCGCGCACGCCTGGAGAAAACGGCGAGCGACGCTTTCCTCGCCTTCGTTCCCCCTCCAGCCGCCAAATTGCCGCAGATTGTCGATGACACCGATTTCAAGGCTTTTTTAAGCCAAATGGCCGACAGTCGTCTGAATCTGGTGATCGGCGAGGCGCATAGCCATGTATCGAGCAAGGCGCAACTCAAGATCCACATGAAGGCACTCAAGGAGGCCGGGTACGAAACGCTGTATATGGAGCATCTGATGACCGATCTGCACCAGGCCGACCTGGATCGTTTTTACCGCACCCATCGCATGCCCGAGCGACTCAAGACCTTTTTGAGTGATCAGGATAGCGGCCACATGCCTCTCTACACCGGTAACGATACTTACACTGAAGTGGTTCAGGCCGCCGCGAAATACAACCTGCGCATCAGGGCGCTCGATTGCACCGCCAGCTACCATCTCAAAGGTTTATATGACCGGAACCTGTCACGAAACCAGATGTTCAGTTATTTCGCGACCCGGGTGATCGAGGCCGACCAGCTGGCACACGGGCCGCACAAATGGGTGGCCTTTGTTGGCAGCGCCCATACCAATTACAACCTAGGCGTGCCGGGCCTGGCCGATACCCTCGGTGCCGCCGGCCTGCATATACGTGATGCTGCGCCTGAATTGGCCAGGGGTGTCCATCGCGGGGCATGGGAAATTTCGCAATCCCCCTCCGGCAGTGGCACTTGGGCGTTACGCGGCGATTTTACGATGGAGATCGCTGTTGCCGGAATGAACAAAGCTACACCGGTTTTGCCTGTCGACCGGGGCAAGCTGATCAAACCGGGCGACTTTCTGATCGAACATCCCAGCCCGGGCGAAACCACACTGGTGCACAAGTCCGGCACCGGCAACATCGTCACCACCCCCATCCAGGTGGATGACAAAGGCCTGCTTTACATTGATCGATGGGGCAAGAAAGACCTGCGTTTCAAGTATCTGCAGACGCTGATCAATATGCTTAAAGAGGACAAGGGCATGACGGCCGTAAGCTAAATTACCGGCCACAAAAAACCCGCTGAAATCACTCTCAGCGGGTTTCCTGTTTCAGCAGCAAGAAAGATCAGAAATCTTCCAGCCGCCACACCTCATAAGCCGGTGTCTCGTAGGGATGACTGAGCTTCAACGCCGCTACAGCAGCAACGATCAACTCATCCGCCACCACCAGCTCAACCTTCCATTCCTCAACCCGCTCGATCTGCCCCGCTTCACCAATGAACGGCTGACTGCCGTCCAAAGGTCGAAACTGGCCAGACCCAAGCACCTGCCACGCACAGTGGTCATAGTCACCGATTCGCCCACCACCGGCAGCGAACACAGCCCCTTTGACCACTTCGACATGACTGTCGGGAACAAAAAAAGCGAGCTTGTACACAGGCCTTAGTTAACCCAGACGCGCGCGTTACGGAACATACGCATCCACGGTGCATCTTCGTTCCAGTCTTCCGAACGCCACGAGTTCTGCACGGCACGGAACACACGCTCCGGGTGCGGCATCATGATCGTCACACGGCCATCACGGCTGGTGAGACCGGTAATCCCGCGCGGCGAGCCGTTCGGGTTGGCCGGATAACGCTCGGTGACCTTGCCGTGGTTGTCGACGAAACGCATCGCCACGCAACCCGACAGATCGGCTTCCAGCAGTGCTTCTTCGCTGGAGAATTCGGCGTGACCTTCACCGTGAGCAATGGCGATCGGCATACGCGAACCGGCCATGCCCTGCAGGAAGATCGAGTTCGATTCCTGAACCTGAACCATCGCCACACGGGCTTCGAACTGCTCGGAACGGTTGCGCACGAAGTGCGGCCAGAACTCGCTGCCCGGGATCAGCTCGTGCAGGTTGGACATCATCTGGCAACCGTTGCACACGCCGAGGGTGAAGCTGTCGTTACGCTCGAAGAAGCCTTGGAACGCATCGCGGGCGCGGCTGTTGAACAGTGCCGATTTGGCCCAGCCCTCACCGGCACCGAGCACGTCGCCGTAGGAGAAACCACCGCAGGCCACCAGACCTTTGAACTCGTTCAGGTCGACACGGCCGGCGAGAATGTCGCTCATGTGCACGTCGATCGCGTTGAAACCGGCACGGTCGAACGCGGCAGCCATTTCCACCTGACCGTTGACGCCCTGCTCACGCAGCACGGCAACCTGTGGGCGGATGCCTTTCTTGATGTAAGGCGCGGCGATGTCCTGGTTGACGTCGTAGCTGAGCTTGACGCTCAGGCCCGGGTTGTCTTCTTCCAGCAGCACGTCGAACTCTTGCTCGGCGCAGTCGGCGTTGTCACGCAGACGCTGGATCTGGTAGCTGGTTTCAGCCCAGGTACGTTGCAGCAGACGACGCTGGCCTTCGAACACGGTGTCACCGTTGAAGGTGATGTTGATCTGGCCATTGTTGATCGGCTGACCGATCACCGACACGCAGTCGCCCAGACCGGCCGCGCTGAATTGCGCAAGGATGTCTGGCGTGGCGTCCTGACGAACCTGGATCACCGCACCCAGTTCTTCGTTGAACAGGATCGCAGCGATTTCGGACGAGGACTCGGCAACGCTGTCGAGGTTCAGGCTCAGACCGCAGTGGCCGGCGAAGGCCATTTCCACTACAGAAGTCAGCAGACCACCGTCGGAACGGTCGTGGTAAGCCAGCAGGTGACCGTCGGCGTTGAGGCCTTGGATCACCGCGAAGAAGGCTTTCAGGTCTTCGGCGTCATCGACGTCCGGCGCGTGTTTGCCGAGCTTGCCGTGTACCTGTGCAAGGATCGAAGCGCCCATACGGTTCTGACCGCGACCGAGGTCGATCAGGATCAGGTCGGTGGTGCCCTTGTCCATGCGCAGTTCCGGGGTCAGGGTCTGACGGATGTCAGCCACTGGCGCGAAACCGGTCACGATCAGCGACATCGGCGAGGTCACGGTTTTTTCTTCGCCGTTATCGTTCCAGCGAGTGGCCATGGACATCGAGTCCTTGCCCACCGGAATGGTAATGCCCAGCTCAGGGCACAGTTCCATACCGACCGCTTTCACGGTGTCGTACAGACGCGCGTCTTCGCCCGGGTGACCGGCAGCGGACATCCAGTTCGCCGACAGTTTGATGTCGGAGATCTTGTTGATGCGCGAAGCAGCGATATTGGTCAGGGTTTCGCCGATGGCCATGCGGCCCGACGCCGGGGCATCCAGCAATGCCAGCGGAGTGCGCTCGCCCATCGCCATGGCTTCACCGGTGTAAACGTCGAAACTGGTAGCGGTGACGGCAACGTCGGCCACCGGAACCTGCCACGGGCCAACCATTTGGTCACGGGCAACCAGGCCGGTGATGGTGCGGTCGCCGATGGTGATCAGGAAGCTCTTGCTCGCCACGGCCGGGTGATGCAGAACGCGCTCGATGGATTCGGTGATGTCGAGGTTCGACGGATCGAAGTCATCGCCCAGCTCAGCTTCACGAACCACCGAACGGTGCATGCGCGGTGCTTTGCCCAGCAACACTTCCAGCGGCATGTCCACCGGGTTGTTGCCGAAGTGGCTGTCGGTCACGGTCAGTTGCGGTTCAGCGGTGGCTTCACCGACTACTGCAAACGGGCAACGCTCGCGTTCGCAGATCGCCTGGAAGCGCTCGAAGTCTTCCGGGCCGACCGCCAGAACGTAACGTTCCTGGGATTCGTTGGACCAGATTTCGTGCGGGGCCATGCCCGGCTCGTCGTTTGGAATGTTGCGCAGTTCGAAACGGCCACCGCGGTCGCCGTCGTTGACCAGCTCCGGGAAGGCGTTGGACAGACCGCCCGCGCCGACGTCGTGGATGAAGCTGATCGGGTTCTTGTCACCCAGTTGCCAGCAACGGTCGATGACTTCCTGGCAGCGACGCTCCATTTCAGGGTTTTCACGCTGCACGGAAGCGAAATCGAGATCCGCCGAGCTGGTGCCGGTGGCCATCGAGGAGGCCGCGCCGCCGCCCAGACCGATGAGCATCGCCGGGCCGCCGAGGACGATCAGCTTGGAGCCAACGACGATCTCGCCTTTCTTGACGTGCTCTTCACGGATGTTGCCCATGCCGCCAGCCAACATGATCGGCTTGTGGTAACCACGAACTTCGTCACCGTGCGGAGTGGTGATCGACTGTTCGAAGGTACGGAAATAGCCAGTCAGGGCCGGACGACCGAATTCGTTGTTGAACGCCGCGCCGCCGAGCGGGCCTTCGATCATGATATCCAGCGCGGTAACGATGCGCTCAGGCTTGCCGTACGGCACTTCCCACGGCTGTTCGAAGCCCGGGATCTGCAGGTTGGACACGGTGAAACCGGTCAGGCCGGCTTTTGGCTTGGCGCCACGACCGGTTGCACCTTCATCACGGATCTCGCCACCGGAACCGGTAGACGCGCCCGGGAACGGAGCGATCGCGGTCGGGTGGTTGTGGGTTTCAACCTTCATCAGGATGTGCACCGGCTCCTGCACCGCGCCGTACTGGCGGGTTTCAGGATTCGGGAAGAAACGGCCGGCAACGTTGCCGACGATCACCGAGGCGTTGTCCTTATAAGCCGACAGAACGCCTTCGCTGTGCATCACGTAGGTGTTCTTGATCATGCCGAACAGGCTTTTTTCCTGGTTCTCGCCATCAATATCCCAACTGGCGTTGAAGATCTTGTGGCGGCAGTGCTCGGAGTTGGCCTGGGCGAACATCATCAGTTCGATGTCGTGCGGGTTGCGCTTGAGGCCGTTGAAGGCGTTGACCAGATAGTCGATCTCGTCTTCGGCCAGGGCCAGGCCCAGCTCGGTGTTGGCTTTTTCCAGCGCGGCGCGACCACCACCAAGGATGTCGATTGCAGTCAGCGGCTTCGGCTCGGCGTGGCTGAACAGACCGGCGGCCTGTTCGAGGTTGGCCAGCACGATTTGCGTCATGCGGTCATGCAGTACATCGGCAATCTGCTGGGCTTCGGCTTCGCTGAACTGACCGGCAACGTAGAAGGCGATACCGCGCTCCAGACGCTGGATCTTGCTCAGGCCGCAGTTGCGGGCGATGTCGCTGGCCTTGCTCGACCATGGCGAAATGGTGCCGAAACGCGGCAACACCAGAAACAGACGACCGGTCGGCTCTTGTACCGGAACGCTTGGGCCGTACTTCAGAAGGCGCGCTAGCACCTGCTGTTCGTCGCCGGTCAGGACGCCGGTGACTTCGGCGAAGTGAGCGAATTCAGCATACAGGCCACTGACAGCTGAAACCTTCTGGCTCAGTTGCTCAAGGAGTTTGCTGTGGCGAAAGGCAGAAAGGGCAGGAGCGCCGCGCAGGATCAACATCTTCGGGACAGCCTCGGGAAGGGGTGTGCTTTGAGGCCGTGCATTCTAGCCTAAACCGCCCTCAACATCACCCGAAACGCTACGCACGGTTGCACTCGGATATCAATCTGTGTTTCCGACTTCAGAGTCAGGTAAATCAACCATTCAGAGGCCGCTTATTTTTACTGTAACAAAAAGCCGTAAAGGCCCGTTTCTGTGGGGTTTCGTCCTATTTTGTGATCGCTAGCAGACTCGCCCTGCACTGTCGAGATATGGCGCCCGTGGCCGTTTGCGTATACTGCGCAGATGTTTTTCCCAACGGCTTTGCGTCCGCGGTACGCCAAATGGCTGATCGCAACCGGACTCTTCCTGATGCTCGGTGGCTGTGTTGATAAACCCAACACACTCGAGCGCGTAAAGGAGGATGGTGTGCTGCGGGTGATTACCCGTAACAGCCCCGCCACCTACTTTCAGGATCGCAGCGGTGAAACCGGCTTCGAATACGAGCTGGTGAAGCGCTTCGCCGACGATTTGGGTGTCGAGCTGAAGATCGAGACCGCCGACAACCTCGACGACCTGTTCGACCAGATCGGCAAACCGAATGGCCCGGTGCTGGCTGCCGCCGGTCTGGTCAGCAGCGAACAGCGCAAGAAACAGGTGCGCTTCTCGCACTCCTACCTTGAAGTCACCCCGCAGATCATCTATCGCAACGGCCAGTCGCGGCCGACCGACCCGGGTGATCTGGTCGGCAAGAAGATTATGGTGCTCAAAGGCAGTACCCATGCCGAACAACTGGCGGAGCTGAAAAAGAAATTCCCCGGCATTGAATATGAAGAGTCCGATGCGGTTGAAGTGGTCGACCTGCTGCGCATGGTCGATGAAGGGCAGATTGACCTGACCCTGGTCGACTCCAACGAAGTGGCGATGAACCAGGTGTATTTCACCAATATTCGCGTGGCCTTCGACCTTGGCGATGCGCGCAGCCAGAGCTGGGCGGTCGGCCCGGGAGAAGACAATAGCCTGCTCAACGAAATCAACGCGTATCTGGACAAGGTGCAGAAGAACGGCACCCTGCAACGCTTGAAGGATCGTTATTACGGCCACGTCGATGTCCTCGGCTACATGGGTGCCACGACCTTCGCCCAGCACTTGCAGCAGCGCCTGCCGAAATACGAACAGCACTTCAAGAATTACGCGAAGAAAGAGAAAGTCGACTGGCGCCTGCTGGCAGCCATTGGTTATCAGGAATCGCTGTGGCAGCCGACCGTCACCTCGAAAACCGGTGTGCGCGGGCTGATGATGCTCACACAGAACACCGCTCAGGCGATGGGTGTGTCCAACCGCCTCGATCCGAAGCAGAGCATCATGGGCGGCGCCAAGTACCTGGCTTATATGAAGGACCAGCTCGACGATTCGATCAAGGAACCGGATCGCACGTGGTTCGCCCTGGCGGCGTACAACGTCGGCAGCGGTCATCTGGATGACGCGCGCAAGCTGACGGCCAAGGAAGGGTTGAACCCGGACAAATGGCTGGACGTGAAGAAGATCCTACCGCGCCTTTCCCAGAAGCAGTGGTACAGCAAGACGCGTTATGGCTACGCCCGAGGCGGCGAGCCGGTGCATTTTGTGGCGAACATTCGTCGTTACTACGACATTTTGACCTGGGTGACGCAGCCGCAGCTTGAGGGTGATCAAGTGGCTGAAGGCAATTTGCATGTGCCCGGCATCGACAAGTCAAAACCCGCGCAAGAACCTGCCCCGCTTTAAAAGCAAAAGATCGCAACCTTCGGCAGCTCCTACAGGGTTATGCGTACACCTGTAGGAGCTGCCGAAGGCTGCGATCTTTTGATCTTAGCCCTTGAGAGCGGCCGCCAGAATCAGCGCCTTCATTTCCGATACTGCAGACTTGAAGCCGACGAACAACGCATGTGCCACCAGCGCATGGCCGATGTTCAGTTCGTTGATACCCTTGATTGCCGCTACGGCTTCAACGTTGTGGTAATGCAAGCCGTGACCCGCGTTAACGATCAGGCCCTGAGCCAGACCAAACGCCACACCGTCCGCCACACGCCTCAATTCTTCAGCCACTTCGGTCGGGGTTTCGGCATCGGCGTAACGACCGGTGTGCAACTCGATGGCTGGAGCGCCAACACGCTTCGACGCCGCAATCTGACGCTCGTCGGCATCGATGAACAGCGACACTTCGCTGCCGATCTTCGACAGACGTTCAACTGCTGCCTTGATGCGCTCTTCCTGCCCCGCTACATCCAGACCGCCTTCAGTGGTCAGTTCCTGACGGGTTTCCGGGACCAGGCAAATGTGTGCCGGACGGATGCGTTCGGCGAACGCCATCATTTCTTCGGTAACGCCCATTTCAAAGTTCATGCGGGTTTGCAGCACATCCTTGAGCAGCAGTACGTCGCGCTCTTGAATGTGCCGGCGGTCTTCACGCAGGTGCACGGTAATGCCATCAGCGCCCGCCTCTTCCGCGTCCAGCGCAGCCTTGACCGGATCCGGGTAGCGCGTGCCACGGGCCTGACGCAGGGTGGCGACGTGGTCGATGTTCACGCCAAGAAGAATGCGATTACTGGTGGTCACGGATGCGCGCTCCTGAAGAAAAAGATTCGGCGCACAGCATACACGGTGAAGGGTCTGTTTACGTCTGGGCGCGGCGGCAACGGGATGCTGGCTGAGTGCAGGGCAAGGCGCGAGGAACGAAGTTTGGTTGCGCCAAATGAGTTCCGAGCAACGCGGCCCTGCGCACAGCCAGCGCCCGTTGCGCCGCTTCCAGACGTAAACAGACCCTTAGGGCTTGCGAAACAGCTCACGACTGACGAGAGGGCGACCGCCCAAATGAACGGCCAAGGCCTGCCGCATCAAGCGCTTGGCGGCGGACAGCGCACCGGGCGCGGTCCAGTCGGCTTCGGCCATGGCCAGTAATTCGACGCCGTTGAACAGGCCGGGTTGCAGCAGGAAGACCCGCTCAAGCCCCGCATCCACTTGCAGACGATAGAGACCGTCTGGCGCGACGGGCTCGCCATGGACGTCGGTATTCAACGAAAAGCCGTAACCGAGATCGTCCAACAGTCGCCACTCGAAGGAGCGCAGCAATGGCTCCAGCGGTCGACCTTCAGCCAGCGCTAGCAAAGTCGCGGCGTAGTGATCGAATACGCCCGGATGCGGGTCTTCAGCGGGCAGCAAACGAATCAGCAACTCATTGAGATAGAGACCGCTGAACAGCGCTTCGCCGTTGAGCCAGGCAGAGGTGCCAGAACTCTCCATGCGCCCGACATTCTTCAGCTCGCCCTTGCCGCGGAACTCCACTTCCAGCGACACGAACGGCCGCGCCAATGTCCCGGCCTTGCCCCGCGCACTGCGCAACACCGCCCGCAGCCGACCTTGCGGCGTGAGGAAATCCACCAACGCACTGGTTTCGCGGTAGGCGCGAGAATGCAGGACGTAGGCGGGTTGGGCAGGAGGCGGGTTTTGCGACATGACGTTTTTCCCGGTCGGGATTGCAAAAAAAAAACGCAGCCTTCGGCAGTTCCTACAGGTGTAAACAAGACATTGTAGGAGCTGCCGAAGGCTGCGATCTTTTGATCTTCGAATCGCTTACAGGTCGCCGTAACCCAGCGAACGCAGCGCACGCTCGTCGTCGGACCAGCCGCCCTTCACCTTGACCCACAGGTTGAGCATGATCTTGGAGTCGAACAGCAGCTCCATGTCCTTGCGCGCTTCGGTGCCGATGCGTTTGATGCGCTCGCCCTTGTCGCCAATGATGATCTTCTTCTGGCCGTCACGTTCAACGAGGATCAAGGCGTGGATGTGCAGGGTTTTGCCCTGCTGCTTGAACTCTTCGATCTCGACGGTGATCTGGTACGGCAGCTCAGCGCCCATCTGGCGCATGATTTTCTCGCGCACCAGTTCAGCGGCGAGGAAACGGCTGCTGCGGTCGGTGATCTGGTCTTCCGGAAAGAAGTGATCGTTCTCCGGCAGATGATCGGCAATGACCTTTTCCAGCGCGTCAAGGTTGTGCCCGTGTTGCGCCGAAATCGGAATGATCTGCGCGTTCGGCAGTTGTTCCTGCAACCAGCTCAGGTGCGGCATCAGCTCGGCTTTGTCTTCGATGCGGTCGGTCTTGTTCAGCGCGACGATCAGCGGACCCGTCACGTACTGCACGCGTTCAAGAACCATCTGGTCTTCGTCGGTCCACTTGGTGCGATCGACCACGAAGATCACCACGTCGACGTCTTTCAACGCCGCCGAAGCGGTTTTGTTCATGTAGCGGTTCAGGGCCTTTTCGCCACCCTTGTGCATGCCGGGGGTGTCGACGTAGATCGCCTGCACGTCACCTTCGGTTTTGATCCCGAGCATATTGTGGCGAGTGGTCTGCGGCTTGCGCGAAGTGATCGCGAGCTTCTGGCCAAGGATGTGGTTCAGCAACGTGGACTTGCCAACGTTGGGACGGCCGACGATGGCAACATAGCCACAGCGAGTTGCGTTTGTATCAGTCATTGCCATTCTCCACGCCCAGGGCAATCAGTGCTGCGGCGGCCGCTACCTGTTCGGCAATACGACGGCTCACACCCTGACCTCGGCTTTTTTCATTCAGTAAGACAACTTCGCACTCGACGAAGAAGGTTCGGCAGTGCGGCTCGCCCTGGATATCTACCACTTCGTAGCGTGGCAGATCGCAACCGCGCGATTGCAGGTGTTCCTGCAGGCGGGTTTTCGGATCCTTGTTGGTGTCGACCAGCGTCAGGCCTTCGAACTCACCGGCCAGCCAGGCCAGCACGCGCTCACGCGCCATGTCCATGCCGGCGTCGAGATAGATCGCGCCGATCAAGGCTTCGAGGGCGTCGGCCAGAATCGATTCGCGACGGAAACCGCCGCTTTTCAACTCGCCGGAACCCAGTCGCAGGTAATCGCCAAGGTCGAAACCGCGCGCCAGTACGGCCAGCGTCTCACCTTTTACCAAACGTGCGCGCAAACGCGACAACTGGCCTTCGCGGGCCAGCGGGAAGCGATCGAACAGCGCCTCGCCGGCAACGAAGTTGAGGATGGCATCGCCAAGGAATTCCAGGCGTTCGTTGTTGCGCCCGGCAAAACTGCGGTGCGTCAGAGCCAGCAGCATCAGCTCCTGGTCCTTGAAGGTGTAACCGAGCTGACGCTCGAGACGGCTTAGAGAAACGCTCACGGTTTACCCACGCTGAGTTCGTGGCTGGATTCCACTGCCATCGCCGGGATGCGGCGCAGGCCTGGGACAATTAACGCTGTGTTCAAAAATTAAATCCTGGCGATTGCGAAGCCGATTGTGCCGACTCCAGAAATGCATTCGGCGCTGTGGTCAACAGCGCCGTGTGTGATTACTTGATCAGGCCAACCCGCGAGAAATTCGGCAGGTGACTGAGTTTCGGTTCTGGCCAGCTCATCCAGACCGCGAAGGCCTTGCCGACGATATTCTGGTCGGGAACCATGCCCAGCAGATCCTTGGGAATGTTCGGATCATCCCAGTAGCGACTGTCATTCGAGTTGTCGCGGTTGTCGCCCATCATGAAGTAGTGCCCGGCAGGCACTGTCCACGAGCGATCCGGCGTGGCGCGGTAGCGGCTCATTTCCTTGCGGATCAGATGCTCGGCGGCGCCCAGTTTCTCTTTGTACAGTTCGGCGCTGCCCAGCGTGCCCGGCTCGGCGCCGACCATCTGCTCGGCAATCGACTCGCCGTTCACAAACAGACGCTTGTCGGCGGTGTAACGCACCGTGTCACCCGGCAGACCCACTACACGCTTGATGTAGTTGACGTTCGGATCGCTCGGGTAGCGGAACACCATCACATCGCCGCGCTGCGGATCACCGACTTCGATGATTTTCTTGTCGATCACCGGCAGGCGGATCCCGTAAGAAAACTTGTTCACCAGAATGAAGTCGCCGACATCCAGGGTCGGTTTCATCGAGCCCGAAGGGATCTGGAACGGCTCCACGAGGAACGAGCGCAGTACCAGCACGATGAACAACACCGGGAAGAACGACTTGCCGTATTCGACCAGCAGCGGCTCTTTATTCAGTTTTTCAACGACCACCCCGTCAGGCTGGCTGACGCTGCCTTGATAAGAGGCAATGGCAGCACGCCGACGCGGTGCCAGGATCAACAGATCAAGCAACGCCAACAGGCCGCAGACGAACACGGCGATGACCAGCAACAGCGGGAAATTTAGTGACATAGGACCTAACTATCCAACCTGAGCACGGCAAGGAAGGCTTCTTGTGGAATTTCCACGTTGCCGACCTGCTTCATGCGTTTCTTACCGGCCTTTTGCTTCTCGAGCAGTTTCTTCTTACGGCTGACGTCACCACCGTAGCATTTGGCCAATACGTTCTTTCTGAGCGCCTTGACGGTTGTCCGGGCAACGATCTGACCACCGATGGCGGCCTGAATGGCTACGTCGAACATCTGACGAGGAATCAGTTCTTTCATCTTCTCGGTCAACTGGCGACCTTTGTAGTGCGAGTTGTCACGGTGCACGATCAATGCAAGGGCATCGACCTTGTCGCCGTTGATCAGCACGTCCAGTTTCACCAGATTAGCCGATTGGTAACGATCGAAATGGTAATCCAGCGAAGCATAGCCACGGCTGGTGGATTTGAGACGGTCGAAGAAGTCCAGGACCACTTCGTTCATCGGCAGGTCGTAAGTGACTTGCACCTGATTGCCGAGGAACAGCATGTCGACTTGAACGCCACGCTTCTCGATGCACAGGGTGATGACGTTGCCCAAGTGTTCCTGCGGCACCAGAATGTTGGCCCGCACGATCGGCTCGCGCATGTCTTCGATCGACGACACATCCGGCAGCTTGGACGGGTTGTCGACGTAAATCGTTTCACCGGTTTTCAGCACCAGCTCGAAGATTACCGTCGGCGCCGTGGTGATCAGGTCCAGGTTGTACTCGCGCTCAAGGCGCTCCTGGATGATTTCCATGTGCAGCATGCCGAGGAAGCCGCAACGGAAGCCGAAGCCCAGTGCGTCGGAGCTTTCCGGGGTGTATTGCAGCGACGAGTCGTTGAGGGTCAGCTTCTGCAGCGCTTCGCGGAAATCCTCGAAGTCGTCGGAGCTGACCGGGAACAGACCGGCGTAAACCTGCGGCTGGATGCGTTTGAAGCCGGGCAGCACTTCAACGTCCGGGGTAGAGCTCAGGGTCAGGGTGTCACCGACCGGTGCACCGTGAATGTCCTTGATGCTGGCAATGATGAAGCCCACTTCGCCGGCCTTGAGGTCAGCGGTGGCGGTGTGTTTCGGGTTGAACACGCCAACGCTGTCGACCAGGTGGATCTTGCCGGTGGACTTGACGAGGATCTTGTCGCCCTTCTTCACGCGACCATGACGCACGCGCACCAGGGAGACAACGCCCAGGTAGTTGTCGAACCAGGAATCGATGATCAACGCTTGCAGCGGATCTTCGATGTTGCCGGTCGGCGCAGGAATGGTCTGCACAAGGCGCTCGAGCACTTCATCGACACCCAGGCCGGTTTTGGCGCTGCAGGTGACGGCGTCGGTGGCGTCGATGCCGATGATCTTCTCGATCTCGTCCTTGACGCGCTCAGGATCGGCCTGCGGCAGGTCGATCTTGTTCAGCACCGGCATGACCTCAAGGCCCTGCTCGATGGCGGTGTAGCAGTTGGCCACGGACTGGGCTTCAACACCCTGACCCGCATCGACCACCAGCAAGGCACCTTCACACGCGGCCAGGGAACGGCTGACTTCGTAGGTGAAGTCGACGTGGCCCGGGGTGTCAATGAAGTTCAGCTGATACTTGATGCCGTCTTTGGCGGTGTAATAGAGGGTAACGCTGTGGGCCTTGATGGTGATCCCGCGTTCACGCTCCAGATCCATGGAATCCAGTACCTGGGCTTCCATTTCACGCTCGGCCAGGCCGCCGCACATCTGGATGAAGCGATCGGCCAGCGTCGACTTGCCATGGTCAATGTGGGCGATGATGGAGAAATTGCGGATATGACTCAAATCACTCACGGATCAACACTCAAAAAGGCTGCAGGCATAGCCCGCCGAAAAATAGCCGGGAATTGTACCTGATACACGGCGCAAGCGTCACGTTCGCCTGTCACCCGGATTGCATGCAAAAACGCCCCGATCTGTCGACCGAGGCGTTTTCGAGGTTTAAAGCACAGGTCAATCGCCTGTCATCAACCGGCTCTTCGCAGCAGCCAGACACCCGCCAGCGCACAAACCCCGGCCGGCACCAGTACCGCGAACAGCGGCGAGAAACCGAACACCAGGCTCGACGGGCCGAGCAAATCCTGGACGATACGGAAGGTGAAGCCCACCAGAACACCGGTGAACACGCGCTGACCGAGAGTCACCGAACGCAACGGACCGAAGATGAAGGAGATCGCCATCAACACCAGAGCGGCAGTGACCAACGGCTGCAACACCTTGACCCAAAATGCCAGCCAGTAACGGCCGTTGCTCAGGCCTTGCTCGGACAGGTAGTGGATGTAACCCCACAAGCCACTGATCGACAGCGATTCCGGCGCCATGACCACGGTGCTGAGCAATTGCGGGCTCAACGCCACGTCCCATTGCTCACTCGGGGTATTGACGACTTCCGTGCTGCGCTCATGGAACAGCGTGGTGGCAACGTCGGTGAGTTGCCACTTATTGCCGTCGAACTCGGCCTTCTTGGCGAAGCTCGAACTCAGCAGATGGCGCTCCTTGTCGAAGTGATAGCGGGTCACGCCATACAACAGGCCGTTCGGTTGCACGGCGTTGATGTGGATGAATTCTTCACCCTGACGGTGCCACATACCGTGTTTGGCGCTCTGCGCGTCGCCGCTGCCTTGCGCCAGCGAGCGATTGGCCTGCGCCATGCTTTCGGTTGCCGGAGCAACGTACTCGCCGATCAGCACACCGGCCAGCATCAGCACCAGCATTGGCTTCATTACAGCCCAGACAATACGGCCGATGGACACGCCTGCAGCGCGCATGACCGTCAGCTCACTGCTGCTGGCCAGACTGCCGAGGCCGATCAGGCAGCCGATCAATGCGGCCATTGGCAGCATTTCGTAGAGACGGCGCGGCGCGGTCAGCAGTACGAAGCTCAGGACATCAACGAGGGTGTAGGTTTCGCTGACGTCACCCATCTCATCGATGAAGGCGAACAGCGTCGCCAGGCCGAGAATGATGGCGAGCACGGCAATGATCGCCATGAACACGCTGCTGCCGATGTAGCGATCGAGTTTAACCACGGGCCACCTCCAGCGCTGCGGAGCGACGGCTGGCCATCTTCAGGCGTAGCGGCTCCCAATAGAGCAGGCCGAGACCGATGAACAGGAAGATCGCGTGCACCCACCATAGGCCAAGGGCCGGCGGGATCTTGCCTTTTTCAAGGGCGCCGCGGGCGGCAATCAGGATGGTCAGGTAAGCCATATAAAGAAGAATCGCCGGCAGCAGCTTGAGGAAACGCCCTTGGCGCGGATTGACTCGCGACAGTGGCACCGCCATCAAGGTCACGATAAATACCAGCAGCGGCAGGGACAAACGCCATTGCAGTTCGGTTTTCGAGCGAATGTCATCGCTGCCCAGCAGAGACGAGGTCGGCATGGCGTCGCGATCGGTGACTTCTTCGCTGACGTCCGGCTTGGGCAACAGCACGCCGTAGGTTTCGTAATGAATGGCACGGTAATCGGCCTGACCCGGACTGCCGTCGTAGCGGTAGCCGTTATCGAGGATCAGATAGCGGTTGCCGTCGGGGCGCACTTCCTGGCGACCGCTTTCAGCCACCAGCACGGAAATCCCGCGATCCTTTTGATCGGCGCCGAGGTTCTTCTGCGAAATGAACACGCTACCCAAGTTGACGCGATCGTCACTCAGGGTTTCGGTGTAGGTCACCCGGGTGCCGTCACGCAGGGCCTGGAAGCGTCCCGGCTCGAGGGTATCGAATTCGGTCAGCGCGTCCTGCTTGTTCAGCAGCAACTGGAACTGGTTGGCGCCTTGTGGGGCCAGCCCAAGGCTCAGCCATGCCACCACCAGCGCAACCAGGGTCGCTGGAAACAAGGTCATGCGAAACAGCTTCTGCTGGCTCATGCCGGTGGCCGACAGCACGGTCATCTCGCTTTCGAGATACAGACGACCGTAGGCCAGCAGGATCCCGAGGAACAGGCCCAGCGGCAGAATCAGTTGCAGAAACCCCGGCAGACGAAAGCCCATGATCAGGAACAGCGAGCCCGGATCGAGCTGACCGGCAGCGGCCTGAGCGAGGTATTTGATGAAGCGACCGCTCATGATGATGACCAACAGCACGGCACTCACGGCGCTGAGGGTCAACAGGACTTCGCGGGACAGATAACGGAAGACGATCAAACCAGACACTCCAGGGTTGTCAGGCTAAGGCGGCCAAACAAGCAAACACATCGACCGGCCCGCAACGCAGAGCCGTCGAAAAAAGATGCGGCATTATCCTGTGATTGGAGGCGCCTGTCACTGCGCACACTCATCCATGTCTGTAATCCTTTGCAGATCGTACAACCTAGGGGGCGTTCTCAATTAGTTTTCACACCGCGCCGGGTCTGCTGTTGTGCAGGGCAAGGCGCGAGAAGCGTGGTTTGGTCATTCCAAATAAGCTTCGAGCAACGCAGCCCTGCACAACAGCAGGCCCGGCCCTTCGGGTTGTGCCTTAAAGCCGGCCAGTCTGCGTTGCAGGCCTTGGAAAGGGAACAACCATTCCCAGCGGCCTGCGCCTTGCCTGGCTGGCTTTAAGGCGACAACGCGGTGTGAAAACTAATTGAGAACACCCCCTAGGGTTGTCAGGCGCGGGGAGCGAGGTTCAAACTGCGGCCCTTGTCGCAGGCTTTGGCCTGCGCCTCTTCTATCTATAAGCAGGCGACTGCGGACACCGTCGAACGCCTGCGTGTTGACCATTCATTCAGGGATCCGGACATGGAACTGGTTGTAAAAAGCGTTGGCCCAGAAACGTTGAAAACCGCCACCCTGGTGGTTGCCGTCGGTGAAGGCCGCAAACTCGGTGTCGCCGCCAAACAGGTCGACGAACTCAGCGGTGGCGCGATCAGCGCCGTTCTCAAGCGTGGCGATCTGGCCGGCAAGGTCGGCCAGAGCCTGTTGCTGCACAGCCTGCCAAACCTGAAAGCCGAGCGCGTGCTGCTGGTCGGTGTGGGCAAGGATGAAGAACTGGGTGACCGCCCGTTCCGCAAAATCGTTGCCGGCATCCTCAACACCCTGAAGGGCCTGGGCGGCAGCGACGCCGTGCTGGCGCTGGATGAAATTATTGTCAAAAACCGCGACAGCTACGGTAAAACCCGTCTGCTGGCGGAAACCCTGGTGGACGGCGAATACACCTTCGACCAGTTCAAGAGCCAGAAAGCCGAACCGCGCGCACTGAAAAAAATCACCCTGCTGACCATCAAGGCTGCGCAAGCCGAAGTGCAACGCGCCGTGAACCACGCGACCGCGATTGCCAATGGCATGGCCTTCACCCGCGATCTGGGCAACCTGCCGCCGAACATCTGCCACCCGACCTTCCTCGGTGAACAAGCGAAGAACCTCGGCAAAGAGTTCAAGGATCTGAAAGTCGAAGTCCTCGACGAGAAGAAGATCAAATCCCTGGGCATGGGCTCGTTCTACGCCGTCGGCCAAGGCAGCGAGCAGCCGCCGCGCCTGATCGTCATGCAATACAACGGCGGCAAGAAATCCGAGAAGCCGTACGCACTGGTCGGAAAAGGCATCACCTTCGACACCGGCGGCATCAGCCTGAAGCCAGGCGCCGGCATGGACGAAATGAAATACGACATGGGCGGCGCTGCCTCCGTGTTCGGCACCCTGCGCGCCGTGCTTGAGCTGAAACTGCCGATCAACCTGGTGTGCATCCTCGCCTGCGCGGAAAACATGCCGAGCGGCAACGCGACACGTCCAGGCGACATCGTCACCACCATGAGCGGCCAGACCGTGGAAATCCTCAACACCGACGCCGAAGGCCGTTTGGTGCTGTGCGATGCGCTGACCTACTCCGAGCGCTTCAAGCCACAAGCGGTGATCGACATTGCCACCCTGACCGGCGCTTGCGTCGTCGCACTGGGTGCGCACACCTCGGGTCTGCTGGGCAACAACGACGAACTGATCGGCCAACTGCTCAGCGCCGGTAAAGCCGCTGACGACCGCGCCTGGCAACTGCCGCTGTTCGACGAGTACCAGGAACAACTGGACAGCCCGTTTGCCGACATCGCCAACATTGGCGGGCCGAAGGCCGGCACGATCACCGCCGCGTGCTTCCTCTCACGCTTCACCAAAAACCTCAACTGGGCGCACCTGGACATCGCCGGCACCGCATGGACCAGCGGTGGCAAGGACAAGGGCGCCACTGGCCGTCCAGTACCTCTGCTGACCCAGTACCTGCTGGATCGCGCCAAAGCCTGAACCCGCTGATGGGCGGCGTCACTCTCGGGTGACGCCGCTTGCCGCTCTGGAACCGCAATGACCAAAGTCGATTTTTACATCCTGCCCAGCGCCGACCCGTCGGCTCGCCTGGATTTTGCCTGCAAACTCACCGAGAAAGCCTGGCGCATGGGCCATCGCATCTATCTGCATTGCAGCGATGCGGCTCAGCGTGACGATCTCGATGCGCGCCTGTGGACATTCAAGGGCGAAACGTTCGTGCCTCACGGCCCGGCTGACAGTGAACCGGACGGTTTGATTGTGCTGGGGTTGGGTGACGACTGCGGTCAGCATCAGGATTTACTGGTCAATCTCGATCTGAAAGTCCCGGCCTTCGCCAGCAAATTCGCCCGGGTGGCGGAAGTGGTGGTCGAAGATCCGACGATTCGGGCGGCCGCGCGGGAGAGTTTCCGTTTCTACCGCGAACAGGGCTATCCTCTGCAAGATCACCGTTTACAGCGACTCTGAGCATTCCAATGGACACTCCGAAACCGCAGCAAAAGCCAACACACCTGCTGGACGATCTCGAATCGATTCGCCAGTTGCTCGGCGACGACAACCTGCAACCACCGCTGTTGACCGACACGGTCGACGACGGCGAACAGGAACAGATTCCGATGTTGTTTGACTCTGTCGGCGCCGAGCCGGCTGCTGTCGAACCATCACCCGCGCCAGCCCCGACACCCGCCGCGCAACCTGTGGCACCTGTGAATAAAGGCCCGGACGCCCTGCTCCACCTCGACAGCGAACTACGCGCCGCCGCGCAATTGATCCTGCAAGACGTGATCGACGACTTCGCGCCGCACATCGAAACCGAAATCAAACGCCGCCTCGATGCGCGGATGGAACGGCTGCTGAGTCAGTACGAATAACCCGTCCCGTGTAGGAGCTGCCGCAGGCTGCGATCTTTTGGCCTTTGTTTTTTAAAGACAAGATCAAAAGATCGCAGCCTTCGGCAGCTCCTACATTTAGATCTCCATCCGGCCCGCCCCGCTCGCCCTCGGCCCCATGCCCCGCTATACTCGTCGGCTTTTCCTGAATTAATGCCAATAGGGTCCCGCCGCGCATGGATAAGACCTACCAGCCGCACGCCATTGAAACTTCCTGGTACAACACCTGGGAGTCCGAGAACTACTTCGCCCCGCAAGGCGCGGGCGACTCCTACACCATCATGATCCCGCCGCCGAACGTCACCGGCAGCCTGCACATGGGGCACGGTTTCAACAACGCGATCATGGACGCCCTGATCCGTTTCCGCCGCATGCAGGGTCGCAACACCCTGTGGCAGCCGGGCACCGACCACGCCGGTATCGCAACGCAAATGCTGGTGGAGCGTCAACTCGAAGCCCAGGGCCAGAATCGCCATGATCTGGGCCGCGAAAAATTCCTCGAGAAAGTCTGGGAATGGAAGGATCAGTCCGGCGGCAACATCAGCCGCCAGATCCGCCGCCTCGGCTCGTCCGTTGACTGGAGCCGCGAGCGCTTCACCATGGACGACGGCCTCTCGGAAGCCGTTAAAGAAGCCTTCGTGCGCCTGCACGAAGACGGTCTGATCTATCGCGGCAAGCGTCTGGTCAACTGGGACACCAAACTGCACACGGCGATTTCCGACCTCGAAGTGGAAAACCACGACGAGAAAGGTTTCCTGTGGAACCTTAAGTACCCGCTGGCTGACGGCGCAAAAACCGCTGACGGCAACGACTTCCTGATCGTCGCGACCACCCGTCCGGAAACCATGCTCGGCGACTCCGCCGTCGCGGTTAACCCGAACGACGAGCGCTACCAGGCCCTGATCGGCAAATTTGTCGAGCTGCCACTGGTTGGCCGCCGCATCCCGATCATCGCCGACGATTACTGCGATCCTGAATTCGGCACCGGCTGCGTGAAAATCACCCCGGCCCACGACTTCAACGACTACGAAGTCGGCAAGCGCCACAACCTGCCGCTGCTGAACATCTTCGACAAGAACGCCCACGTACTGCCGGCCTGCCAGGTGTTCAACCTCGACGGCACGCTGAACGACAGCATTGATGGCCAGATCCCGGCCGAGTACGCCGGTCTCGAGCGTTTCGAAGCCCGTAAGCAGATCGTGGCTGCGTTCGACGCCGCCGGCCTGTTGGTCAGCGTCAACGATCACGCGTTGAAAGTGCCGAAAGGCGACCGCTCCGGCACCATCATCGAGCCGTGGCTGACCGACCAATGGTACGTGTCGACCAAACCTTTGGCCGAGCCTGCGATTGCTGCCGTTGAAGACGGTCGCATCCAGTTCGTACCGAAGCAGTACGAAAACATGTACTTCTCGTGGATGCGCGACATCCAGGACTGGTGCATCAGCCGTCAGCTGTGGTGGGGCCACCGGATTCCCGCCTGGTACGACGAGTCGGGCAAGGTCTACGTCGGTCGCGACGAAGCCGAAGTGCGTGCCAAGCACAACCTCGGCCCGGACGTAGCGCTGCAACAGGACAACGACGTACTCGACACCTGGTTCAGTTCCGGCCTGTGGACGTTCTCCACCCTGGGCTGGCCTGAGCAGACCGAATTCCTGAAGAAATTCCACTCCACCGACGTGCTGGTGACGGGCTTCGACATCATTTTCTTCTGGGTTGCCCGGATGATCATGCTGACCATGCACCTGATCAAGAACGAGGACGGTACCCCGCAGGTTCCGTTCAAGACTGTTTATGTGCACGGGCTGGTACGCGATGGCCAGGGCCAGAAGATGTCCAAGTCCAAGGGCAACGTCCTGGATCCGCTGGACATCATCGACGGTATCGAGCTGGAAGAGCTGGTGCAGAAGCGCACCTCCGGCATGATGCAGCCGAAACTGGCGAAGAAGATCGAGAAGCAGACCCGCGAGGAGTTCGCCGACGGCATCGCCAGCTACGGCACCGACGCCCTGCGCTTCACTTTCTGCTCGCTGGCCTCGACCGGTCGCGACATCAAGTTCGACATGGGCCGCGTCGAAGGCTATCGCAACTTCTGCAACAAGATCTGGAACGCCGCGCGCTATGTTCTGGACAAGGGCGAAGACTGCGGCCAGAACGGCGAAGCCTACGAGCTGTCCCTGGCGGATCGCTGGATCATCTCGCAGCTGCAACGCACCGAAGCCGAAGTGACCCGTCAACTCGATCAGTTCCGTTTCGACCTGGCAGCACAAGCGCTGTACGAGTTCATCTGGAACCAGTACTGCGACTGGTACCTGGAACTGTCCAAGCCAGTGCTGTGGGACGAGAATGCGCCGGTTGAACGTCAGCGCGGCACCCGCCGCACGCTGGTTCGCGTACTGGAAGTGGCGCTGCGTCTGGCGCATCCGTTCATGCCGTTCATCACTGAAGAAATCTGGCAGCGCATCGCGCCGCTGGCTGGTATTCAGGGCAAGACGATCATGCTGCAAGCGTGGCCAGTGGCCAACGAAGAGCGCATCGATCCCGCGGCCGAAGACGACATCGAATGGCTCAAGGAACTGATGCTCGGCACGCGTAACATCCGTGGCGAAATGAACATCGGCCCGGGCAAACCGCTGCCAATCTACCTGAAGAACGTCAGCGCTGAAGACCAGCGCCGTCTGACCGAGAACGAAGCGCTGCTGAAGAAACTGGCGCGACTGGAATCGATCACTGTTCTGAAGGCCGGCGAAGAAGCGCCGCTGTCCGCCACCGCACTGGTTGGCGAGATGGAAGTGCTGGTACCAATGGCCGGCCTGATCGACAAGGGCGCTGAACTGGCGCGTCTGGACAAGGAAATCCTGCGTTTGCAGGGCGAAGTCCAGCGCGTTGGCGGCAAACTGTCCAACGCCGGTTTCGTCGACAAGGCCCCGGCCGAAGTCATCGAAAAAGAACGCGCCAAACTGGCCGAGGCTGAACAAGCCCTGGGCAAACTGGCCGAGCAGCATGCGCGGATTGCCAGCCTGTAACTGGTAAATCGCAATAAAAAAGGGAGGCCCAGGTGGCCTCCCTTTTTTATGGTTCCCGCCACCTTCCCCTGTAGGAGCTGCCGAAGGCTGCGATCTTTTGATCTTGTTTTTCAGGATCAAGATCAAAAGATCGCAGCCTTCGGCAGCTCCTACATAAATCAAAATCCCCAAGTCCAAGGTCATGGGTCACAGGTTCGGCGCATGGCTCATCAATGTGGGACAATACCCGCCACTTTCAGCCATACCCGAATCGACCACGCCCATGAACGCCCCCCGCACACCCAAACCTGCGCGCAAGAAGCCTGACACCGCGACCCCGGCCAAGACCGTCGAGCCGCGTGAAAAGGCCAGCCTGCACCCGCGCAATCGCCATCAGGGTCGTTACGACTTCCCGGCGCTGATCAAGACCACGCCGGAACTGGCGAAGTTCGTGATCACCAACCCGTACGGCAAGGAAAGCATCGACTTTGCCAGCCCCGATGCGGTGCGCGTGTTCAACCGGGCGCTGCTCAAGTCGTTCTATGGCATCCAGCATTGGGACATCCCGGCAGATTACCTCTGCCCGCCTGTTCCGGGCCGTGCCGATTACGTGCACTTCCTTGCGGATTTGCTGGCCAGCATGAACGACGGCAAGGTCCCGCGCGGTGCGATCGTCAACGTGCTGGACATCGGCATGGGTGCCAACTGCGTGTATCCGCTGATCGGTAACAGCGAATACCGCTGGCACTTCCTCGGTTCGGAGATCGATCCGACCGCCGTGGCCGCAGCCAAAGCCATCGTCCAGTCCAACGATCTGAGCAAGGTTATCCAGCTGCGTCAGCAGGAAAACCGCAAGCACATCCTGATCGGCTTGCTGGAGCCGGGCGAGCGCTTCGACCTCACCATGTGCAACCCGCCGTTCCACGCCTCGATGGATGAAGCGACCAAGGGCAGCGAGCGCAAATGGCGCGCACTGGGCAAGGCCGACCCGAAACGCAAACTGCCGGTGCTGAACTTCGGCGGCCAGTCGGCTGAGCTGTGGTGTGAAGGCGGTGAAGCGCGCTTCGTGACGCAATTGATCGCCGAGAGCGCGAATTTCCAGCATAAAGTGCTGTGGTTCAGCACCTTGGTGTCGAAAGCGTCGAACCTGCCGGCCATTGAAACCGCGCTGAAGAAGGCCGGAGTGCTGGAAAGCCAGGTCGTGGAGATGTCTCAGGGCCAGAAGCAGAGCCGTTTCGTCGCCTGGACCTTCCAGACCAAGTCCGAGCAGCAGATCTGGCGCCGCGAGCGCTGGGTTCGCTGATAGCTGCGCAGATGCCCCTGTAGGAGCTGCGGCACGCTGCGATCTTTTGATCCTGATCCTGAAGAACAAGATCAAAAGATCGCAGCCTCGTTTCACTCGACAGCTCCTACAAGGCGGTGTCATTCCTCGCCAAATCGCAGACACAAAAAAACCGTGCCCGGATCGCTCCGGTGCACGGTTTTTTTATCGCTGCGTCTTACTTGTTCACAGCGTCGGTCAGGCCTTTGGCCACAACCAGCTTGATCACTTTCTTAGCAGGGATTTCGATGGCAGCGCCAGTCGAAGGGTTACGGCCAGTGCGGGCAGGACGCTCGGTCACTTTCAGCTTGCCGATACCTGGCAAGGTGATTTCGCCGCCGTTTTCCAGCTGATCGGCAACGATTTGGCCCAGTTGGTCCAGAGCGTTACGCGCGGTGGTTTTCGGCGCGTCGATAGCTTCAGCGATGTCGGCGATCAGTTGGTCTTTAGTAAGAGCCATGTAGTGTTCCTTCCCTATCAAATTCATATGGATTGCAGAGTGCAGTGTCAGCCATCGAGCCCGATCTTCTGGATCTGGCACCCTCGGCGATAACCACGACGAGTCGGGTTATAGATACCGAAATCAGGGTTTGGTTCGACCTGACAAATGCTGATTGCACGCTTAACGCAGTGACTTCGCGTAAGACCGGGCAAAACTAGCACAGAGCCGGGGAAATATCCGCCTCTAGCTACCCATTTGGTCAGCTTTATTGCGCTAAATCGGTAAAAAACTGCATAAGCGCCAGAGCGCGCCCCGGTTTTGCCCTACAACCCGCGCCAAAACCAGTGGTTGCGGTACACTGGGCGCTTTTTCGGGGGAGCCTGCCCTCCTCCCTTCCAACAGCCGAGAAGCCCATGCCGATCCGTCATTGCATCGTCCACCTGATCGACAAAAAACCCGACGGCACACCCGCAGTTCTGCACGCCCGTGACACGGAACTGGCCGAGTCTGCAGCCATCGAAAACATGCTCGCCGACCTCAACGAGAGCTACAACGCCAAACAGGGCAAAGCCTGGGGCCTGTTCCATCCGGAGTCCGGCGCGTTCCCCTTCAGCGGCTGGCTGAAGGAATACATGGAGGGCGGCAAGGACTTCACTGCGTTCAGCAAAGTCGCGGTCGAACACCTGCAAAAACTGATGGAAGAGTCGAATCTGTCGGTCGGCGGACACGTGCTGTTCGCCCACTATCAGCAAGGCATGACCGATTACCTGGCCATCGCCCTGCTGCACCACAGCGAAGGCGTGGCAGTGACCGATGAACTGGACGTGACCCCGTCGCGCCACCTCGACCTAGGTCAGTTGCACCTGGCGGCGCGGATCAACGTCTCTGAATGGCAGAACAACAAGCAGTCCAAGCAATACATCTCGTTCATCAAGGGCAAGAACGGCAAAAAGGTTTCGGAATACTTCCGCGACTTTATCGGCTGCCAGGAAGGCGTCGACGGCCCGGGCGAGACCCGGACTCTGCTCAAGGCTTTCAGCGACTTCGTCGAGAGCGAAGACCTGCCGGAAGAATCCGCTCGCGAGAAGACCAAGACCCTGGTCGATTACGCCAGCAGCCAGGCCAAACTCGGCGAACCGATGGGTCTGGAAGAGTTGTCCGAGCTGATCGACGAAGAACGCCCGAAAGCCTTCTACGATCACATCCGCAACAAGGACTACGGCCTGTCGCCTGAAATTCCGGCGGACAAACGCACCCTGAATCAATTCCGCCGCTTCACCGGCCGCGCCGAAGGCCTGTCGATCAGCTTTGAAGCGCACCTGCTGGGTTCGAAGATCGAATACGACGAAGAGGCTGGCACCCTGGTGATCAAAGGCCTGCCAACGTCGCTCACCGATCAGTTGAAGCGGCGTAACTGATGCTCGGCAATGTGCTGAAGAAAGTTGCACTGGTTCTGCTGGTGGTGGTGGTCTATCAGAACTGGGGCAAGATCGAGCGGGTGTTCAACCCGTCACAAATGGTCTCGGAGCAGACACGGGCGCAGGCCAATGTCGTGCTCTACGCCACTGACTGGTGCGGCTACTGCAAGCAGACCAAACGCTTTCTCGACAGCAAGGGGATTGCGTTCAAGGAGTTCGATATCGAGAAGGATGCCGAGGCGCGCAAGGCGTATGAGGCATTGGGTGGGCGCGGGATTCCGCTGATTGACGTTAACGGCACATTGATTCGCGGATTCGACCCGGACGAAATCCTCGCCGCCCTGAAATAACCTGTAGGAGTGAGCCTGCTCGCGATAGCGGTGTGTCAGTCGATAAATCCGCCGATTGACACACCGCTATCGCGAGCAGGCTCACTCCTACAAAGTTTTGCTACAGACTTGAGAGATCAGCGGGCTTCGATACGGAATCCAAAACGCGGGAAGTGCACATGCACCACGCCGCCGCGCTCGTCTTCGCGCCGAATGATCAACTCTTCGCTGCCGGCAAACAGCAACTCACCCACCACCGGATCAACCCCGTAATCCGTCGCGGCAATCGCCACTTGCTGACCAGCCTTGAAACCGTTCGGATCTACAAACTGCTCGCCAGGCAAAGCCGCCGGCGTCGCGTTGCGTGCAACCTCAAGCGCCTCTTCGGAGGTCATCGCACTCGCCGCGCCATGACCGAAGCCCAACACTCGACTCAGCCATGCCGAAACCGCCGGATACTCATCCACCAGCGGTGCAGTGACGTGAGTGGCCTTGAGGAACCACAGCGGATGCGCCAATGCGAAGTCGGCAATCGACGGCTCGCCAAACAGAAAGTCACCCTGCTCGCGTTGCAACTGCTGCTCCAGCCGCGCCATGATCGTCGGCCACTGATGCTTGGCTTGTTCGGCAGACAAACGCGTGGCGCTGCCACCACTGAACAGACCGGCACGGTCGGCGATAAAAGCTTTGATCGCTTCCGGTGGCAGCTTGGCGAAACGCACGGCAACCGATTCCGGCTGGAACACCAGACTCACGGCATGCTGGAACACCACCGAATCAGCCCAAGTGGCAAAACTCGCGGAGGTGAACTCCTGACCTTCAGGGAAGAACGCCGGCAAAGCCTTTTCCTGCTCCAGGCGCCGCGCGATTAACGATGTGTCGCAATAGATGTCAGCGCCAATCTGCAACACCGGTGTCTTGCGGTAGCCGCCAGTCAGCGCGGTCAGATCCGGTTTCGGCATCACCGGCGAAATATGCACCGAGCGCCACGACAAGCCTTTGAAACCCAGCAGCAGGCGGGCCTTCTCGGCAAATGGGGAGGTCGGGTAGTGGTGCAGAATCAACTCGGACATGCTCGGCTCCGCCGCTCAGATAGTGAGCCAGCAGCTTAGCGCGCATTTGCTTAGCAGCCTACAGATCTGCCTGATGGGAACCAATCAGTCAGATTGATAAGACGCAACTAGGCATTCCTTTGCGCTTTTCTTGAGCTTTTTGATCAAGCGTTCCTGACGCAACGCATCGCCCTTGTCGCGGCACAACTCGGTATAGACCAGCGCCATCGCCGGGCTGGAGAGGAAGAACCGTGCACCTTTGCCGCTTTGATGTTTGGCGAAGCGGCGCACCGGGTCATCACTGATCCCGCAGTACAACGAACCATTGGCGGCGCGAACGAGGTAGACGAACCAGGACTTGCTCACGGGTTCGGCGACATCGACAGATTTTTCGCTAAGGCTGGTCACTTCGGGATCTAGACGTGTAGGAAACAGGCGGCGATCTTATCAGCGACCGGCCTGAAATGCCTTCAGTCCCTTCAATGCCTGGGCGCGCACGGCGTTGCGCACCAGCGGCGTCCAGCCCAGTAGCAGGCCTTTGAAACCGAGCGCCTGACGCGACCAGCGCCACAGATCAAAATGATCGTGGTGCTCGCAGATCTTGCCGTCACGGAACACGAAGCGGGCCTGGATATCGTTGACCACGACGTTGCCGGTCTGGCTGAACAGGTAGGTTGCGACCCAATGTGCACCGCCGCTGCGTTCATCGGCACGAACGTTGTCGAAGGTCAGCGAGAAGTCTTTGGCGCGGGTGGTGAGCATGCGCCACATGTCGCCGGCATCGCGGCCACGCAGTTCGCCGAAGGCCGGGTCGCTGAACACTACATCGTCGGTGTAGCAGGCGGCCATGGCTTCGGCGTCCAGGCGCTGGAAGGCCTGGTAGAAGCGGGTGATCAACGCGGCGTGGGCTTCGCTCATGGGCAATCTCCAAGATAGGTACAGAGTGCCAGCACCATAATCTGCAATGTGCAGAAACACTATCGGCATTCGCAAACCGAATACCCGCTGTACACAAAACCCATGTAGGAGTGAGCCTGCTCGCGATAGCGGTGTGTCAGTCAGCGCAACGTTGACTGGTATAAAGCTATCGCGAGCAGGCTCACTCCTACAGTTTGAACCGCGTCAGATCTTCTCGCTTTGCACTTGCACGTACAGCGCACGCCCGGCGCCAAGCCCGGCGATGATCGCACCTGTACCGATGATGCCAAAGATCCAGCCGACGGCATTCCAGCCGCCGGTCCAGTCATGCACCACGCCGACCGCGAACGGCCCCATCGACGCCAGCGTGTAACCAAAACCCTGAGACATGCTCGACAGGTTCGCCGCGACATGTGAATCCCGCGAACGCAGCACGATCAGGGTCAACGCCAGACTGAACGTACCGCCCTGCCCCAGCCCCAACAGAATAGCCCAACCCCACAGCCCTTCGATCGGCGCATACAGACAACCGAACAGACCGCCGAGGGTCAGCGCCATCACCACCACAATCGCCAGACGCTGATCCTTGCCGCGAGTGGCCAGCCACGGCGCAGCCAGTGAACTGGCCAGTTGAATGATCACCGAACCGGACAACACCAGACCGGCCTGGGTTGGCGTCAGTCCACGACCAATCAGGATCGACGGTAACCAGCCGAAGACGATGTAGGCCAGCGATGATTGCAGGCCCATGTACAAGGTCACCTGCCAGGCCAGCGGATCACGCAACAGTCCGCGCACGCGATAGGCGACGTTGTGCGCGCCATGTTTCTGCCCGACTTGCGGCAACCAGAACACCGCTGCAACCAACGCCGGAATCACCCAGAAACCCAGGCCCATCGCCCAGCTACCACCGAAATGCTCACTGAGCGGCACGCTGGAACCGGCCGCCATCGCCGCGCCCAGGCACAGCGCCATGGTGTAGACGCCGGTCATGGTGCCGGCATGTTTGGCGAAGTCGCGCTTGACGATGCCCGGCAGCAGAACACCGATGATGCCAATGCTCGCACCGCCCAATACGCTGCCGGCGAACAGGCCGATCTCACCGAAGTTGCTGCGCAAAATGATCCCGCCGGCCAGTGTCAGCAAAATCCCCAGCACCACCCGCTCAGCACCAAAACGTCGCGCCAGAATCGGTGCCAGTGGCGCAAACAAACCGAGGCACAACACCGGCAGCGTAGTCAGCAGACCGGCCTGAGCCGCCGACAAGCCAAGACTTTTCGACACATCGCTGAGCAGCGGCGCCATGCTCGACAGCGCCGGACGCAAGTTCAGCGCCACCAGAATCAAGCCGAGCAGCAACAACCACGGTCGGCGTACCAGCGGATGGCTTTGTTGCACTTGTTCGTCATCAGCCTCGGCGTCGATCAACAGTTCTTCAAGTTCTGCCGTGCGCTTGGGGGTTGTGGATATCTCGTTGCGGGACATAGATTTCTCGGTTTCAAGGTTCATTGATCAACTGCCTCGACAAAGCTTTGGCCCGTTCCGGGTCGCGTTGCTCGACCGCATCGAGCAACGCGATGTGCAGGTCGAACACTTCCTGACGGCGCGGGACGATGTTCAGGGTCTGGCGCAATTGCGCGCCGACGATGCTGGAAAAGTAGCGATACAGCTCGCTGAGGGTCGGGTTGTGCGCGGCGTCGACCAAACGGCGGTGAAACACCAGATCGCAGGCGATATAGGTGTCGAGATCGCCGTGGTAGTGGCTGCCGCTGGTGCCGAGCGCTTCACGCAATGCGACGAGGTCTTCGTCGGTGCGGCGCAATGCCGCCAAACCGATCGCTTCGACTTCGAGGATGTGGCGGGTTTCCCGCGCCTGTTCCAGCGAGCATTGCGACAGCGCTTTCAAGGTATCCATCGGATCGACCACTGCGCGCAAGTAACTGCCATCGCCCTGGCGAATCTCGATCAGCCCGGAAAACGCCAATACGCGCATGGCTTCGCGCACGGTGTTGCGGCTGATGCCCAGTTCGGCGCACAGCTCGGGTTCGGTCGGCAAACGCTCGCCGACCTGCCAGGCACCGCTGTTGATGCGCTGACGAAGTTGATCCAAGGCCTGATCGACCAGGGATCGCTTAACGAGTGGAGAAATATCTGACATAGGATTGGCCCTTTCATCCAATCATAGGATGAATTTTCTGACATGTTAGTCAGACCCGTGTAGGACGGCAACCACCTAGGGTCAATCGGAGACATATGAAGCGGTATTTTCGATTGGTCAAAATTACCCTTTAAGGGTAATTTCAGGGACAGGGTTTTGGTTTCTTATGGAAAAGAACACACCCCATTACGACTTGGCGGTGATCAAGGCGGAAGTCAGACGACTTGGCAGACAAGCTTTCACCAAGACCGCGGAAAAAACCGGTCTCGATCTCGGTTTTAGCTTCGCAGAAATGCAGGAGATCGTTTTCGAGTTGCAGAACAGGATGTTGTACAAATCGATGACCACCTATGACGATCATCGAGTCTGGCAGGACGTGTATCACATCAACTCAAAAGGCCTGGAGATTTACATCAAGGTGACATACCGCCCTGCCGGCGGCGCACCGGTAATCTCCTTCAAGGAGAAAAACCCATGAAAACCCGGCAATGTTTCAGCTGTGGTGCCCGTGAGGGAATGAGGCATTTCGAGGGTCGCGGTGAGACCCTGAGTGTCAAAGGCATGGAGCGCCGCGTAGATGATCTCGCTGGCTGGGAATGCCGGCAGTGCGGGGAAATCGAGTGGGATGACGGCACCGATAGCGCTGATCGTTACACGGAAGCAGGCGATGAGCTGGTTATCGCTGCAAGACAAATGATCGGTTCCGAGATGAAGCGCATCCGGCGCAAATTGCACCTGACGCAAAAAGAGACGGTGCAACTGCTGTCAGGTGGAGGCCACAACGCATTTTCCAGGTACGAACGAGGCGAATTGCTGCCGCCGAAGGCGTTGATGCTTTTGATGCGGCTGCTGGATCGTTACCCGCACTTGCTTGCCGATGCGAAAGTCTTGGCCGAAGGGGCTGACTTGAGAGGTGCGTTCAAGTACACCGTGCACAAGGAACACGAAACCCTCACCGTTTCCTGACTCCAAAAAACAAACCCGGCACAAGGCCGGGTTGTTTTTACACACAAACCATCAATGCAAAATCTGACTCAAGAACAACTTCGTCCGCTCATTCTGCGGATTATCGAAGAAGTCATTTGGCGCCGCCTGTTCAACGATCTCACCCTTGTCCATGAAGATCACGCGGTTGGCCACGGTACGGGCAAAGCCCATTTCGTGGGTCACGCAAAGCATGGTCATGCCGTCTTCAGCCAGACCGATCATGGTGTCGAGTACTTCCTTCACCATCTCCGGATCGAGCGCTGAAGTCGGTTCATCGAACAGCATGATTTTCGGTTTCATGCACAGGGCGCGGGCGATCGCCACACGCTGTTGCTGACCACCGGACAGTTGCCCCGGAAACTTGTGCGCCTGCTCCGGAATGCGTACGCGTTCCAGGTAATGCATGGCGATTTCCTCGGCCTTGCGCTTGGGCATCTTGCGTACCCACATTGGCGCCAGGGTGCAGTTCTGCAGAATGGTCAGGTGCGGGAACAGGTTGAAATGCTGGAACACCATGCCGACTTCGCGGCGGATCGCTTCGATCTGCTTGAGGTCGTTGGTCAGTTCCACGCCGTCGACGACGATGCGGCCCTGCTGGTGTTCTTCCAGACGATTGAGGCAGCGAATCGTTGTCGATTTTCCGGAACCCGACGGCCCGCACAGGACGATACGCTCGCCCTGTTTGACGTTGAGGTTGATGTCTTTCAGCACGTGGAACTGGCCGTACCACTTGTTGACGCCCTGCATCTGAATAATGCCTTCAGAACCTGCAGGCTTTTTGATTGCTTCACTCATTTACAGAACTCCTAACGCTTGTGGCCAGTGTCGAGCTTGCGTTCCAGATGCATGGAATAGCGCGACATACCAAAACAGAAAATCCAGAACACCAGGGCGGCGAACACGTAGCCTTCGGTGGCCATGCCCAGCCATTTCGGATCGGCAGCGGCTTGTTTGACGCTGTTGAGCAGGTCAAAGAGGCCGATGATGATCACCAGACTGGTGTCCTTGAACAGCGCAATGAAGGTGTTGACGATGCCGGGAATCACCAGCTTCAGGGCTTGCGGCAGAATCACCAGGCCCATCGAACGCCAGTATCCGAGGCCCATCGCTGCAGCCGCTTCGTACTGACCTTTGGGGATCGCTTGCAGACCACCGCGCACCACTTCGGCGACATAGGCCGACTGGAACAGGATCACGCCGATCAGTGCCCGCAGCAGCTTGTCGAAGTTCATGCCTTCAGGCAGGAACAGCGGCAGCATCACCGACGACATGAACAGCACCGTGATCAACGGCACGCCGCGCCAGAATTCGATAAAGGTCACGCAGACCACACGAATCGCCGGCATGTTCGAACGTCGCCCGAGCGCCAGCACAATCCCCAGCGGCAACGCACCGGCGATACCGACAGTGGCGATGACCAGCGTCAGCATCAGGCCGCCCCACTGGCTGGTTGCCACCGGGGTCAGACCGAAACCGCCGTGCAGCAGGGTGAAGGCAATGATCGGGTACAGCACCAGAAAGCTCAGCCCGTAGATCGCTTTACGCGGTACGCGCGAGATGAACAATGGCGCCGCGCCGATCACCGCCAGCCACACAGTCAGGTCGACACGCCAGCGCAGTTCCGTCGGGTAGTAGCCGTACATGAACTGGCCGAAACGCTGCTGAATGAACACCCAGCAGGCGCCCTCCTTGGTGCAGTCGGCGCGGGTGGTGCCAACCCAGTTGGCATCGACAATCGCCCAACTGAGGATCGGCGGCACCACGAGATAAATCAGGTAGAACGCAAACAGCGTCAGCAGGGTGTTGAGCCAGCTGGAGAACATGTTCGCGCGCATCCACGCCACCACGCCGATGCTGCTGTTCGGTGGGGGCATGTCGGGTTTGAAAGTATGAGTACTCATGCGCTTTTCCTTACCGCTCGATCAGCGCAATGCGCTTGTTGTACCAGTTCATCAGCAGGGAAATGCTGATACTGATCGCCAGGTACACGCTCATGGTGATGGCAATCACCTCGATCGCCTGACCGGTCTGGTTAAGCACCGTGCCGGCGAACAGCGACACCATTTCCGGGTAACCGATACCGGCTGCCAGCGAGGAGTTCTTCGCCAGGTTGAGGTATTGGCTGGTCAGCGGCGGAATGATCACGCGCAGAGCTTGCGGAATGATCACTTTGCGCAGGGTCGGGCCGTTGCGCAGGCCGAGGGAACGCGCGGCTTCGGTCTGGCCGTGGCTGACCGACTTGATCCCGGAACGCACGATCTCGGCGATGAACGCCGCGGTGTACACGGTCAAGGCCAGGGTCAACGCGAGCAGTTCCGGGATCAGCACCCAGCCGCCAACAAAGTTGAAGCCTTTAAGCTCGGGCATTTCCCAATGCAGCGGAGCGCCGAAGATCAGTGCGCACAAGGTCGGGATCACCAGCAGAATCGCCAGACCGACCCAGAACTTGTGAAACGGCACGCCGGTTTCTTCAAAGCGCTTGTTGGCCCAGCGGGTCATCAATACGATGCCGACGATGGCCACCACGATGCTGATCACGAACGCCCAGAAACCATCAGCCGCCAGCGCGGCTGGCATGTTCAGGCCACGGCTGCTGACGAAGAAGGTGTCGCCGAAGTTGTGGCTGTTGCGCGGCCCCGGCATGGTCAGGAACACCGCGAAGTACCAGAACAGGATTTGCAGCAGCGGCGGAATGTTGCGGAACACTTCCACATACACGGTCGCCAGTTTGCTGATGATCCAGTTCTGCGACAGCCGCGCCACACCGATGATGAACCCGAGGATCGTCGCCAGAACCACGCCGATCACGGTCACCAACAGGGTATTGAGAAGACCGATGACAAAGACGCGGGCATAGCTGTCCGCTTCGGTGTAGTCGATCAGGTGTTGAGCGATGCCGAATCCGGCACTGCGCTCCAGAAAACCGAAACCGGAGGTAATGCCCCGGTGCTGAAGGTTGGTTTGCGTGTTGTCGAACAAGTACCAGCCCAGCGAGACCACCGCCACAACGGTGATGATCTGGAATAGCCACGCACGCACTCGTGGATCGCTGAGGCTGAGCCTCTGCTTTGGTGCGCCGATTGAATTTTGCATGAAGTGCCCCGGAAAAAATGGAACAAGAACATCACCCGGCGGTTGGCCCGCCGGGTGATAGAACCATTAGCGCACTGGTGGTGCGTACTGAATGCCGCCGTTGTTCCACAGGGCGTTCAAGCCGCGGTCGATTTCCAGCGGAGTGCTCTTGCCGAGGTTTTTCTCGAAGATCTCGCCGTAGTTGCCGACTTGTTTGACGATCTGCACAACCCAGTCTTTCGGCAGTTTCAGGTCTTTGCCGTATTCGCCGTCAGCGCCGAGCATACGGGCGACGTCCGGGTTCTTGGTCGATTTGGCTTCAGCTTCGACGTTCTTCGAAGTGATGCCGGCTTCTTCGGTGTTGAGCAGCGCGTAGCCAACCCAACGGACGATGGCCAGCCACTCGTCGTCGCCATTACGTACGACCGGGCCCAGTGGTTCTTTGGAAATGGTTTCCGGCAGAACCACGTAGTCCTTCGGCGATGCCAGCTTGGAGCGCTGGGCGAACAGTTGGGACTTGTCGGAGGTCAGCACGTCGCAACGACCGGATTCCAGCGATTTGGCGCTTTCATCGGAGGTGTCGAAAGTGATCGGGGTGTATTTCAGACCGTTGCCACGGAAGTAGTCGGAAACGTTCAGCTCGGTGGTGGTACCGGCCTGGATGCAGATGGTTGCACCGTCCAGCTCTTTGGCACTCTTCACGCCCAGCTTGTTGTTCACCAGGAAGCCGATGCCGTCGTAGTAGGTAATGAAGCCCGGGAATTTCAGGCCCATGCCCGCGTCACGCGAACTGGTCATGGTGGTGTTGCGCGACAGGATGTCGATCTCGCCCGATTGCAGCGCGGTGAAGCGCTCCTTGGCGTTCAACTGACTGAATTTGACCTTGGTCGCGTCGCCGAATACGGCAGCGGCCACAGCGCGGCAGACGTCAGCGTCGATCCCGAGGATCTTGCCGGTCGCGTCCGGTACCGAGAAGCCCGGCAGACCGTCGCTCACGCCACACTGCACGAAACCTTTCTTCTGCACTGCATCCAGGGTTGCACCCGCCTGAGCGAACCCGCTGACACCGAGTACTGTTGCTGCAGTCACGATGGCCAGGGTGGATTTCAACATCTTCATTCAAACCTCCAGTTTTGCTCTTGTTGTGTCGGAGCTTGAGTCCAGTCGCACCCTTTTGAGGCGTTGTTGACCCGTGTTGGCTTTTTTTGGGGTCAACCGACGTAAGACCTTCGCTATGAGTCTAGTAGGAGAAAATCCACATCATGGACAACTCACTTCTCACCAATCGGCCGAACGGGCTGTAGCCCTTTCACGTTCGCTGCGCCCGTAGCGGCCATTGGCGAACATCCATCACCGGATTCTTTGCCATCCCGTCGCGGGTCGTACACTGATAGTGTTACCGCCACGCGTAGGATGCTTCGTACAGAACCTTCCATAGCAAAGCCCGTACCACACCTGTCACGGAATCGATTCGGCGACAGGTCAATAGCAAAACTTGTAACCTTGCGACATCTTCTTAACGGATCAACCGGGCGCGCACTCGAATCACGCACTTATTGAGAGCGCCCGCACATATTTGGAGCAGACATGACCGAGCCCTTGATTCTTCAGCCTGTTAAGCCCGCAGACGCCTGCGTGATCTGGCTGCACGGCCTCGGCGCCGACCGCTACGACTTCTTGCCGGTAGCGGAAGCGTTGCAGGAAAGCCTGCTGAGCACACGCTTCGTGCTGCCGCAGGCGCCGACGCGTCCAGTGACCATAAATGGCGGATATGCCATGCCCAGCTGGTACGACATTAAAGCCATGAGCCCGGCGCGAGCGATCGACCGTGATGAGCTGGAAGCGTCGGCGGATCGCATCATCGAATTGATCGAAAACCAGCGCGCCAGCGGAATAGACGCCTCGCGGATTTTCCTTGCCGGTTTTTCCCAGGGCGGCGCTGTCGTTTTGCACACCGCTTTTGTGAAATGGCAAGGCGCACTCGGTGGCGTACTTGCTCTGTCGACCTATGCGCCGACGTTCAGCGATGACATGCAACTTTCAGCCAGTCAGCAGCGGATTCCCGCGATATGCCTGCACGGTCAGTTCGACGGCGTGGTACAGAACTCGATGGGACGCAGCGCCTACGAGCATTTGGTGAAGCATGGTGTCACCGTGACATGGCAGGAATACCCAATGGAGCACGAAGTGTTACCCGAGGAAATTCGCGACATTGGTGTCTGGTTGAGTGAGCGCCTGCGCTAAGCGTCGAGATTAAAATCACCCTTTGATCCCTCCTACTACGCCGCGCCCGTTTCTTGCATTACACTGGCCGGCGTACATTCCTTAACCAATTGATGAGATGACCGTGCTCGAAGCACTCAAGAAAATGTTCGGTAAAAGCGAGGCTGAGCAGCTCGCGCCAGTTCCCAGTGCGCCGTCGCACGCCCCCGGTCATCGCAACGATGCGCCCCAGGCCGACCGCCCCGCTGCCGTAGCAGCACCGAAGCAAGACCCGAAACCCGCTCCGGCCGCGCCAATCGCCGCCGAGCCTGCGCGCAGTGAAGAGCCGAAACCGGCCAGAGCGCGTCGCGAACCAAAGCCCAAGGCCCCGGTCATTCCGTGGAAACTCGAAGATTTCGTTGTCGAGCCACAGGAAGGCAAAACCCGCTTCCACGATTTCAATCTTTCACCAGAACTGATGCATGCCATTCAGGATCTGGGCTTCCCGTACTGCACGCCGATCCAGGCGCAGGTGCTGGGTTTCACCCTCGCCGGCAAAGACGCCATTGGTCGCGCGCAGACCGGTACCGGCAAGACCGCCGCGTTCCTGATCTCGATCATCACCCAACTGCTGCAAACGCCGCCGCCGAAAGAACGCTACATGGGCGAACCCCGTGCGCTGATCATCGCGCCGACCCGTGAGCTGGTGGTGCAGATCGCCAAGGATGCCGCTGACCTGACCAAGTACACCGGTCTCAACGTCATGACGTTCGTTGGCGGCATGGACTTCGACAAACAGCTCAAGCACCTCGAAGCGCGTCACTGCGACATTCTCGTGGCGACCCCAGGCCGCCTGCTCGACTTCAACCAGCGCGGCGACGTGCACCTGGACATGGTCGAAGTGATGGTGCTGGACGAAGCCGACCGCATGCTCGACATGGGTTTCATCCCGCAAGTACGCCAGATCATTCGCCAGACCCCGCCGAAGTCCGAGCGCCAGACCCTGCTGTTCTCCGCGACCTTCACCGAAGACGTGATGAACCTGGCCAAGCAATGGACGACCGATCCGTCCATCGTCGAAATCGAAGTCACCAACGTCGCCAGCGAAAACGTCGAGCAACACATCTACGCCGTGGCCGGTGCCGACAAGTACAAATTGCTCTACAACCTGGTCAACGATAATGGCTGGGAGCGGGTGATGGTCTTCGCCAACCGCAAGGACGAAGTGCGCCGTATCGAAGAGCGTCTGGTGCGCGACGGTGTGAATGCTGCGCAGTTGTCCGGCGATGTGCCGCAACACAAACGCATCAAGACCCTCGAAGGTTTCCGCGAAGGCAAGATTCGCGTGCTTGTCGCCACCGATGTGGCCGGTCGTGGCATTCACATCGACGGCATCAGCCACGTGATCAACTTCACCCTGCCGGAAGTCCCGGACGACTACGTGCACCGCATTGGCCGGACCGGTCGTGCTGGCGCCGATGGCGTGTCGATCAGCTTCGCCGGTGAAGACGACTCCTATCAGTTGCCGTCCATCGAAGAGAAGCTCGGTCGCAAGATCAGTTGCGAAACGCCACCGACGCATCTGTTGCGCGCGGTCGAGCGCAAGCGTCCGCAGTAAGCGACACTTGAAGGAAAAGCGCAGCCGGCCACGGACTGCGCTTTTTTTTCGTCCGGCATTTCATCAGGCGCTTGCGAGAGATAACTAAAAGTCCATAATAGACAAATTAGTTTATACCCAGACTCCGGAGCCTGATATGTCCAGTACGCCCTACGTGATCGACCAACATCAGGCCCGCGAGCTGCTGGCGCGCATTGATGTGCCGCAGATCCTGCGCAAGCTGTTCCGCGATCTCGCTGCCGGACACGCCGTGCAACCAGCGCAGCAACTGGTGGAGTTCCCGCAGGGTGCCGGCGACTTCATCAACTATCTGGGCGTGTTGGCCGAGGACGGGGTTTACGGCGTGAAGACCTCGCCGTACATCGTTCGCGAGCAGGGTGCGCTGGTAACCGCGTGGACATTGTTGATGTCGATGAAAACCGGGCAGCCGTTGCTGTTGTGTGATGCCGGTGAACTGACCACCGCGC
Organism: Pseudomonas sp. IT-P395; assembly: GCF_949767675.1. Classification (NCBI taxonomy): domain Bacteria; kingdom Pseudomonadati; phylum Pseudomonadota; class Gammaproteobacteria; order Pseudomonadales; family Pseudomonadaceae; genus Pseudomonas; species Pseudomonas sp. IT-P395. The sequence continues at coordinate 325,878 of NZ_CATKPW010000033.1, forward strand.
GCACTGCAGCGACTACCGCAGTGGCAGTCGACGCCCTCGCACCGCTGAATGCCACACGACTGGCAATCATCGGCAGTGGCAAGGTTGCGCAGGCGCATCTGCACTATGTGAAATCGCTGCGTGACTGGCAGAGCATCAGCGTGCATTCACCGTCCCTGCTCGAAGACGCTGATACTCAGGCACGGTTGAAAGCCATCGTTGCCGATCTGAACATTGCCGACAACCGCGAAGCCGCCCTTGCCGAGGCCGATGTGATCATGCTCTGCACCTCGTCTGCCGGACCGGTGATCGATCCTGCCGCATTGAGCAAGCCGGCCCTGATCACTTCGATCAGCACCAACGCCCCACGCGCCCACGAAGTTCCACCGCAGAGCCTCAACGACATGCAGGTGTTCTGCGACTATCGTCTGACCACGCCGGGTTCGGCGGGCGAGATGTTGATTGCCAGTGAACAGCATGGCTGGAGCAAGGATTCGATTGTCGGCGACCTCGCCGATCTGCTCAGCGAAAAAGTGCAGCGCCCGGATTACGACCGCCACGTGTTTTTCCGCTCAATCGGCTTGGGCCTGGAAGATATTGCTCTGGCCAATGCGATTTACCACCTGAACAACTGACCACTGTAGGAGCTGCCGAAGGCTGCGATCTTTTGATCTTGATCTTAAAAAACCAGATCAAAAGATCGCAGCCTTCGGCAGCTCCTACAGGGATCGCATTCCGATTGGGGAGTTGCCAATGACAGATCCCCAGAGAACCCCGATAGTTTTGGAGTTTTTCATGAGCCAGGCAGATTTCATCATCATCGGCGGCGGGATTGCCGGCGCTTCCACCGGTTTCTGGCTGTCGCCGCACGGCAAAGTGATCGTGCTCGAACGCGAATCCCACCCGGCCTATCACTCCACCGGGCGCTCCGCCGCGCTGTTCACTGCCGCGTACGGCACACCGCAAGTGCGTGCACTGACGCAGGCCAGCCGGGCGTTCTTCGACAATCCGCCAAGCGGTTTCTGCGAACACCCATTGCTGACCCCGCGCGGCGAAATGACCGTCGACTTCAGCGGTGACGCCGCCGAACTCAATAACCAATACCTCAGCGCCAAAGCCACGGTGCCTGAGATGCAACTGCTCAGCGCCGACGAAGCCTGCGCGCGGCTACCGATCCTGCGTCGGGAAAAAGTCCACGGCGCGATCTACGATCCGAGCGCCAGCGACATCGACACCGACGCCTTGCATCAGGGCTACCTGCGCGGCGTCCGTCGCAATAACGGTGAAGTGCATACCGATTGCGAAGTGCTCGGCCTCAGCCGCGATGCCGAAGGCCACTGGCACGTGCAGACCAACGGCCAGACCTTTAGCGCCCCCGTGATCATCAACGCCGCCGGGGCCTGGGCCGACAAGATCGGCGCACTGGCCGGCGCCAAGCCCCTGGGTCTGCAACCAAAACGCCGCGCCGCGTTTATTTTCGCCGGCCCCGAAGGCGTCGACATCCATCACTGGCCGATGCTGGTCAGCCTCGATGAATCCTTCTATATGAAGCCTGACGCCGGCATGTTCCTCGGCTCGCCCGCCAACGCCGACCCGGTCGAACCTCACGATGTGCAGCCGGAAGAACTGGACATCGCCATGGGCATCTACCAGATCGAAGAAGCCACGACGCTGACCATCCGCCGCCCGACCCGCACCTGGGCCGGGCTGCGCAGTTTCGTTGCCGACGGTGATCTGCTCAGCGGTTTCGATCCGCAGGTGCCAGGTTTGTTCTGGGTCGCCGCGCAAGGTGGCTACGGCATCCAGACTTCGCCGGCGATGGGCCAGGCCAGCGCGGCGTTGGTGCGTGGTCAGCCGCTGCCCGAGCACTTGCTGCAGTTCGGCCTGAGCAGCGCCATGCTCTCCCCTGCCCGCCTCGCCTGATCGTCCACCCGGATGACGCGCCCAACGGATTGCGGCACACTCGCAGCGCCTCCTGATCACGGGGGCGTTGACGCTGCCTGGAGCTCCACTGTCATGACCGCCCCTGAATTCGACCCGGCGCTGGATAACTTCCGCGCCATCGCCGATGCCATCGCCACGCTGTTCTTTCCGCACGCCGAAGTGGTGCTGCACGACCTGCGCACGCAGAAGGTCGACTACATCGCCAACAACCTGTCCAAACGCGAGATCGGCGACGACTCGTCACTGGAAGACATGCTCAGCGAGGATGTCAGCGACCGCAATATCGGCCCGTACGAAAAGCTTAACTGGGATGGTCAGAAGATCCGTAGCCTGAGCAGCGTCCTGCGCGACAGCGAAGGCCTGCCGCTGGCGGTGCTGTGCATCAATCTGAATATTTCGCTGTTCGAGAATGCCAAGGCAGCGCTGGACCTGTTCCTCTCACCGAGCAAACTGATCCCGCAACCGGATTCACTGTTTCGCGATGACTGGCAGGAGCGCATCAACACCTTCCTCCACGCCTGGCTGCGCGAGCGGCAACTGAGCCTGAATGTGCTGACTCGCGATCACAAACGTGAACTGGTGCTGGCGCTACACGCCGAGGGAGCGTTCAAGGGCAAGAGTGCCTCGAACTATGTGGCCAATGTGCTGAACATGGGGCGGGCGACGGTGTACAAGCATTTGAAAGAATTGAAAGGCTAGAAATTTGCGGTGATTTCTCTGACGCCATCGCTGGCAAGCCAGCTCCCACAGGTTTTGTGTACGCCGCAAATCCTTGTGGGAGCTGGCTTGCCAGCGATAGCGGACTATCAGTCGCCGTAGATGTCGGACTTGAAGTACTTCTCGGAAATTTTCTGGTACTCGCCACTCGCGCGAATACCATCAATGGCGCCATTCAACTGGCTGACCAGTTCAGCATTGCCCTTGCGCACCGCAATCCCCGCCCCCTCACCCACGTACTTCGGATCCTTCAACTCAGGCCCGACAAACGCATAACCCTTGCCACGCGGCATCGACAAAAAGTCATTCAACGGAATGGTGTCAGCAAAAATCGCATCCAGCCGCCCCGCCGCCAGATCCATGTAGATCTCTTCGTTGTTGCTATAGCGCTTGACGTTGATGCCCTTCGGCTCGAACACCTCGGTGGCATAACGATCGGTGGTGGTCGCACGCTGCACGCCGACATTCTTGCCCTTGAGGCTGGCGTATTGATCGTCGACGGTGGCGCCTTCCTTCATCACGAGGCGTGACGAAGTGAAGTAATACTTGTGAGTGAAATCCACCGACTTCTTGCGGTCTTCGTTGATCGTCATCGATGACAGCGCCATGTCGATTTTCTTCACTTTCAGCGAAGGAATCAGGCCGTCAAACTCACCTTCGACCCACACGCACTTGACCTTCATCTGCGCGCAAAGAGCGTTGCCGATGTCGTAGTCGAAACCGACGATTTCACCTTTATCGGTTTTCGAGGCGAATGGCGGGTAAGCGGCTTCGATGCCGATACGCAGGGTTTGCTCGGCGGCGAACACGCTGGCGGAGGCCAACAGGCTGAGGGCCAGACCGGTGATGAGGGGGAGTTTCTTCATATTCGTTCTCTCGCGGGTTGTTGTTGGTTTGGCAAGATGAAGAAGAGCAGCTGCTAGCGGGGAGCTTCGAGCGGCAAGATTGAAGCATGTTGTACTTGTAAATCCATCTTGGACTTATATGTACAAATCGTCAATTCGGGGCAGAAGCAAAAAGATCGCAGCCTTCGGCAGCTCCTACAGGGGTATGCCGACCCAATGTAGGAGCTGCCGAAGGCTGCGATCTTTTGATTTACTTCTTCCAGCGATCCGCAGCGGCATGATCGCTGTCCCGCCCCTCAACCCAACGCGGGCCGTCGCTGGTGTTTTCTTTCTTCCAGAACGGTGCACGGGTTTTCAGGTAGTCCATGACGAAGGCACAAGCATCGAAGGCGGCCTGGCGATGGGCACTGGCAGCGCCGACAAACACGATCGGTTCGCCCGGTTCCAGTGCACCGATGCGATGCAGCACTTCCAGCTTCAACAGCGGCCAGCGCTGCTCGGCTTCGCTGGCGATCTTGCCGAGGGCTTTTTCGGTCATGCCCGGATAGTGCTCGAGGAACATTCCCGCTACATCCAGGCCATCGTTGAAATCGCGCACGTAGCCGACAAAACTCACCACTGCGCCGACGCCGACATTGGCCGCGTGCATCGCGTTGACTTCAGCGCCCGGATCGAACGGCGTGGCCTGCACGCGAATCGCCATGGTTCAGCCTCCGGTCACGGTAGGGAAAAACGCCACTTCGTCGCCATCGGTCACTGGTTCGTCGAGCTGGCAGAGGTCTTCGTTGCGTGCACACATCAGGTTTTGTTCGCTCAGCACCTCAGCGCCGTCACGTTGCGCCTGCATTTGAAGAACATGTGCTCGCACGTCATCGACGGTAGCGAAATCACCCTCAACCTTCAGCGAGTCCACACCCAGCGCTTCACGGTAACGGGCAAAAAACTTCACGGTCAGGTTCATGGCTGCTCCGCTTGAAAGTGGCCGCTCTTGCCGCCGACCTTCTCCAGCAAGCGCACGCTTTCGATGGTCATGCCACGATCGACGGCTTTGCACATGTCGTAGATGGTCAGCGCGGCGACACTGGCGGCGGTCAGCGCTTCCATCTCGACGCCGGTCTGCCCGGACAGTTTGCAGCGGGCGACGATACGCACGGTGTCTTCGCCATCAGCGCTGAGTTCGACTTTGACGCCAGTGAGCATCAGCGGGTGGCAGAGGGGAATCAGATCACTGGTTTTCTTCGCCGCTTGAATGCCGGCAATGCGCGCCACGGCGAACACGTCACCCTTTGGGTGGCCGCCGCTGACGATCATCTGCAGCGTTGCGGGGAGCATGCGCACCAGCGCTTGGGCCGTCGCTTCACGGAACGTCACGGCTTTTTCGGTGACGTCGACCATGTTGGCGCGACCTTGGGAATCGAGATGAGTCAGCACGGGATTACTCCTGATCAGGAGCGTGGATTGTAAACCTGCGGGTCAAATTTCCGCACGCACGAATATGGTGTTCATCGTGTAGGAGCTGCCGAAGGCTGCGATCTTTTGACTTTGATTTTTAAAAACAAGATCAAAAGATCGCAGCCTTCGGCAGCTCCTACATTGGGATTTGTGCAGGGGCATAAAAAAACCGGACGGCTGTTAGGCCGCCCGGTTTTGGGTGAAGGGTTACAAATGCGATTCGGCGTATTCAGCCAGAATCGAGCGAGGCACCCCTTGCAGGGTGATGTGCACACCGTTGGGGAAATCCTTGAAGCGTTCAGTCAGGTAGGTCAGCCCGGAGCTGGTCGCGGACAGGTAAGGGGTGTCGATCTGTGCGAGGTTGCCCAGGCACACCACTTTGGAACCGGCGCCGGCACGGGTGATGATGGTTTTCATCTGGTGCGGCGTGAGGTTCTGGCATTCGTCGATCAGGATCAGGCTCTGCTGGAAGCTGCGACCGCGAATGTAGTTGAGCGATTTGAACTGCAACGGCACTTTGCTGAGGATGTAATCGACGCTGCCATGGGTGTTTTCGTCATCCATGTGCAAGGCTTCGAGGTTGTCGGTGATGGCGCCCAGCCAAGGCTCCATTTTTTCCGCTTCGGTGCCGGGCAGGAAGCCGATTTCCTGGTCCAGACCCTGCACGCTGCGGGTGGCAATGATGCGGCGATAACGCTTGCTGACCATGGTCTGCTCGATCGCCGCGGCCAGCGCCAGAATGGTTTTACCGGAGCCTGCGGCCCCCGATAGATTGACCAGATGAATGTCCGGATCCAGCAACGCGTACAGCGCCAGGCTTTGATAAATGTCGCGAGGCTTGAGCCCCCAGGCCTCTTGATGCAGCAGCGGTTCCTGATGCAGGTCGAGGATCAGCAGCTTGGCCTCATCGATCTCCTTGATCCAGCCGACAAAGCCCTGTTCGTCAATGATGAACTCGTTGATGTGCACTGCCGGCAGGTTGTCGATCAGTTGCACTTGATGCCAGGTGCGGCCGTGATCCTGACGGGTGTCGACCTTGCTCACGCGGTCCCAGAAGGAGCCGGTCATGTTGTGGTAGCCGTTGGGCAGCAGGGACACATCATCGACCAGTTGGTCGGTGCTGTAATCCTCGGCATCGATGCCACAGGCGCGCGCCTTGAGGCGCATGTTGATGTCTTTGGTGACCAGCACCACCGGTTTTTTCGGGTCGCGGGTGTGCAGGTCGATCAGCTGGTTGATGATTTTGTTGTCGTTCAGGTGCTCGGGCAGAATCAGATTCGATTCGGCCTGCTTGCTCATCAGAATTGACAGCAAGCCCTTCGGCCCGCCTTTGCCGCGCTGGATCGGCACACCCAGCTCGACATCTTCCGGGGACGCATCGCCCAGGGTCTTGTCGATCAGCCGGATGGCCTGACGGCATTCAGCGGCCACGCTGTGATGCCCGCTCTTGAGCTTGTCCAGCTCTTCAAGCACGGTCATCGGGATCGCGACGTGGTGTTCTTCGAAATTCAGCAGGGCGTTTGGATCGTGAATCAATACGTTGGTATCGAGTACATAAAGGATTGGCTGGTTGGAGGAAGGGCTACGTCCGTGATCATCCATACTCGGTCACCTTTGTCAGAGCCAGTAGACGCAATACCTGAGCGGTGCTGCGCCTCGAAGTGACTGCCGAAATCTCACCTGCGGAGATTCAAGTGACTGCAAACAAACGGGTCTTGGAAGACGCCACCTGTGTTGCAGGTTTCGGCGGTCTGTCTTCGTAATACTCCAAAACCGATGACATAAAAAAGTACTTTGACGGTTTTTTTAAGTTTATTTTGCAGAGTGACGAAAAGCCCTTGGCGGACTGTCCATAGCCCGCTAAAGTCGGAAGTCCGCCTGCACCGAAATTCCGTAAAAAATCGCCCCAAGCCCAATGTTTCCGGGCTTTTGCCGTTTCTCAGCGAAACGCGTCCTGACAGTCCTCCCAACCGATGCCGCTTTGCGCGGTTTGCGTGATCAGCCACGGCAACGAGGTCTTCACCGCGTCTTGTTTCATGTTGAAATTGATTACCCCGTGGCGCCACAACAGCATCAGGGTCAGCACCCGCTGCGCACTCGGCGCGCCCTTGAGTTTGCCCGCGCCGTCCTGGGCATCGATGTCCCACAGCGCCACTTGCAGGCCCTGGGTGTTGAAGAAACCTTGCGCATCGCTGCGGCGCTGCCCTTCCGGCGGACGGAACAGCGGCACGTAGTTTTCCGGCAACTTGTTCTTCACCAGATCAGCGCTACGCCGCACTGAATCCTGCCAGTCCTGCCAGTGGCTGTGGGAGCGGAACTCCCAACCTTGAACGCCGACGCACTGTTTCGAGAACTCTGCTTGCAGGCTGCTGACCGAGCGATCAGCCAGCCGCGCCTGAATATCCTTGCCCAAGACAAAGAATGTGCCGCTCAGGTTTGCCTTGCGCAGGTATTCGGTGAGCCAACCGGTGTTGTCCGGTTGCAGGTTGGCGGCGCTGTCGAACGTCAGCAGAAACAGGCGGTCGTGCATCTCGTCGCCGTTGCGCTCGTAGTCTCCGAAACGATCGAATTCGTTGCTGGTCTGTGGGGACAGAGCGGCCTTGCGCAGCAACTCGTCGAGATATTGCACATGGAAGATCCGGCTCGGTTCGGCCCACTTGGTGTAATAACTGTCGTCGCTGACCACGAACTTGGCGGCTTGCTCGCGCAGCGTCGGCAGGTCTTCGACAAGGAAACAGAACGAGGCGTCCTGATCACAGCTTTGCTGGGCGTAGTTGTAGTTGGCCAGCAGACGCTGCCAGAGGCGTTGACGCAGAATATTGACCGCATCGATGTTGACCGTGCGCAAGCCCAGACGCGGACCCAGAGCAGCCTCGTCCATCGACTCAGTGCCCAGCAGGACACGGGCGAACATGAGGATTTCCGCCCGTGAGGCCACGTCAAACAGCGTCGGGTTGCTGAGCTGCTCTGGCCATGTGCTGCGATCCAGCGTCGCCACATCGCCCGGCGCCGCGACGGCACCGACGCTCAACAGCCACGCGGTGAATAAAAGAACAATGCGCAAAAGGGATGTCTCCATAACAAAACCCGCGCGGCACTATAGCTGATGTGCAAGGCTGAAGGACGCCGCCCTCACCCCAGCCCTCCCGAAACGTCGGACCGCCCGGAGGGAGAGGGAGCCGATCTTCATGTTTTCAAACCTGAGTTCGACTGGATATCTCAGGTCGATGTATTACTCGAGAACAACACGGTCGGTCCCCTCTCCCTCTGGGAGAGGGTTAGGGTGAGGGAAAAAATCCACCAACCGTCGCAAATGCCCCTGCTAACCCCGACCTATAACCCCCATAGCTGGAGTCAACTCGGACAACCCCCTAGAATCGCCCCCACGATTAAAGGAGACGACTTCATGCTGATGGTGATTTCCCCCGCCAAGACCCTCGATTACGAAACACCGCCGGCGACCCAGCGCTTCACCCAGCCGCAATACCTTGACCACTCGCAGGAACTGATCCAGCAACTGCGCGACCTGACGCCGGCGCAGATCAGCGAACTGATGCACGTGTCAGACAAGATCGGCGGGCTCAACGCCGCGCGTTTCGGCAGCTGGACACCCGCGTTCACCCCGGAGAACGCCAAGCAGGCGCTGCTCGCGTTCAAGGGTGACGTCTACACCGGTCTCGACGCGCAATCCTTCAGTGAAGCCAATTTCGATTACGCGCAAAAACACCTGCGCATGCTCTCCGGCCTCTATGGCTTGCTGCGCCCGCTCGACCTGATGCAACCGTATCGCCTGGAAATGGGCACCAAACTGGCCAACGCCCGGGGCAAGGACTTGTACGCTTTCTGGGGCACGCGCATCAGCGAATGGCTGAACGAAGCGCTGGTCGATCAGGGCGACGATGTGCTGCTCAACCTTGCGTCCAACGAGTACTTCTCGGCGGTCAAACGCACGGCCCTGAACGCGCGGATCATCAACACCGAGTTCAAGGATCAGAAGAACGGCCAGTACAAGATCATCAGCTTCTACGCGAAAAAGGCCCGAGGCCTGATGAGCCGTTTTGTGATCCAGGAAAAGATCAACGATCCTGCCATGCTCAAGCAGTTCGATGTGCAGGGTTATCGCTACAGCGCCGAGCATTCGAAACCGGACAATCTGGTATTTCTGCGCGACCACGCCCCCGAATAAGGCATGCCTAATGCACGACTCTTAATATCAAGAGTCGTGCAGCTCGCACGATGTCAAAAAACCCTCGCCACATTTCGCCATTTTACTGGCGTCAGAAAAACCTCCCTGTCTTTTCTAAGATTAGTTTCACTCGACACTGATCATTTTTTTCAGTAGTGGCACCTAAATTTTTTCACTGTAGTGGCACAAAACTATCTAACGTGATTTTTCGCCTGTTATTAAAGGTCGAAAACGAAAGTGCTATCAAATTGAGACTAGTGCCATCTCTGACAATATTTCAAGAAATTTCAGATTTCGCGATGAGCGGACAGGAACTTCGTCCGAATGCATAGCTCATACCACCGGTAACGATTCTCGCCGAGTTTGTACGAGATAACTTACGCGGAGCAGATGGCCATGTAACCAAGTTGTCACAGCAACTTGCCTAGATGACTAACTAGTCTCAAAACAGACGATGGACAGGAGATACGCACCATTAATATCCCCTACAAAGGCCATGGCCGCGCCCTTATAAACGTGCTCGCCTGAGCACCCAACCGCTTGATTTACTGGACTTTCATCCCGACATCGAGCGCGCAAGACGATTGCACAAGAGTCTTCTCCAAAGAAGATCGGATGCATAACAGGGCACGTCATAACAACAAGGCCTGGTTACGCACATCTTGAGTGCACTTATTTAGACACTCGAAACTTAGTATGCCTGCACACGGCATTGTGGCGCCTGTATGCCGCACTTTCGAGTGCACTAATGAACGCTGAACACCATTAACTCCGGCCCTCTAAGGCCTGATATATACAGAGGTAATTGCGATGCGCATCAGCATATTTGGTTTGGGTTACGTTGGCGCAGTATGTGCCGGTTGCCTGTCTGCACGGGGCCATGACGTAGTTGGCGTCGATGTTGCCAAAGACAAGATCGACATGATCAATGCCGGCAAATCGCCGATTGTTGAACCGGGCCTGGGCGAACTTCTGCAACAGGGTATCCAGACCGGTCGTCTGCGTGGCACGACCAACTTCGCCGAGGCGATTCGCGACACCGACCTGTCGATGATCTGCGTCGGTACGCCGAGCAAGAAGAACGGCGACCTCGAACTGAACTACATCGAAGCGGTATGCCGCGAGATCGGTTTTGTCCTGCGTGAAAAAACCACTCGCCACACCATCGTCGTGCGCAGCACCGTACTGCCGGGCACTGTTGCCAACGTGGTGATCCCGATTCTCGAAGACTGCTCGGGCAAGAAAGCCGGCGTCGACTTCGGCGTTGCGGTCAACCCTGAGTTCCTGCGTGAATCCACCGCGATCGCCGACTACGACCTGCCACCGATGACCGTCATCGGCGAGTTCGACAAGGCCTCGGGCGACGTTCTGCAATCGCTGTACGAAGAACTCGACGCACCGATCATCCGCAAGGACATCGCCGTCGCCGAGATGATCAAGTACACCTGCAACGTCTGGCACGCAACCAAAGTGACCTTCGCCAACGAGATCGGCAACATCGCCAAAGCGGTCGGCGTCGATGGCCGTGAAGTGATGGAAGTGGTCTGCCAGGACAAGACCCTCAACCTGTCCCAGTACTACATGCGCCCAGGCTTCGCCTTCGGCGGTTCGTGCCTGCCAAAAGACGTGCGCGCCCTGACCTACCGCGCCGGCTCGCTGGACGTCGAAGCGCCGCTGCTCAACTCGCTGATGCGCAGCAACGAATCGCAAGTGCAGAACGCCTTCGACATCGTGGAAAGCCACGACAAACGCAAAGTCGCTCTGCTCGGTCTGAGCTTCAAGGCCGGCACCGACGACCTGCGCGAAAGCCCGCTGGTAGAACTGGCCGAGATGCTGATCGGCAAGGGTTACGACCTGAGCATCTACGACAGCAACGTCGAGTACGCCCGAGTTCACGGCGCGAACAAGGACTACATCGAGTCGAAGATCCCGCACGTTTCGTCCCTGCTCAACGCGGACTTCGATTCGGTGATCGACAACTCCGACGTGATCATCCTTGGTAACCGCGACGAGAAGTTCCGCCCGTTGGCCCAGCAAGCGCCGCACGGCAAACAGGTCATCGACCTGGTCGGCTTCATGGCCAAAGCCACCGACGCCGGTACGCGCACCGAGGGTATCTGCTGGTAATGCAGACCTAAGCGACAAGCTTCGAGCTGCAGGACTTGCAGCTCGGAGCTTGCAGCTTGAAGCCTCCCTTACCTTCGGATGACGCTGATGAGCAAGCTCAAACATTTTTTTCTGCAATCAGCCGGCTGGCTTTTTTATCTCAGTCTGCTGATGGGCCTGGCCTTGATGCTGCCCACGTCCACATTCGACTCCGAGTCGAAGGACTTCATTTTCCTGATTGGCGCCGTGGGTATCTGGCGCTACTCGATGGGTGCAACGCACTTTGTGCGCGGCATGATTTTTCTCTACATCGTTTACCCGCACCTGCGCCGCAAAGTGCGCAAGCTGGGTAAGGCGGCGGACCCGTCGCATGTGTTCCTGATGGTCACCAGTTTCCGGATCGACGCGCTCACCACCGCGCAGGTCTACAGCTCGGTGATCCGCGAAGCCATCGACTGCGAACTGCCGACCACCGTGGTCTGCTCGATCGTCGAAATGTCCGATGAGCTGCTGGTCAAGGCACTGTGGGCACGGATGAATCCGCCCGACCGCGTCAAGCTCGACTTCGTGCGCATTCCCGGCACCGGCAAACGTGATGGCCTGGCCTATGGTTTCCGCGCGATCTCCCGTCACCTGCCGGACGACCGCGCCGTGGTGGCCGTGATCGATGGCGACACCGTGCTCGGCGAAGGCACCGTGCGCAAGACCGTGCCGTGGTTCCAGCTGTTCGGCAACGTCGGCGGCCTGACCACCAACGAGTTCTGCGAAGTGCGCGGCGGCTACATCATGAGCGAATGGCACAAGCTGCGTTTCGCCCAGCGCCACATCAACATGTGCTCGATGGCCCTGTCCAAACGCGTACTGACCATGACCGGTCGTATGTCGGTGTTCCGCGCCACTGTGGTGACCAACCCGGAATTCATCGCCGACGTTGAAAGCGACTCGCTGCAACACTGGCGTCTGGGTCGTTTCAAGTTTTTGACCGGCGACGACAAGTCGAGCTGGTTCAGCCTGATGCGCCTCGGCTACGACACTTTCTACGTGCCTGACGCGGCGATCAACACCGTTGAACACCCGCCGGAAAAGAGCTTCATCAAGGCCAGCCGCAAACTGATGTTCCGCTGGTACGGCAACAACCTGCGGCAGAACTCGCGAGCGCTGGGCCTGGGTGTGAAACGTCTCGGCGCGTTCACCTCGGTGGTGCTGTTCGACCAACGCGTGTCGATGTGGACCTCCTTGCTCGGCCTGACCGTGGCGCTCATCGCCAGCTTCAAATACGGCACCGCGTTCATCCTCGTTTACCTGCTGTGGATCGGCATCACCCGCCTGATCCTGACGTTGCTGTTGTCGTGTTCCGGTCACCGCATCGGCCCGGCTTACCCAGCGATTCTGTATTACAACCAGATCGTCGGTGCGCTGGTGAAGATCTACGTGTTCTTCCGCCTCGACCAACAATCCTGGACTCGCCAACCGACATCCCTGACCCGTGATCTCGCCAGCTTTCAACGTTGGTTCAACACCTGGTCGTCTCGGACCATGACCTTCTCCGCCGGCAGCATTTTTGTCGCCGTGCTGCTGATGATGGTCTGACCCGCCCCTATTGAATTAACAAGGAAATCGCCCCTATGAATACCGCCGTCAACGCCAACGTAGTGCATGAATCCGAAGCCCAGCGCCAACACGCCCGCGTGAAAATCCCGGCCAAACTGCGCTTCTTCGGTCCCGACCGGACGCCGGTCGAAGCGCGGGTCATCGACCTGTCTGCCGGTGGTCTGGCGTTCAACGCCGGGCAGCTGCCGCTGACCATTGGCCAGGTGTACAAGGCGCGTCTGCAATTCGTCATCGACAACCTCGGCATCGCCATGGACGTTGAACTGCAAGTACGTTCCTTCGATCGCCAGACCGGCCGCGCCGGCTGCCAGTTCCAGAATCTGGAGCCGCAGGACATTTCCACCCTGCGCCACTTGATCACTTCGCACCTGGCCGGCGACATCGTCAGCATCGGTGAAGTGCTGGCGACTCTGCAGCGCGACAACTTCACCAAGGCGCGCAAGGTCAAGGACGGCGGCTCCGGCATGACCCCGTTCGGCCGCCTGAAAGCAGTGACCTTCAGCGCCGGTATCTTCGCGGTCGGCCTGGTCGCGGCGGGTTTCATTTTCAAATCGGTGTACGGCATGTACTTCGTCAGCCACGCGCAGGCCGGTCTGGTCAGCGTGCCGGGGATGAACATCACCATGCCGCGTGACGGCACCGTGCAGAGCCTGGTCAAGTCCGACGGCGTCGCGGCCAAAGGCGCGCCGCTCGCGACCTTCAGCACCAGCATGCTCGATGTGCTCAAGGGCCATCTGGAAGAAGATCAACTGTCGCCGGCCAAGGTTGAAGAACTGTTCGGCAAGCAAATGACCGGCACCCTGACTTCGCCGTGCGATTGCACCGTGGCCCAGCAACTGGTCGCCGACGGTCAATACGCGAGCAAGGGCGATGTGATCTTCCAACTGGTGCCGCGCAATACCCAGGCCACCGTCGATGCACGCTTCTCCTATCGCCAGTTCGGCGACGTGCGTCCAGGCACCCCGGTGAGCTTCCAGATTGCCGGCGAAGACAAGACCCGCACCGGCAAGATCGTCAGCAGCACCAGCCTGAAGAGCGCCGACCTGTCCTCCGACATCCGCGTGCAGATCCAGCCTGACGAGCCGCTCGACAGCAGCCTCGCCGGCCGCCCGGTGGAAGTGAACAGCGACCGTGGCCCGAACCTGAACTGGCTGATCGACAAAGCCATGGCTGCCGGTCTTTAAGTCGAGGACATGCCTGTGACTACTCCACCCATCCTGAAAACACCGCGATCCCTGTGGGAGCTGGCTTGCCAGCGATTGGATCACAGTGGTTTTACTGGAATACCGAGTCGCCTGAATCGCTGGCAAGCCAGCTCCCACAGAGTTCATGTGGTGTGCTCGCTGGCGCTGGCAGTGTCTCTGGCCGGTTGTGCCGGCCTGCCCGATCAGCGTCTGGCCAACGAAGCGCTCAAGCGTGGCGACACCGCCACCGCCGCGCAGAACTATCAGCAACTGGCTGATCTGGGTTACAGCGAAGCGCAAGTCGGCCTCGCCGACATCCAGGTTGACAGCCGCGACCCTGCGCAAATGAAACAGGCCGAGGCGACTTACCGCGCCGCCGCCAGTGTTTCGCCGCGTGCTCAGGCGCGTCTCGGCCGCTTGCTGGTGGCCAAACCGGGTTCCACCGAAGCCGAGCACCACGAAGCCGAAACCCTGCTGAAAAAAGCCGCCGCCAATGGCGAAGGCAACACGTTGATCCCGCTGGCGATGCTGTATCTGCAATACCCGCACAGCTTCCCCAACATCAACGCGCAGCAGCAGATCGATCAGTGGCGCAAATCCGGTTATCCGGAAGCGGGTCTGGCGCAGGTGCTGCTGTATCGCACCCAAGGCACCTACGACCAGCACCTGGATGACGTGGAAAAAATCTGCAAAGCCGCGCTCAACACCACCGACATCTGCTACGTCGAACTGGCCACCGTTTACCAGAAACGCGCGCAGCCAGAGCAACAAGCTGAGCTGATCAAGCAGATGCAGGCCGGTTACAGCCGTGGCACCGTCACCGCGCAGCGCGTCGATTCGGTGGCCCGTGTATTGGCCGATTCGACCCTCGGCAAGCCCGACGAAAAAACCGCGCAGTCGCTGCTTGAGCCGATCGCTCCGGGCTACCCGGCGTCGTGGGTGACCCTCGCGCAATTGCTCTACGACTACCCGGAACTGGGTGACGTCGATCAGATGATGAAGTACCTCGACAACGGCCGTGCCGCCGACCAACCGCGCGCCGAACTGTTGCTGGGCAAGCTCTACTACGAAGGCAAGCTGGTCCCGGCCGACGCGAAAGTCGCCGAAGAACATTTCCAGAAAGCCGTTGGCCGCGAAGTCGCCGCCGACTACTACCTCGGCCAGATCTATCGCCGTGGTTACCTGGGTAAGGTCTACCCGCAGAAGGCTCTCGACCACCTGCTGACGGCTGCGCGTAACGGCCAGAACAGCGCCGACTTCGCCATCGCCCAACTGTTCTCCCAAGGCAAGGGCACCAAGCCCGATCCACTCAACGCCTACGTGTTCAGCCAATTGGCCAAGGCGCAAAACACTCCGCAAGCCGATGAGCTGGCGACCACCCTCGCCGCGCAACTGCCGCCCGAGCGTCTGGCCGAAGCCCAACGTCTGCTGCAACAGGAGCAAGCCAGCCGTGGCGCTCTGAACCCGAACACGCTGCAACTGCACGCCCTGCAAGAAGAAGACGGCGAGGAAAAATTATGAAGTTGAATCCATTCGTGAAGGCCGGCATTGGCCTTTCGTTCGCGCTGATCTGGTCTTGCCCGACACTGGCCGCGATGACTGAAACCAAGAACTTCGGCCTCGAAGTGAAAGTCACCGGCCAGTCCGAAGACGACCGTGACCTCGGCACCGCCGGTGGCGGCGACGTCAATGGCGTCGGCCTCGACCTGCGTCCATGGATCTACGGCGAAAGCGGCGCGTGGAGCGCCTACGCCATGGGCCAGGCCGTGACCTCGACCGACATCATCGAAACCGACACCCTGCAACAATCCGACGGTGAACAAGCCACCGACAACAGTGATCGCAAAACCAAGAAAAACTACCTGGCGATGCGCGAGTTCTGGGTCGGTTACAGCGGCCTCACCCCGTACCCGGGCGAGATGCTCAAGTTCGGTCGCCAGCGTCTGCGCAATGACGACGGTCAATGGCGCGACACCAACATCGAAGCGCTGAACTGGACCTTCGACACCACCCTGTTGCGCGCCAACGCCGGTGTCGCCGAACGCTTCAGCGAATACCGCACCGACCTCAAAGAGCTGGCGCCGAAAGACAAGGATCGCCTGCACGCCTACGCCGATGCGGCCTATCAGTGGACCCCGGGCAACTGGGTCGGCATTCGTGGTCATCACACCCACGATGACGGCAAACTCGATTACGCCGAGCCGGGCGTGCCGCGCGATTCGCTGGATAAAACCCAGAACGGCGACATCAGTTGGATCGGCCTGACCGCCGACAGCGACGCCTACAACTGGCGCAACACCAACACCGTCAACTACTGGGGCAGCATCACCGGCATGAGCGGCGACCGCGACTCGGTCAACGCCCTCAACGCCGATGGTTCGCGCCCGGCACAAGCCAAACGCAGCGACGACGTCAACGGTTGGGCCACCGACATCGGTGTGCGCCTGCGCCTTGATCCGCAATGGCAAGTCGGCGGTGCCTATGCCCGTGCCAGTGCCGATTACGAGCAGACCGGTCTGGAGAGCAACCGCTCCAACTACACCGGTACGCGCTCGCGGGTGCACCGTTTCGGTGAAGCCTTCCGTGGCGAAATGAACAACATGCAGACCGCGACCCTGTTCGGTTCGTGGATGGTCAACGACGAGTACGACGCCAGCCTGATCTACCACAAGTTCTGGCGCGTCGACGGCAACAAGCCAGTGGGCAGCAACGGCATCAACGCGGTGGAAAACAACACCGACGACGCCACCGGCGCGATCCTCTCCAGTACTTCGCTGCCGCTTGAAGACGGCAACAAGGATCTCGGTCAGGAGATGGATCTGGTCGTCACCAAGTACTTCAAGCAAGGCCTGTTGCCGGCGGCGCTGAGCCAGTCGATCGACGAGCCTTCGGCCCTCGTGCGTTTCCGTGGCGGTGTGTTCAAACCGGGCGATGCCTATGGCAAGCAGGTTGATTCGTACATGCACCGCGCGTTCATCGACGTGATCTGGCGCTTCTGATGCAAACCGCCAAGGGAGTGCCCGACATGATCAGCACCAGGACAGGCTCACTCAGCCTGCTGGCCGGCGCGATGCTGCTGGCCAGCGCCAGCGCCTTCGCGACTGTGGAGCCGGTTAAGCCGGTGACCACCGCCAAAGAGCTGCAGCAAGCCAAGACCTACACCGTCAGCAGCGCGCCGACCGAAGCGCTGAACCTGGCCGCGCCGAAACTGCCGGACATTTCCGGCTACACCGCCGAAGCCGCCGCCGCGAAAATCGTCCGCAGCAAAGCAGGCAAAGTCAGCGTGCGCCGGATGATGCAGGAAGACGCCCTTAAGGACTTTATCGGCGGCGACAACAAGATGGCCGAATGGGTGGTGCGTCAGCACGGTATCCCGCAGGCGATCTTCGTCGACGACGGCTACATGAACCTCAAGGATCTGGCGCAGAAACTGCCCAAGCAGTATTTCAGCGAGACCGCGCCGGGCGTGTACCTGTCGAAGCTGCCGATCGTGGTTGGCCGTAAAGGCATCCTCGAAATCGACGGTCAGACCCAGGAACTGCGCCTGTCGCAAGAAGCCGGTGCGTTCATGGTCAACGACGGTCAGTTGTTCGTGCGTGACACCAAAGTCACTGGCTGGCGCGAAAAGGACAACGGCCCGGCAACCTTCCGTTCGCCGAAGGAATTCCGACCGTTCCTGCTCGCCTGGGGCGGCACCGAGACCTACATCGTCAACAGCAAGATGGCCAGTTTCGGTTACGCCAACAGTAAGTCGTACGGCGTGAGTATTTCCCAGTACACGCCGAACATGGCCAAGGTCCTCAAGCGTCCTGAACCGACTGGCTGGATCGTCGGCTCCGAGTTCTCCGACATGTGGTACGGCTTCTACTGCTACGAGACCCGCGACTTCGTGGTCAAGGGCAACACCTACAAAGACAACATCGTCTACGGCATCGACCCGCACGACCGTTCCCACGGTCTGATCATCGCGGAGAACACCGTCCACGGTACGAAGAAGAAGCACGGGATCATTATTTCCCGTGAGGTCAACGACAGCTTCATCTTCAACAACAAGAGCTTCGATAACCACCTCTCGGGCCTGGTGATCGACCGTAACAGCGTCAACAACATCATTGCCTACAACGAGATCTACAAGAACCACACCGACGGCATCACCCTCTACGAGTCCGCCGACAACCTGCTGTGGGGCAACAAGGTCATCAGCAACAAGCGCCACGGCATCCGCATTCGTAACAGCGTGAATATCCGCCTCTACGAAAACGTCGCCATGGCCAACGGTTTGACCGGCGTCTACGGCCACATCAAGGACCTCACCGACACCGACCGTGACATCAAGCTCGACCCGTTCGATGCCCAAGTGTCGCTGATCGTCGTTGGCGGTGAACTGGCGGCCAATGGCAGCGGCCCGCTGTCGATCGATTCACCGTTGAGTGTCGAGCTGTATCGCGTGTCGATGCTGGCGCCGACCAAATCCAGCGGCATCAGCTTCAACGGCATCCTCGGCGAACGCCAGGATGAAATTCTCGACCTGCTGGTGCGCCAGCAGAAAGCCGTGCTGATCGACCCTGTCGAACGCCAGACCGAAATGCAGGACTGAGGATAATTTTATGCACCCACACTTGATCAAATTACTCAGCCTGTCGGCCCTGACCGTGGGCATTCTCGCGGCCAGCAACGGCGCCCGCGCCGATGAAAACGCGGCTGCCACACCGCCGAAGTTCAGCGCTGAACCGTGCTGCAACCTGTGCCCGGCCGCCCATGACGCGAAGAACTACACCACGCGCTATCAGCAGAACTTCACCACCCTGGTGCAGGCGCAAGGTGACTGGCTGTTCCGGACGCAGGAAGACCTGCGTACCGAGTTCAACACCACCCCGGCCGGCTACAAACGCCTGCAACAACTGCACGATGCGTTCAAAGCCAAAGGCGTTGAGCTGGTGATCGTTTACCAGCCGACCCGTGGTCTGGTGAACCGCAACAAGCTCAATCCGCAGGAAAAAGCCGCGTTCGATTACGAGAAAGCGCTGGGCAACTACAAGACCATGCTCGGCCGTTTCGCCAAGATGGGTTACGTGGTGCCGGACCTGTCGCCGCTGACCAACGAATCGCTGCCGGACACTCTGCCCGCCCACGATTTCTACTTCCGTGGCGACCAACACTGGACGCCATACGGTGCACAGCGCACGGCGAAAATCGTCGCCGAGAAGGTCAAGCAGATCCCGGCCTTCGCCGACGTGCCCAAGCGTGAATTCGAGACCAAGCGCTCCGGGCGCATGGGCAAGACCGGCACCCTGCACAACATGGCCGGGCAACTGTGCGGCACCAGTTACGCGATCCAGTACATGGATCAATTCACCACCGAGCCTAAGGGCGAGGCCGGTGACGGCGACCTGTTCGGTGATTCCGGCAATCCACAAATCACCTTGGTCGGCACCTCGCACAGCGGCAAGAACTACAACTTCGCCGGCTTCCTCGAAGAAGCCATCGGCGCCGATATTCTCAACGTCGCCTTCCCCGGCGGTGGCCTGGAAGGTTCGATGTTGCAGTACCTCGGCAGCGACGAATTCCAGAAGACCCCGCCGAAAATTCTCATCTGGGAATTCTCGCCGCTGTACCGCCTCGACCAGGAAACCATCTATCGCCAGATGATGTCTCTTCTCGACAACGGCTGCGAAGGCAAAGACGCGCAAATGTCCGCGAGCACCACGCTCAAGCCGGGCAGCAAACAAGAACTGCTGGTCAACAGCAAGAACCTGAACCTGCAGAACAGCAGCCATCAGGTCGACATCCGCTTCGCCGACCCTTCGGTGAAAACCCTGCAAGCCACCCTCTGGTACATGAACGGTCGCCACGAGGACATCAAGATCGAGAAACCGGAAACCTCCGACACCGACGGTCGTTTCGCCTTTGAGCTGCGCACGGACGAAGACTGGGCCTCGCAAAACCTGCTGGCAGTCGAAGTCCAGGGCCCGGAAGCGGGCACCGCGCCGCAGAAAGTCGAAGCGAAAATCTGCAAACGCAACGTATTCCCGGGCGCTGGGCAACAAACCGCTCAGGTCGGGCAATGAGGTCTGCTATGCGAAACTCGAAACTGAAAACTCTTTTAGCGCCGACGCTGCTCGGGCTGGCGATCTTCGCCGGCAACGCGCAGGCCGCCGCACCACTGCGTCCACCTCAGGGCTATTTCGCGCCTGTGGATAAATTCAAGACCGGTGACAAAAGCGAAGGCTGCGATGCGATGCCGACGCCCTACACTGGGCCGCTGCAATTTCGCAGCAAATACGAAGGTTCGGACAAGGCCCGCGCGACACTGAACGTGCAGTCGGAAAAAGCCTTTCGCGACACCACCAAAGACATCACCACGCTGGAACGCGGCACCGCCAAACGGGTGATGCAGTTCATGCGCGACGGGCGTCCGGAGCAGCTCGAATGCACGCTGAACTGGCTGACCGCGTGGGCCAAGGCCGATGCGTTGATGTCGAAAGACTTCAACCACACCGGCAAGTCGATGCGCAAATGGGCGCTGGGCAGCATGGCCTCTTCGTACATTCGCCTGAAGTTCTCCGACTCGCATCCGCTGGCCCAGCATCAACAGGAAGCGCAGTTGATTGAGGCGTGGTTCAGCAAAATGGCTGATCAGGTGGTCAGCGATTGGGACAACCTGCCGCTGGAAAAAACCAACAACCATTCCTACTGGGCTGCATGGTCGGTGATGGCTACCTCGGTCGCGACCAACCGCCGCGATCTGTTTGACTGGGCGGTGAAGGAATACAAGGTTGGCGTCAATCAAGTCGATGCCGACGGCTTCCTGCCCAACGAACTCAAGCGCCAGCAACGCGCCCTCGCCTATCACAACTACGCCCTGCCGCCGCTGGCGATGATCGCCAGTTTTGCTCAGGTCAATGGTGTTGATTTGCGTCAGGAAAACAACGGCGCGCTGAAGCGTCTGGGTGATCGGGTGTTGTCTGGGGTGAAAGACCCGGATGAATTCGAGAAGAAGAACGGTAAAGAGCAGGACATGACCGACTTGAAAGAGGACATGAAATTCGCCTGGCTCGAACCGTTCTGCACGCTCTACACCTGTGCGCCGGATGTCATCGAGAAGAAGCATGGCATGCAACCGTTCAAGACTTTCCGCCTGGGTGGCGACCTGACCAAGGTCTACGACCCGTCGCATGAGAAGGGCAACAAAGGCTCATAAAGCAAAAGCCCCTCACCCTAACCCTCTCCCAAAGGGAGAGGGGACTGACCGAGGTGGCTGTGCGAGTTACACCGAAATGAAATACCGAGCCGATCTCAGGTGTTGAAAAACAATCGAGATCAGGCTGCACAGAAATACCGAGTCGATCTCAGGTGTTGAAAAACAATCGAGATCAGGCTGCAAAGAAATATCGAGTCGATCTCCTTTTCTGAAAACCATGGAGATCAGGCTCCCTCTCCCTCCGGGAGAGGGCGGGGGGTGAGGGCAAGTTTTCAAGGCCCTGCACAACCCTGACAGAAACACCGTTTCACCCCTCCACTACCACGGGGGGTTTGGGGGGGCTTTGGCCCTTGACTGTTGGTTCAAACATGGAGAGATCGGGATGGTATTTTCATCCAACGTGTTCCTGTTTCTGTTCTTGCCGATCTTTCTCGGCTTGTACTACTTGAGCGGGCAACGCTATCGCAACCTGCTGCTGCTGATCGCCAGCTACGTGTTCTACGCCTGGTGGCGTGTGGACTTCCTCGCGCTGTTCGCCGCCGTCACGCTGTGGAACTACTGGATCGGCCTCAAAGTCGGTGCCGCCGGCGTCAGAACCAAACCGGCGCAGCGCTGGCTGCTGCTCGGCGTAGCAGTCGACCTGTGCATCCTCGGCTACTTCAAGTACGCCAACTTCGGCGTCGACAGCATCAATGCGATGATGACTTCGGTCGGTCTTGAGCCGTTCATCCTCACCCACGTGCTGCTGCCGATCGGTATCTCGTTCTACATCTTCGAGTCGATCAGCTACATCATCGACGTGTATCGCGGCGATACCCCGGCCACGCGCAACCTGATCGACTTCGCCGCATTCGTAGCGATCTTCCCGCACCTGATTGCCGGCCCGGTCCTGCGTTTCCGCGACCTCGCCGACCAGTTCAACAACCGCACGCACACCCTCGATAAATTCTCCGAGGGCTGCACGCGGTTCATGCAGGGTTTCATCAAGAAGGTCTTCATTGCCGACACCCTCGCGGTGGTCGCCGACCATTGCTTCGCCCTGCAAAACCCGACCACGGGTGATGCCTGGCTCGGCGCGCTGGCGTACACCGCACAGCTGTATTTCGACTTTTCCGGTTACAGCGACATGGCCATCGGTCTGGGCTTGATGATGGGTTTCCGCTTCATGGAAAACTTCAAACAACCGTACATCAGCCAGTCGATCACCGAGTTCTGGCGCCGCTGGCACATCAGCCTGTCGACCTGGCTGCGTGACTATCTGTACATCACTCTCGGCGGTAACCGTAAAGGCACGCTGATGACTTACCGCAACCTGTTCCTGACCATGCTCCTCGGTGGCCTGTGGCACGGCGCGAACATCACTTACATCGTCTGGGGCGCCTGGCACGGCATGTGGCTGGCGATTGAAAAAGCGCTGGGCCTGAACACCTCGCCGCGCAGCCTCAACCCGATCCGCTGGGCGCTGACCTTCCTGCTCGTGGTCATGGGCTGGGTGATCTTCCGCGCCGAGAACCTGCACGTCGCCGGTCGTATGTACGGCGCGATGTTCAGCTTCGGTGAATGGTCGTTGTCGGAACTTAATCAGGCCAGCCTCACCGGTCTGCAAGTGGCGACTTTGGTTGTTGCGTACGTGACGCTGGCGTTCTTCGGTCTGCGCGATCTGTACACCAATCAGCCGCCAGCCAAGAGCAAACCGGAAGTCAACGTCGAGGCCAACGGCCCTGCCACCGCGACGCCGGGAATGATCAAAGCCGCACCCGGCGAAAACCCGGCAAGCATCCACGAGCCTGGCTACACCGTCGGCGTCGAAGCCCAGGTACAACCGGCCTACTGGAGCGCGGACTGGTCGCGTTACGTGATGCGCGGCCTGATCCTGCTGCTGTTCATCGCCTCGATTCTCAAACTTTCGGCGCAAAGCTTCTCGCCGTTCCTTTACTTCCAGTTCTGAGGGATCTGACATGACCCGCTCATTACGCATCTTCTACATCGCCCTGTTCCTGGTGACCCTGTTGGTCTTGGGTCTGTGGTCGGTACGCAGCTTCTTCGGCTTCAGCACCAACGCCGATGCGACGGTGCTTAACGGCCGCTGGACCAAGGCTGTGGAAACCCATTACGACGAAGAATTCCCGATCAAGCGTCTGGGCACCAACCTCTGGGCCGCGCTGGATTTCAAACTGTTCAACGAAGGTCGTCCGGGCGTGGTGCTCGGTCGCGATCAGTGGTTGTACAGCGATGAGGAATTCAACCCGATCGTCAACGAAGAGCTGAACCTGCAAGGCAACTACGCGCTGGTCGAAGGCGTGCGCCAGACCCTGAAAGAGAAAGGCGTGAAACTGGTGATGGCGATCGTGCCGGCCAAGGTTCGTCTGTACCCGGAGCACCTGGGTGAAGTGAAGCCGGCGAGCATTCACGAAAACCTCTATGAGGATTTCCACCACCGCGTCGCGGCGGACAAGATCCTCGCCCCTGACCTGCTCAAGCCATTGCAACAGGCCAAGCAGAACGGTCAGCAAGTGTTCCTGCGCACCGACACGCACTGGACGCCGGAAGGCGCCGAGATTGCCGCGAACACCCTGGCAAAAACCATCGCTGACAAGTTCCCGCTCAGCGGCGAGCCGCAGCGCTTTGTTACCACGCCAGCGGAGAAGGTCACGCACAAGGGCGACCTGCGCTTGTTCCTGCCGCTCGATCCGCTGTTTGAAAACCTGATGCCGGCGCAAGAGCCGCTGCAAAAGCGCAACACCGTCGCGGCTGGCGATCAGCCTGCCGGTGACGACGCGCTGTTCGCCAGCAATGAAGTGCCGGTGGCACTGGTCGGCACCAGCTACAGCGCCAACCCTAACTGGAACTTCGTCGGTGCACTGAAACAAGCGCTGCACAGCGACGTGGTGAGCTACGCCGAAGACGGCCACGGCCCGATTCTGCCGATGCTCAGCTACCTGAAAAGCGATGACTTCAAGAACAGCCCGCCGCAGGTGCTGATCTGGGAGTTTCCTGAACGTTATCTGCCTGTGAACAACGAAATCGGCGACGCCGACCCGCAGTGGGTCGCAGAGCTTAAACAAGCCGGCGCGCGCCAACAAAACGTAGCAATCAACACTAAATCCGAGACGCCCGATCGGGCGCAAAACTGAAAGAGAGGTACACCATGACTTTCACTACTACTCCTCGTCGTCTCGCTAAAAGCTTCGCACTGGTTGCTGGCCTCAGCGTGCTTTCCGTCCCAGCCTTTGCCGGTGGCGACGCCGCCCTGTACGGCCCGACCGCACCGAAAGGCTCGACCTTCGTGCGTGTCTACAACGCCAGCAACGCTGAAGTCAGCGCGACTGTCGGCAGCACCAACCTGAGCGACGTTGCGCCACTGGCCAGCAGCGACTTCAGCTTCATGCCGGGCGGTGATTACAGCGCAAAGGTCGGCAGCCAGACCCTGCCGGTGAAACTCGCTGGTGACCACTACTACACCCTGGTCAACAACGCTTCCGGCGCGCCGCAACTGATCGAAGAGCCGCCGTTCAAGAACAAGCAGAAATCCCTGGTGCGCGTGCAGAACCTCAGCGACAAGCCGCTGACCCTGAAGACCGCCGACGGCAAGACCGACGTGGTGCCGAACGTGGCCGCCAAGGGCCGTGGCGAACGTGAAATCAACCCGGTAAAAGTCAGCCTGGCGCTGTACGAAGGTGACAAGAAAGTCGGCGACGTGAAGCCGGTCGCCCTTGAGCGCGGCGAAGCTGCGGTGCTGTACGTCACCGGCAGCGGCAGCAGCCTGTCGCCAGTATGGGTGAAACGCCCGGTATCGACCCGCTAACGAATTTTCCGAACTGACCCGGCTCCCTGTGGGAGCTGGCTTGCCAGCGATGCAGACACCTCTGTTCTGCAGATACACCGAGGTGATGCCATCGCTGGCAAGCCAGGCTCCCACAGGGACCGAGGTGAGAGTTCGGACACGAGACAAAAACAAGAGTGAAACGACACAGCGTTCGTGCCTCTAACCAATCGATTTTATGGAGTAAACAATATGATTCCGGTGATCTTGTCAGGTGGTAGCGGTTCGCGTCTCTGGCCGCTTTCGCGTAAGCAGTTCCCTAAACAGTTCCTCGCCCTGACCGGCGAACACACTCTATTCCAGCAGACCCTCGAGCGTCTGGTGTTCGAAGGCATGGACACCCCGATCGTGGTCTGCAACAAGGATCACCGCTTCATCGTCAACGAGCAGTTGGCCAACCGTAAGCTGGAATGCCAGCGCATCCTCATGGAACCGTTCGGCCGCAACACCGCGCCGGCCGTGGCGCTGACCGCGATGATGCTGGTCAATGAAGGTCGTGACGAGTTGATGCTGGTGCTGCCGGCCGACCACGTGCTGGAAGATCAGAAAGCCCTGCAACGCGCCCTCGCCCTCGCCACCGTTGCTGCCGAAAACGGCGAAATGGTCCTGTTCGGCGTGCCGGCAACCAAACCGGAAACCGGTTACGGCTACATCAAATCCACCGGCGACTCGCTGCTGCCCGAAGGCGTCAGCCGCGTTTCGCATTTCGTTGAAAAACCTGACGTCAAACGTGCCACCGAGTACGTCGAGTCCGGCGGTTACTACTGGAACAGCGGCATGTTCCTGTTCCGCGCCAGCCGCTTCCTCGAAGAACTGAAAAAACACGATCCGGACATCTACGACACCTGCCTGCTGACCCTCGAGCGCAGCCAGCAGGACGCCGACACCATCACCTTCGACGAAGCCACCTTCGCCTGCTGCCCGGACAACTCCATTGACTACTCCGTCATGGAAAAAACCCAGCGCGCCTGCGTGGTGCCGCTGACCGCAGGCTGGAGCGATGTTGGTTGCTGGTCGTCGCTGTGGGAAGTCAACGAGAAGGACGCCAACGGCAACGTCACCAAAGGCGATGTGGTGATTCAGGACAGCAAGAACTGCATGATCCACGGCAACGGCAAACTGGTGTCGGTGATCGGTCTGGAAAACATTGTCGTGGTCGAAACCAAAGACGCCATGATGATCGCCCACAAAGACAAGGTTCAGGGCGTCAAGCAGATGGTCAACACGCTCAACGAGCAGGGCCGCAGCGAAACCCAGAACCACTGCGAAGTCTATCGTCCGTGGGGCTCGTACGACTCGGTGGACATGGGCGGGCGTTTCCAGGTCAAGCACATCTCGGTGAAACCGGGCGCGTGCCTGTCGCTGCAGATGCACCACCACCGCGCCGAGCACTGGATCGTGGTCAGCGGCACCGCCGAAGTGACCTGCGATGAAAACGTGTTCCTGCTCTGCGAAAACCAGTCGACCTACATCCCGATCGCCTCGGTGCATCGTCTGCGCAACCCGGGCAAGATCCCGCTGGAAATCATCGAAGTACAATCGGGTTCGTACTTGGGTGAAGACGATATCGAACGCTTCGAAGATATCTACGGCCGCTCCACCCCGATCGAACGCGGCGTGTCGGTGAAAACCATCGCGCAGTAACTGATCGATAAAACAAGAAGCCCCCGTCCAGCCCGCTGCGTCCCCTATCCGCAGCGGGTTGGGCGGGGGCTTTTTTTCAGCCGAGCGAATGTTGTCGGATCAGTTTTGGCCGGGAACTTCCTCCCAGCGATTGCTGCCTCCCGGCGTATGGCGTCGGTGCAATAAATCCAATGAAGTCCTGAGTCCGTTCCAGCGTTTGAACAGTGTTCGATGTTTGCATTGAAAGCCCTGCAACCGTTTCGAAAAGCTCAGGATCTGAACTGCCGGCAGTCGCCAACTCGTTCAAGATGGCTGACATCCTGAACGTTGCCATGTCGATGTCTACCGGAATATGTTCGTAAGCTTCACTTAACGCCTCGGCATTCAAACCTCGCGAAGCATGGGCGAACTCCCGTACCGTCTGGACCAGACCCGGAGCCTCCGGTCCCAGTTTGTCGGCGATTATCTCGATTACTTTGTCCTCCGCCTTGGTGCCAGCCATTTTCACCAGACGTGATCGACCGTCGGCAGTGCGCGGATCATGGGCGGCCAACTCCAGTTTTACCTTGGCGAGACTGGGTTTCGTTTTTGGCGCCACGCTTTCAACGAACGCCTTCGGATTCATCTCGCTGCCCTTGAAGTTGATAGGACGGTTCAACTGAAAGGTGTCCACGACCTTTTCGATGACGACGTTCGCCAGCGCGGTGCCGGCCTTCTCACCCACCTGCCCCCCGAGTGCACCCACTACCGGCCCCAATGTTCCCCCCAACGCTGTGCCTGCCGCGCCCCCCAAAGCCTTAGCTCCAGTTCTGACCAGACTGCTGCTCAGTTGCGTCGTCACCCGCCTGACCAGCGCCTGAAAGCGGTGCCGCGCCTGCGTGTGATTGAGTAACGAATTTCTGACATCCGCAGCAGCCGAAGTCATCGAATCCAGCAATGCCTTCTGCTCTTGTGCACTGTCAGCCAACTCTGACGTATCGGTCTTTTTACCGCCGTCGCTGTCGGCATGCCGCATCGGTGAGTTACCGACCATCTGGTACAGATTCGGCCCGTCGATAAAACCTTTCGGGTCAGGGTTGAGCCAGCGCTGCAACCACGGCATGTAATAACGAAAACCATAGTAGTACAGACCCGTGGCATCACGCTCCTTGCCCGAATAACGCACGGTTTTGTAACTGATGTCGCTTTCCTCACTCCACGCGGTCGCCCCGAATGGATAGAAATGCTCGCGGCTGATCAGTTGCGCATCTGCCGCCAGTTCCAGACTGATCGATCCCAGATGATCATTGAAACTGTAGCGATACTGATCGTTAACGCCTGCTGGCGGCGGACTCTCCCAGTGCAGAACACGAACACTGTTCAGGGCGGTCTGCACCGTGATGACTTGCAGCACCTCGCCGGTGCCGGCATCCGTGCGCAATTCCAGTTCAGGGAGGTAGCGTACCTGCGTAACGACAGCACGAACCCTGGTCTGCAGCGACCGAATCTTGCGTACACGCTGACCAGCGCCGTCGTAGAGATAGACTTCGTGATCATCCGCAGCGCAATCGCGTTGCACCGCCACGAACGCATCCAGTTGATTGCGCAGATTCCACTGCAACTGCCGGCCTTGATCCAGCAGCAGCAAGTTACCGCGAGCGTCGAACGCTGCGGCGATCTCTGCCTCGTCGGGGGGCACGCCATTGCGCCAGGGCAGGCAGCGATTGCTGTAGCGGGCAGCCTGCAGATCATGACCTGGACTCTGTGCACCGACGTGGGTCAGCTTGAGCAGATTGCCGCCAGCGTCATAACCATAGGTTTGCAAATAGTTGGCGATCGCTGTCGGGCCGCCATCGCCCGGCCCTGCCTCCCATCCGCGGGCCTCACACAATTGGTAGAGGCTGTCGTAGGTGAAGCGGCTGATCGGTTCGATACGCTGGTTGGCGAAGTAGCGCACGGGCAACGCCTTGTCTTCGATGCTCAGCACATTGCCTGTCCGGTCGTATTGGTACAGCAGATGCTGCAAGACCACACCCTGACCGGTTTCGGCGTGACGCGTCATCAGACGCCCATCCTCTTCACGGTAGGTCAGCGTTGTCAGCACGCCATTGCCTGCCAGTTCCTGCGTGACCAGCCCTTCTGCGTTGTAGTGAATATCGCTGACCACCGCCCGCCACTCAGTCTGATGGCTCAACTGCAGATGGCGGGCGCGCAAGCCTCCATCGAGGGTCAACTCACTGACATGCCGGTTACCCTTCGCATCGATCTGCTCGAGCACCGCCCCGAGGGGCCCGAAACGCCAATGGGTCATTGCGCCCTCACCGGGTTCGAGCAAACGCTGGCGCTCATCGATTGGCTCAGGCCAATCCGGGGAGACGGGTTCAAGGGTGAAATGCCGGGTACTTTCAACGTTCTCCCCGGTGATCGCGAAGACCTCGAACAGCACGCTTCCCGCCGGGTCTTCGTGACGAATCAGTTGGCCAAGCTGATTACGCGCCTGATCGGCATCACC
Organism: Pseudomonas sp. IT-P395; assembly: GCF_949767675.1. Lineage (NCBI taxonomy): Bacteria > Pseudomonadati > Pseudomonadota > Gammaproteobacteria > Pseudomonadales > Pseudomonadaceae > Pseudomonas > Pseudomonas sp. IT-P395. The sequence continues at coordinate 355,040 of NZ_CATKPW010000033.1, forward strand.
CGGCTGACCATATCCAAAACGCTCGGCGCAACGGCGTGGTTGCAGCTCACCAGCTTCGAACACCGCCGTCGGCCGCAGTAACAGGTCATGCTCAATGTCCCGGCGGGTGCCTCGGCTGTCCCAATCCGTCAATGTCTCTGAGCCCGGACCGAACAGACTGAGCTGCATCCCGGCGTCGACGCTGTTCGAGCGCAGAATCTGCCCGTTCAACAAGTAAACGGTGCTCAGGTTGGCCGGCGCTAGCGGATCATCGCTTTGCAGCGCCCACAATCGCGGGTCCCACTGCGTCACCGCGCGACCCGCCGCATCGTGGGCCGTGCGATGGATGCGCGGTTCAGGTGCTTGATTAACGTCGCAACGCCAGTAATCGACCCTGCGAACGGCCAGCCCGCGTGGGTCGTTCACTGCCAGCACCGGTGTTTTGCTGAACATGTCCATGTAGCTCACCCCGCTCGATAACTGCGTCCTCTGCGCCTGCAATGATCTGAGCAGACGCCTGGCGATGCGCCTACTGTCAGAAATTACAGTTCCGACCAACGGTTAAATCCCGTGCGCAACAAATGTCCATTGCGCCGAGCCTTCGGTAGGATGGTGCGCACAAACTCACGGAGCGTTCCCACATGTTCATCGGCATTCTGCTGGTCATTACCTGGCTGATCCTCCTGCTGCGCTACCCGGCCAAAGCCTTGCCGGTTTCCGTGGCGGCGGCGATTGGCCTGGGTTTCGTGGCCATGTGGGTGGTGTGGCTGGACAACCGCGAGATCAAGCAACTGGCGCGCCTTGAGATGCGTATCGCTTACGCTCCCGAACAATGCCCGGCCGATCGTCCGTTGCAGCTGAAAATGAAAAATGGCAACGACGTTCCCTTGACCGAACTGCGCTGGCGCATCGCCGCTTATGCACCGGGTGACACGGTCAATCTGGCCGACAACCAATACACCGCGCCGCGCTATCGTGGTCCCGGTGAACTGCAGGCCGGTGGCGACTGGGAAGACTGCCTGCCGATGCCGCCGCTGCGTCCCGGTTATCGCCCGCAAACCCTGGAGTTTCGCGCCGAGCGATTGCAGGGTAGTTTCTCCGACTGATCCCCTTTCTCACACTTGCTGCACAAGGAATGCGCCATGCCCGTTGCGTTGATTACCGGTTGTTCCAGCGGCATCGGCCGCGCCCTCGCCGATGCGTTCAAAGCCGCTGGTTTCGAAGTCTGGGCCAGTGCGCGCAAGGCTGAAGATGTCGCTTTGCTGGCATCAGCCGGGTTCAGCGCCGTGCAACTCGACGTCAACGACAATGCGGCGCTGGAGCAACTCGGCGAGCGGATCAACCAGCAACACGGCGGCCTTGATGTGCTGATCAACAACGCCGGGTACGGCGCCATGGGGCCGCTGCTCGATGGCGGTGTCGCGGCCATGCAGCGCCAGTTCGAGACCAATGTGTTTTCGATTGTCGGCGTTACGCGCGCACTGTTTCCAGTGCTGCGCCGGGCCAAGGGATTGGTGGTGAACATCGGCAGTGTTTCCGGCGTATTGGTCACACCGTTTGCCGGTGCCTATTGCGCATCGAAGGCGGCAGTACATGCGTTGAGCGATGCCTTGCGCATGGAGCTGGCACCGTTCGGTATTCGCGTGATGGAAGTGCAGCCGGGGGCGATTCAATCGAGTTTTGCCAAAAACGCCGGGCATGAAGCCGAGCAATTGATCAATGAACAATCGCCGTGGTTTCCGCTACGTGAGGGTATTCGCGCGCGGGCCAAGGCGTCGCAGGACAAGCCGACGCCGGCCATTGAATTTGCGGCTGTGCTGCTGAAAGCCGTGCAACAGAACAAACCGCCAAGATTGATCCGTATTGGCAATGGCAGCCGGGCGTTGCCGTTGTTGGCGGCGTTGCTGCCCAAGGGTTTACTGGAGCCGACGTTAATGAAGCGCTTCGGTTTGCGCGGCAAACTCTGAGACCGGGTCGACGCCATCGCGAGCAGGCTCACTCCTACAGGGGATCTTCGGTGTAACGCAGATCCAGTGTAGGAGTGAGCCTGCTCGCGATGCAGACGCCTCAGTCCATCAGTTATCCACAGCGCTCTGCTTCACCACAACCGTGCACGTAATCCCCGCCGCCAACAGAACACCCTCCGGTACTTCATCAATGTGAATCCGCACCGGCACCCGCTGCGCCAACCGCACCCAGTTGAACGTCGGGTTCACATCGGCGATCAGTTCGCGGCTTTCCGGGTTGTCGCGGTCATAGATGCCACGAGAAATGCTTTCCACGTGGCCCTTCAAGACTTCGCCGCTCATCAACTGCATGTCGGCCTTGTCACCGACTTTCACGTGGGGCAGTTTGGTCTCTTCGAAGAAGCCGTAAACCCAGAACGAGTTCATGTCGACCACGGCCATTTTCGCCTCGCCGATGCGCGCGTAGTCACCGCGATGCACGTTGAGGTTGGTCACGTAACCGTCGACCGCCGCGCGCACTTCGGTGCGTTTGAGGTTGAGTTCGGCAGCTTCCAGTTGCGCCTGCGCGTGTTGGTAATCGGCGAGCGCGGCATCGGCGATGTTGCTGGCGTCGTCACGGTTTTCCTTGGAGATCACCAGGTTGTCCAGATCGGCGCGGCGATGGGCGTTGACCTTGCGCATCTCCCACGTCGACTTGCGCGAGGCGACCAGCGACTGCGCCTGTTTCACCGCGATGCGGTAGTGCTCCGGGTCGATCTGCATCAACAGATCACCCTTCTTCACCAGTTGGTTGTCGCGCACCGGCACGTCGACCACTTCACCGGTGACGTCGGCGGCGACGTTGATGATGTCGGCACGCACGCGACCGTCACGGGTCCACGGCGTGTTCATGTAGTGCTCCCACAACGTGCGGCCGATCCACAACGCCAGGGCCAGCACCAGCAGGGTCGCGAGCAGGCTGAAAAACTTTTTCATCAGAACGTTCTCAACGGTAGACAGTCAGCGCCATGGCGCCGAACAGACAGGTAAACAGACTCAGACGCAGCAGCGCCGGGTGCCAGAAAAAACGGTACAGATCGAACCCGGACAGGAACCGGTCCACCGCCCAGGCCAGCGCCGCAGCGATGAAAAACATCAGGGTCATGGTCGGCATGTACACGCCGTGGAAGGCGATTTCACGAGGCATGGGCAAGTCCTTCGGGCTTGGCGATGGCGTAGGCAGCAAGCGGTGATTGCGGGTCGAGCAGCGAGGTACGGATGAAGTGCAGATAGCTCTTCACCCGCCGCAATGCCGAGGTATCGAAGTGTGGGGCGAACGGCTCATCGGTGGCTGCGACGCGGCTGATTGCGTGGTCAACCGCGACCAATGCGCGCTCAAGATTGCTGGAGTTTGGTTGCAGAAACAGTCGCACCAGCGCGCGGCCCATCACGCGGATCGCCTGGCGCCACGGCTGCGACTCGGCATAGGCCGGGTGCACCGGCAGGATCGCCTGTTCCTTGCGCAACTCGATGATCGCGTGGCCGACTTCCAGTACCACGAACATCCAGCGCAGCAGGTTCTTCTGCACTTTCGGCTGACCGGCCGCGAGGCCGTAAGCCTGATGCAACAGATCACGTGTGCGGCTCTCGAAACTCGAGGCCAGACCTTTCAGTTTGCCGCTGATCGCGTAGACCACTTGCCCGCGCAGATCCTGTTCCAGGCGCTTCCACAACCAGCGGCTGTTCGGCGGCAGAATGATCGCCCCGGCGGCAGCACAGACCAACATGCCCATGACCATGGCGATGTAGTCGTTGATAAAGGTGTAAGGGTTGTAGATGGTCAGGTTGTCCGGCACCGAACCGGTGCTGAAGAAGATCAGCAAACCGAGGCCGACGCCGGCGTATTGCGGCCGCGAGGTGAGGAACGAGCCGAGCACGATCACCGGCGCGAGCATCACGCACAGCAGCGGGAAACCATCGATCCACGGGAAGATGAAAAACATCTCGACGAAGCCGATCAGGGCACCGAGGAAGGTTCCGCACGCCATCTGGAACGCCATGCGTTTCGGGTTCGGCGTAGCAGCCGAGAGGCCCACGGTGGCGGCAGCGATCAGCGTCATCGTCGCGCCGCTTGGCCAAGCGGTGGCGACCCAGTAACTGCCCAGCACGATGAGAATGAACGAGGCGCGAATGCCCGACGCAGCGGCGGCCCACCAGTTGGTTTGCGGGGTGAACGGCTCGTCCCAACGCTCACGTTCGTGGCGGTGATCGGCCAATGACGCATGGGTCTGTGCATAACTGTGCAAGTCGTCGACGAAGCGATAAAGCAGTTCGTAAGCGGTGTGGAAATCCAGTTGTTCGGCTTCGCTCCGCTCGGTGTCCTGAAAGATCGCGCGCAGGCTGCGCACGCGGGCCGGCAGGCCTTCCTTATAGCTCGCCAATGCAGTCGCCAAACGGCCGGCATCGGGGCTGGTCAGGGCGCGGCCACTGAAGCCGTCGAGCACTTCGGCGAGATCCTGCAGGCCCGGTTTGATCGCGGCGACAACGTGTTCTTCACCATTGCCGCGCAAGCGCTCGAGCAATTGATGCAGGGCATTGAACCGCGTGGTGATGCCCATGAATTCGCTGTTCAACCGACTTAGTCGACCGTTACGCCGACGCATGTGCGGGTCTTCAAACACGGTGACACTGCGCAGCCCTTCCAGCCCCACGGCTTCAGCAATGAAGCGCACATTGCTCGCCTCGAAAGACTCGGCCTTGCTGCGTCCGCGCAGGCCATCGGTAACGAACAGCGCGAACACGCCGAATCGCTGGTACAAGGCATTGCGCATGGCGGCGCTGGCGGTTTGCGGCAGGATCGCGGCGCTGATCAGAGTCGAACAGAGAATCCCCAACGAGATCTCCAGCACCCGCCACACCGCCGCCATGAACGCTCCGTCCGGGTGCGCCAGCGCCGGCAGCCCGACCATCGCTGCGGTGTAACCGGCGAGGACAAAACCGTAAGCGCGGAAGTTGCGGCAACGCGCAGCGCCGGCCGAGCAGATACCGACCCAGATCGCCAACGAGCCAAGAAACAGCTCGGTGTTCTGCGCGAACAACGCGATCAGCGTGACCATCATCGCCGACCCGGCCAGTGTGCCGAGGAAGCGATAGAAACTCTTGGCAAACACCTGGCCGCTCTGCGGCTGCATGACGATGAACACGGTGATCATCGCCGTGCGCGGTTGCGGCAATTCCAGACGCATGGCCAGCCACAGCGTGAGGAATGCGGCGATCAACACCTTGAAGATGTAGACCCAGGTCACGCCATCGCTGCGCGCCCAGTCGAAAAAACCACGGCGCCATTCCAGGGAGTAGAGCCAGCGCAGTGGTGCGGGCAAGGGGGTCATTTAATTGTGCTCAAGAATTCAGGCAAGACGCGATCCCTGTAGGAGTGAGCCTGCTCGCGATGGCGATTTTACATCCAACATTTCTGTTGACTGATACACCGCTATCGCGAGCAGGCTCACTCCTACAATTTGATGTGTGTTCAATGCAGGAGAACCGGGGTTTTCGGCGCTTGGGTTTTCTCGGCAGTCGGCACGTCGTTGCCAGCCCCGAGGCCACCACCCAGCGCAGTCACCAACTCGGCATGCGCAGTCAACCGTGCCGCCTGCACCTGCTGCTGCACCTGCTGCTGTTTGAACAGCAACGTCTGCGCATTGAGCACGTTGAGGTAATCGGTGAGGCCGCGCTGATAAGCAATCATCGCGATGTCGTAAGTCTTCTGCGCCGTGGCAACGGATTCGGCGGCGAAGCCTTGCTGCTTGTCCATCGACTCGCGGCGGATCAATTGGTCAGAGATGTTCTTCAGCGCATTCACCAGCGTCTGGTTGTAATGCGCCACGGCGATGTCGTAACCAGCGGAGGCTTCACCGAGTTCGGCACGCAGTCGGCCACCGTCGAAGATCGGCAAAGAGATCGCCGGGCCGACGTTGTAGTTGAGTTTCTTGCCGGTCAAAAACTCCAGCGCGCCACCGCCGGTCGCCATGTAGCCGAGGCTGCCGACCAGATCGACGTTGGGGTAAAACCCGGCATGCGCCACATCAATTCCACGCGCCTGCGCCGCCACTTGCCAGCGACTGGCGACCACGTCCGGCCGCTGACCGAGCAATTCGGCGGGCAGAGCCGACGGTAGTTTCAACGCAGCAGCGAGCGACAGCGTCGGACGCTGCAACTGCGCGCCCTCGCCTGGCCCTTTACCCGCCAGAGCGGCAAGCTGATTGCGACTGAGGGCAATCTCCTCATCCAGCGCATCGATTTGCCGATGGGTTTCCGGCAACGGCGTTTCGGCCTGACTGACTTCGAAATGTGTGCCGATCCCACCATTCAGACGTTTTTGCGCCAGATCGAGAATCTGCTGTTGCTGCTTAAGCGTCGCCGCAACGATGTCGCGCTGGGCGTAATGCAGCGACAGTTCGATGTAGGCGCGAACGATGTTGTTCTGCAATTCAAGCTGCGCCAACCGCGCCTCGGCCGCGCTCATATGCGCAAGATCCACCGCTCGCTCGCTGCTATTGCTTTCGCGACCCCAAAGGTCGAGGGCGTAGCTGAAACCCAATGCGGCGTTGTTGTCCCAGGTGGTGGTGTTGGCCAACTCGCCGGGGCCGTAGAACTGATCGGTCGGCCAGTTGTGGCGTTTGAGGGTCGACTCGCCATTGATTTGCAATGACTCGGCGGATTCGGCGACACCGGCCAAGGCTTTGGCCTGACGCACCCGCGCAGCGGCCATGGCCATGCTCGGGCTGCCCTGCACGGCGAGGTCGATCCAGCGATTGAGTTGCGGGTCGCCGTAGGCTTGCCACCATTGCGCGGTGGGCCAGTTGGCGTCACGGGCGGCGTGAGCAATGGCATCGTCGGTGGCCAGCGAGTTGGCCTCCATTGCCATGCCTTGTGGAGCAATTCCGTCCGTTGAGATGCAGCCGCCAAGACCCAGGGTAAAAGCCAGAACACTGAGCGGCAAAAGCGCTCTGTTGATGCGACGCGGCACAGCTGCGAATTCCTGAGAAGGGGGTAGATCGAGGACCCATGTAGGAGCTGCCGCAGGCTGCGATCTTTTGATCTTGATTCCCTTAAAACAAAACCAAAAGATCGCAGCCTGCGGCAGCTCCTACAGGGATCGGCGCAATTCTATGGAACGCCCTGTACGGCGATAAGCTGGGATTTCTGTGAATCTTTGTTACGGTTAACGAGATAATCCTTAAGTCTGGGGTCTCAGCCCCCGAAACTTCGTGTCACAATTTGCCATCTCCCTTGAGAGCACCCCATGGACACTTTGCAAAACATGCGCGCCTTCAGTTGTGTCGCCGAAGCCGGCAGCTTCACTGCCGCCGCCGTGCAACTCGACACCACCACCGCCAACGTCTCGCGCGCGGTCTCCAACCTGGAAGCCCACCTGCAAACCCGCTTGCTCAACCGCACCACGCGGCGCATCGCCCTGACCGAAGCGGGCAAACGCTACCTGCTGCGCTGCGAGCAGATCCTCGCCTACGTCGAAGAGGCCGAAGCCGAAGCCAGCGACGCCCACGCCCGCCCGGCCGGGCAACTGAAAGTGCACACCATGACCGGCATCGGCCAGCACTTTGTCATCGACGCCATCGCCCGCTACCGCAAAACCCACCCGGACGTCACCTTCGACCTGACCCTGGCCAATCGCGTGCCGGACCTGCTCGACGAGGGCTACGACGTGTCCATCGTGCTCGCCAGCGAACTGCCGGATTCGGGTTTTGTCTCGCAACGGCTGGGCATCACCTACAGCATCGTCTGCGCTTCGCCGGCCTACGTGAAAGCCAACGGCGCCGCGCAAAAACCCAGCGACCTGCTCAACCACGCTTGCCTGCGCCTGGTCAGCCCGGTGATTCCTTTGGAGAAGTGGGCCTTCGACGGTCCGGAAGGCCAGGAAATGGTCACCATCAACAGCTCGCCATTTTTGGTGAACTCCGCCGACGCGATGAAAACCGCGATCACCAGCGGCATGGGGGTGGGCGTGCTGCCGGTGTATGCGGCGATCGAAGGTTTGCGCAACGGCACGCTGGTGCGGGTCATGCCGAACTATCGCTCGCAAGAACTGAACCTGTATGCGATCTACCCTTCGCGGCAATATCTGGATGCGAAGATCAAGACGTGGGTTGAGTATTTGCGTGGGTCGTTGCCAGAGATTCTCGCCGCCCACCAGGCCGAATTGGCCGCTTACGAATTAAGCGGCAGCCTCGCCGGCGCGCGCGTCGCCAACTGATTTTCAACACACCACGAAACCTGTAGGAGCTGCCGCAGGCTGCGATCTTTTGATCTTGCTGTTTAATCGCAGCCTACGGCCGAGCCTACAGAAACGGCAATTTCGCGGATCTTTCCGACAGGTTTTGACGGTTGTCCGTCGGAAGTGCGCTGGCTAGGATTTGGGTGTCGCTGACGCATCAGCGACCGGGTCTGGAAAACCCGCAGGATCACAGCACATGACATAATGCCGCGTTTTTTCGGCGCCGAAGTTTTGTTATGGCGGCTGTACGTGGGAGACCTTCGGGTCTGCCGGGTTTGATCCTTTGCCGGTTTTTTCCAGTCCGCGTACAGCTGCCACCCCTTTCGCCTGGAAAACGAAACATGGCAGCTCCATCTCTTTAAAAGGATATTGCCATGATCAAACACAGTCCCAATCCGCCTGTAGCGGAAGACACCACCCCCTACGAATTCCCCGGCTCGAAGAAATTCCACGAAGCCGCCGAGCGCGCCCTCGACCACTACCTAAAACCCAACGCACTCACCCTGCGCTTCCACAAACCCAGCACCATGTTCCAGGTCGCCCCCGAACAGGACAGCGAAAGCCTGCTGGTCCACGCCTGCGAATCACTGGCACAAGCCAGCCTGATGACCAGCGACATCGCCGCCTACATCGACCTGCCGCAACGACGGACGATTCTGGCGATTCAGCAGATCATCATGCTCGCCGAACTGGCGGTGAACCGCGTGCTGGATAATCACGAAATCCCCCAATCCCCGGCACACAACTAAAAGCCCCTCACCCTAGCCCTCTCCCAAAGGGAGAGGGGACTGACCGAGGTGTTTGGACGAGTTACGCCGACGTGAAATACCGAGTCCAACTCAGGTTCTGAAAGGCCCAAAAATCGGCTCCCTCTCCTAGGGGAGAGGGCTGGGGTGAGGGGTAAATTCACCGTAAAACAAAAGCCGAGCGCGTGTCTTCCCCTTTCACCTTCGACTGCTGCCATGACCAAACCTTAAACGGAAAACCATCTTCGCGCAGATCAGTCACAGCCTGCGGTCGCCGGACTTCCCGTTTAAAAATCAAGCAATCCACGCCTACAACAACTCCTACGAAAACCAGGATTTCGCGGATCTTTCCGACAGGTTTTGCAGGTTGTCCGTCGGAAGTGCGGTGGCTAGGATTTGGGTGTCGCTGACGAATCAGCGACCGGACTTGGTCGTCCGGGTTTAGAATGGCGCACTTTTCAGCTTGCCTAATGGCGAACTGTGCGAGGGAGGGCTTTGGCCCTGCCGGGTTTCCATTCCCTGGTCGACCAACCCGCGTACAGTTCGCCACCCTACTGCTTGGTCGCAGTACGTGACGAACTCCACATCCCGAATGGAGTTTCACAATGTTCAAACCAACGCCTAATCCACCTGAAACCGACGACACCACCCCCTACGAATTCCCCGGTTCGAAGAAATTCCACGAAGCCGCCGACCGCGCCCTCGACCACTACCTCAAACCCAACGCACTCACCCTGCGCTTCCACAAACCCAGCACCATGTTCCAAGTCGCCCCGGAACAGGACAGCGAAAGCCTGCTGGTCCACGCCTGCGAATCACTGGCCCAGGCCAGCCTGATGACCAGCGACATCGCCGCCTACATCGACCTGCCGCAACGGCGCACGATTCTGGCGATTCAGCAGATCATCATGCTCGCCGAACTGGCGGTGAACCGCGTGCTGGATAACCACGAAATCCCCCAATCCCCGGCACACAACTAAAAGCCCCTCACCCTAGCCCTCTCCCAAAGGGAGAGGGGACTGACCGAGGTGTTTGGGCGAGTTACACCGACGTGAAATACCCAGTCGAATTCAAACTCTGAAAGGCTCGGAAATCGGCTCCCTCTCCCTTGAATGATGCCGGATGACGGCCTGACACAATTAAGCATTGTCCAATGGCCGCAAACCTGAAGTGGGCAATCAAGTTCCACAAATCATCTTCCGATTAATTTTTAATAGCCAATCGATATAGGAGACCTGTCAGATCTGACAGTGCCCATTTTATCGCTTTAGCCGAACAATGGATGTCGTCACACCAACCTAACCTTGAAGGAGCAAGACATGTCCATTAAAGATCTGGAACTCGACAAACTTAAGAAATCAGGTGAAGGCACTGTAATTGCCAAACTAAACAAAGACTATATCACCGACAAGTTCGAAGGAAAACCCGACCATTTTATTACCGATAACAAGATAGTCGCGCTAAAAGCAACTTACCAAAAATCCTCTACCACCTCATTCACTATCAACCTCACTTTTGACGCAAATATTAAGCTTGGGAGGAATGAATTCAGCACGGAGCACTTTCCCTCTCCGTTCAGATTTTCATATACGTCAGGCTCACATACAAAAGGCTATACAAGCGCTAAAAATGCAGGGTTCATTGTTGTAGAAGAGTTCAACATTGCCAAAGGCATTTTCAAGGCAGCCTTCAACTTCAGTTTTGTAGATTTCGACACAAATGAGCTGCATCAAGTTCATGATGGTCAGATTGATGTCAAAGGTCTTGAAACTATCGAGGTGTAAAGGTAGATCGCAAAGTCTGACCCAAGTGCAGACACAAGCAGGTATCAGCCAATGTTGATACCGCTTCCCCAAAGCCACCGTGTTTCAGATCTCCCCCGAACAGTACAGCGAAAGCCTGCTGGTCCACGCCTGCGAATCACTGGCACAAGCCAGCCTGATGACCAGCGACATCGCCGCCTACATCGACCTGCCGCAACGACGGACGATCCTGGCGATTCAGCAGATCATCATGCTCGCCGAACTGGCGGTGAATCGCGTGCTGGATAACCACGAAATCCCGAAATCCCCGGCACACAACTAAGAGCCCCTCACCCTAACCCTCTCCCAAAGGGAGAGGGGACTGACCGAGGTGTTTGGGCGAGTTACATCGACGTGAAATACCGAGTCGAACTCAAATTTTGAAATGCCCACAAATCCAAAGCCGACCACGCCCCGCTCTTCACCACTCAATAGGCCGAGTGTCAGCTCGCCTGCTCTTGATCTTGATCTTGATCCACGGGCGACGTCGGAAGGCTGAGTGGAGGGATTGATCCGGGCGTGCGAGCGCAGCGACCGTTTGGCGAAGCCAAACACAGCGAGAGGAGGTGCAGCGAAGCAAACCGTAGGCGCTGCGCCCGGATCGATCCCGGAGCGAAGGAACCCCGAGCCCCAGCGAGCGGGCCGCACGTAGGAGCAAGCCTTTTCGGTTACCTTTTCGGCGTTTGGAAAAGGTGACCCGCCGTCAGGGCGGAACCCTAAGCCGCCGTTACCGCAGCAACGGATATTCACCAAGCACACCCACAACATGGTCGGCCCAGAGGCCGCCAAGACAACCCCGAGCCAGAAATGTTAGCGTGCTTGGTATCAAGCCCGAACAAGAGCCAACAACGATGAAAAAGACTGTCCTGGCCTTCAGCCGCATCACCCCACCCATGATCGAACACCTGCAACAGGAGTTCGACGTCATCGTCCCAAATCCAAAGAACGGCGACATCAACGCCCAATTCAACGAAGCCCTGCCCCACGCCCACGGCCTCATCGGCGTCGGCCGCAAACTCGGCCGCGCACAACTGGAAAACGCCGCAAAACTCGAAGTGGTCTCCAGCGTCTCCGTCGGCTACGACAACTACGACCTCGACTACTTCAACCAACGCGGGATCATGCTCACCAACACCCCCGACGTGCTCACCGAAAGCACCGCCGACCTCGCCTTCGCCCTGATCATGAGCAGCGCCCGCCGCGTCGCCGAACTCGACGCCTGGACCAAGGCCGGCCAGTGGCAAGCCAGCGTCGGCGCCCCACTGTTCGGCTGTGACGTCCACGGTAAAACCCTCGGCATTGTCGGCATGGGCAACATCGGCGCCGCCGTCGCCCGCCGTGGCCGCTTCGGTTTCAACATGCCGATTATCTACAGCGGCAACAGCCGCAAGACCGAACTGGAACAGGAACTCGGCGCGCAATTTCGCAGCCTCGATCAACTGCTCGCCGAAGCCGATTTCGTCTGCCTGGTGGTGCCGCTCAGCGACAAGACCCGCCACCTGATCAGCCATCGCGAACTGGCGCTGATGAAACCCGACGCCATCCTGGTGAACATCTCACGTGGCCCGGTCGTCGATGAACCGGCGTTGATCGAAGCCCTGCAAAACAAGCGCATTCGTGGCGCCGGCCTCGACGTCTACGAAAAAGAACCGCTGGCCGAATCACCGCTGTTCCAATTGAGTAACGCCGTGACCCTGCCGCACATCGGCTCGGCGACGAATGAAACCCGCGAAGCCATGGCCAATCGTGCGCTGGCCAATCTGCGTAGTGCCCTGCTCGGCGAACGCCCGCAGGATCTGGTCAACCCGCAAGTCTGGCGCGGATAAAAAAACACGGGCAAGTGCGTTATCGCACTTGCCCGTTAGTTACGCGTTACACAACTTGAAATTGAACAAAAAAGCCAATCAAACAACAGCATTATAAGCTCTGCCTGCCTGTCGAATAATCGACAAACGCTATGGAGAGCCAATACCTTGAACACCCTGACAACCGACAAACTCATTCGTTACAGCAAAGTCATATTAATGGCTTACATCAGCTTCTTTGGCGTGCTGGTGATGATCCACAACTTTACCGACTACAATTCAAACTACACCTACGTGGCGCATATCCTGAGTATGGACACCACCACGGCCAGTGAAACCATCAAGTACCGAGCCATTGAATCACCGATGATCCATCACCGGATCTACTGGTTCATCATCACGCTGGAAGTCACGTATACCGTGCTGTGCCTGATAGGCACGTATCAGCTATATCGCCACATAAATGCGTCCGCAGAAGTATTCCACGAGGCAAAAAAGTTCTCGATCATGGGCATACTGGCGGCAATCTTCATTTATTACGTCTGTTTGCAAACCGTGGGAGTGGAATGGTTCGACATGGACACTTCGCAATCATGGAATGCCAAGGACTGGGCGCGACATATCGTTGATTTCATCTTCCCGGTAATGATTTACATCACCTTGAAAGTCGAGCGCTGAAGTTCAGCGCTCGTTTATTTCAAGCCAACTTTCCCTGTACCGGCGCCACCACCGCTTTCGGTTTACGAAACACCAATACGTTGCCCAGCATCACTAACACCAGTCCGACCAGCGCTGGCACTGTCCACTGATAACCCTCAGCAAATGCCGAGACGTTCAGCGCCACAACCGGGAACAGCACGGTGCAGTAAGCCGCGCGCTCCGGGCCCATGCGTCCGACCAGCGTCAGATACGCAGTGAAACCGATCACTGAGCCCGGGATGACCAGATACAGCAGCGCACCGACGTAACGCGGGCTCCAATCCATGTCGAACGGAATGCCCTTGACCAGGCACCACACCGACAGCATCGCCGCGCCATAGGCCATGCCCCAGGCGTTGGTGGTCAGCGGCTTGAGACCTGCTTTCTGCTGCAGACTCGAGAGCATGTTGCCCGCCGAGAAACACAAGGTGCCGCACAACGCCAGGCCCAGACCGAGCAAGGTTTGCGGGCTGGCCTGATGCCCGGCCAGTTCCGGCCAGAACAACATGCCCAACCCGAACAGCCCCAGCGCACCGCCCATCAGCACATTGCGCGCGATACGTTGACCGAAGAACACTCGTGCATTCAGCGCGTTCCACAGTGTTGCGGTAGAAAACACCACCGCGACCAGACCGCTGGGAATCCACTGACTGGCGGTCAGGAAGCACATGAAGTTGACGCAGAACAGACACAAGCCCTGAGCCACGCAGATCAGATGCCCGCGACGGTTCATCGGTTGCAGGCGACGGCTGAGCAGCAACAGCGCAAACAGCACCAGCGCGGCGAGGCCGAAGCGATAGACGATCGATACGGGAATCGCCACCACGCCCAGTTGCCATTTCAGGGCAATCCAGGTGGTGCCCCAGATCAGCACGGTCAACAAATACAACGACAGGTTCATGGCGACACTCCTCGATAGGCCTTGAGTGTCTGCCCGAGCCCGGTTTGCGCGCTTGCAGAATCTTGCGCTTTTGTCGGGTGGCAGGCTGGCAGCTCGGCGTCTACGGAGTAGGATGCAAGGCGTTGAAGAGAACCGCTCATGGCCGCCATCGATACCCTGCAAGTCTTTCAAGCGCTAAACAGCTCGCCGAACGCACGTCTTGTGCACAGCGCCGAGCTCGGTGACGGCTTGTCTGCCGCTTTGTGGACCAACCACCACGATGCGCAGAATTATGAAGCGCCAAGCCATCACACCCTGTCCTGCTACATCGCCGGAGGTACCGGCACCTTCCGTCGCGATCAACCCGGGCAGAAAGGCGGGCCGGACAAGCTGTGCATCCTCCCGGCCGATCATGAATCGGGCTGGGTGATCAACGGCGATATCCGTCTCGCGCATCTGTATTTCAGCGCCGAACAATTTGCCCTCGGTTGCGTCACGTTGCTCGATCGCGAACCACGTGAGATGCAATTGCGCGAGCAGACGTTTCTCGAAGATCCACAACAGGCGCAGCGCTTCCGGCAGCTGCTGACGCTGAATTGGGACGAACCTGCCGAACGCTTGCTGACCAGCAGCCTCGCCCATGAATTGATCAACCATACCTTGCTCAGTCAGGTTGGCGCGCGTCAGGGTCTGCGTTTGAAGGGCGGATTGGCGCCGCACCAGCGTCGGCAACTGGTGGATTTTATCGACACTCAGTTGGCCGAGCCGATCAGCCTCGGACAATTGGCCGGGTTGTGTGCCCTGTCGGAATACCACTTTGCGCGGATGTTTCGCACGAGTTTCGGCCTGCCGCCGCACCAATACGTGCTGGCGCGACGCTTGAGCCGGGCGCGGGAGTTGTTGCGCGGGACGGCGTTGCCGTTGGGTGAGATTGCACTGGCGTGCGGGTTTGCCAGTGCCAGTCATTTCACTAATCGGTTCAAGCAGGTTTTGGGCGGGACGCCGGGGGAGTATCGGCAGGCGTTTTTGCGTTGAGCCCTTTTCCCCTCACCCCAGCCCTCCCGAAACGTCGGACCGCCCAGAGGGAGAGGGGGCCGATTGGGGGATGCTCGAGCTTTACACCGACCTGAAAGTGCTCTTCTGAATCCATAATCGAATCGATATCTCAAGTCGATGTATCGCGCAAGACACCTCGGTCAGTCCCCTCTCCCTCGGGGAGAGGGTTAGGGTGAGGGGCTTTTGATCTTGCCTTAAAACTCCAAAGTGCTAGACAGCGAAACCTGCCGCGCATCCCCCATCGACACAAAGAACCGGCTCGCCGCCGAGGTGTAATACGTGCGATCAAACAGGTTCTTCACATTCAGCTGAAACTTGACCTTCTGCCCCTCAACCCTGGTGTCGTACGTGGCAAACGCATCGGCCACGGTATAACTCGGCAGATCAAAATCATTCACCGCGTTACCCGCACGTTCCCCGACATAACGCGCCCCGGCACCGACGCGCAATTGATCGCCACCGATCACGCTGCCGAAGTCATACACCGCCGACAACGAACCGGAGTTCTTCGCCACGTTTTGCAGGCGCTTGCCTTTGTAATCCGGGTCTTCGGTCACTTCGGCATCGGTGTAGGCGTAGCTGCCGATCATGCTCCAATGGTCACTTAGCTGACCGGTCAGGTCCATTTCCAGACCGCGCGAACGCACCTCGCCGGCGGCGCTGTAAATCGTGGTCGGGCCTTCGGAATTGGCCACCAGCACGTTGCGCTTCTTGATGTCGAACAACGCGATGTTACCGGTCACCCGCCCCGGCATGTCCAGGCGCGCGCCCAGTTCCCAAGACTTGGCTTCTTCCGGCGCGATACTGCCGTCGAGCACGGTGCTGCTGCCGCTCAGCGGGGCGATGGTCGAGTTGGGTTTGAACGATTCGGTGTAGCTGCCGTAGAACGACAAGGCGTCGGTGTAGCGATACACCAGACCTGCGCGCGGGACGAACTTCTGGCCGTTGCTGTCGGTGTTGGCCTTGAACGGCACGCCTTTGCCGGCGTACTGGTCGTATTCCTGAAAGCGTCCGCCAGCGACCAGAATCCACTGATCGTTGAGGTGAATCGAGTCCTGCATGAACACCGAATCACTGCGCAGTTCATCGGTCTGCGCGCTGTCGGGGGCGCTGACGGTCGTGCCGGCGACTTCGCGGCCGTACACCGGATTGACGTAGCTGAAGGTGGTCAGGCTTTTCTGCCGGATCAAGTCCTCGCGGTAGATCTTGCGGTACTCGTCATCAACGCCGAACACCAGATCATGCTGCATGCCCAGCACTTTGACTTTGCCTTCAAGACTGGCGGTGGTGAAACGGTCAGTGCTGATCGCGTTCTGTGTGCCGTCCATGCTGCGGGTCAGCGTGCCCTTGTTGGTGTCGATGGCCGTCACGCGGACTTGGCTGGCGTCGTAGGTTTCGCGGTTCCAGCTGTAGCCGAAGTGCGCTTTCCAGTCGTCGTTGAGCTCGTGATCAGCTTCAAAGTGATACAGGTCCGAGCGGCCTTCCATGTTGTTGAACGGCTCGTCCAGACGCTCCTTGCGCGAGATATCCAGCGGGTGATTGGTGCGTGGATCGATCAGCGTGCCACGGTCGAACGGCGTGAGAAATTCGCGGTGCTCGTAGGCGAACAACAGCTTGGTGCTCTCGCCGAACCAGGCCAGCGACGGAGCGATCAGGGTTTCACGGTGGGTGCCGAAGTTGCGCCAGTAGTCTTCGTCTTCGTGATCGAGCACCATGCGGTAGGCCAGCCCGGAATCACCCAGCGGGCCGGTGCTGTCGAAGGTGCCGCCGCTGCCGTTCTTGCCGTCGCCGTAAGTCGAACCGCGCAAGGTCAGGGCGTTGTATTGCGTCAGTTCAGGCTTCTTGCTGACCAGGTTGACCACGCCGCCGGGGTCTTGAATGCCGTACAGCAACGAGGCCGGGCCTTTGAGCACTTCGACGCGATCCACCGTGGCGTTCATGCCACGCCCCTGCACGATCGGCATGCCGTCGCGCATGATCGAGCCGTTACGGTTGTCACCGAAACCGCGGGTCATCACCGAATCCTGCGTGCTGCCCAAGGTGTTGCCCTGGGTGATGCCGCTGACATTGGCCAGCGCGTCATCCAGATTGCGCGGCGCCTGATCGCGGATGACTTGCGCCGGGATGACGTTGACGGTCTGCGGGATTTCCTGCAACGACGCCGAAGAGCGCATCACCGAACTGGTTTCCGGCGGCTGATAACTCATCGACTCGTCGCGCATCGAAGTGATGGTCGTCGCGCCGAGGTTCAACGCGCCTTCGGTGGGTTTGGGCTCCAGCGCCAGCGTGTGGCTATCGGTGCGGCGGAAGCTGAGGCCGGAGCCACTGAGCAGGCGTTGCAGCGCCTGTTCGGCACTCATCTGGCCATTGACCGCCGGCGCCGTGAGGCCGTATGGCGCTTCGTCGGTGTAGACCACGCTCTGCCCGGTGACGCGGCTGAAGTCGCTCAGGGCTTGCGGCAGCGGTTTGGCGACCAGGGAAAAACTGAACTGTTTTTGCGCCTGGCTGCTGACGGTTTCGGCGGCCAGAGACACGCTCAGCGGCAACAGTGCCAGCGCCGAAAAACTCAATGCCGAAACACCCAACCACTGTTTGACCGAACCGGATTTTGCCCTGGACTTCATTGCTCAATGACCTGTGTAGAACCGCAACGGATGCGAATGACTCGCAGTTTCAGTCACTACACGGATGAGGCTCGGGTTTACCTCACCACAAATCTGAAAATATTTTTGCAGATCAAAAAGATCGCAGCCTTCGGCAGCTCCTACAGGAGATCGCATTCCAATGTAGGAGCTGCCGAAGGCTGCGATCTTTTGATTGTTGCCTCAACGCAAAATAATCAGATGCCCCAACACCTGATGCTGCTCAAACCCCATCACTCCTTGCAGAGAACTCAACACCGCCTGCGGATCCTTGCTCGGAAAACTGCCACTGACCTTGCGCGCCGCCAGTTCATCGTTGAGCAATACAATCCGCCCCGGGTAATAACGCCGCAGATCCTCCACCACATCGGCCAGCGTCGACTTGTAGTAAGTCAGCCAGCCCTGACGCCAGGCCAACTGAGCCTCGCTGTCGACCGCATGCAGTTTTTCTGCCGTGCCTCCAACGTAAGCAACCTGCTGGCCGGCGGTGAGAATCTGCTGTTCGCCACCACGCTCCGCCGTCACCCCGACGCGCCCGGACAACACCGTGACCTGCGCGCCATGCGGTTGCAGTCGCACTTCGAATTGCGTCCCAAGCACGCGCGCTTCGCCCTGCTCGGCCTCGACCACAAACGGCTCGCCGGTGTGCGTAACCGTGAAAAACCCGGCACCGCGACGCAACTGAACATGCCGCTCGCCACGGCTGAAATCCACGGCAATCGCACTGTCAGCATCCAGCGTGACTTGCGATTGATCAGCCAAGGTCACGGTGCGAATTTCACCCGGCGCTGAAACGTAATCCGCGCCGAGATCATCGATCCAGCGCTGCGGCTGCCAGCCGGTGCCAAGGCTGATCATCAGCAGCAGACACGCCGCCATCGCCAATGCACCCGACCAACGCAAAAGCTGAGGACGACGCGGGCGATCCATCGCATCGAGATAGCCCTGCAGTGCCAAGGCCTCTTCATCGGCGAGCGTTCGCGCCGGGCCTTCGCTCAACTCCCAGAGCACTTGCGCCTGCGCATACGCTTCGGCATGCGCCGGATCAGCGCGCAGCCATTGGCTGAAGGTCAGTTGATCGCCGGCACTCGGCCGATCATGCAACAGGCTCAGCCAGGCAAACGCGGCCTGCTCTTGCGCGGGCGTGGGGATGACGGAGTCGGATGGCTTCACGGTGCTTTCCCTGGCAGGCGTGGCGCGGGTTCGCGCAGGCTGGCCTTGCAGGCCTCGAGGGCGCGCATCATATGTTTTTCCACGGCACTTTGGGACAGGCCCATGGCTTTGGCGATGTCCGCGTATTTGCGACCGTGGATGCGATTGAGCAAAAAGATTTGCCGGGTGCGCTCGGGCAAGGCGCGCAACGCCGCTTCGACATGCTTCAGATCATTGCCCGCTTCCAGCGCCGCTTGCGGTTCGCTGCCGTGGCTGTCCGGCGCCTCCGGTTGCCAGCCTTCGTTGACGCGCGTGCGTGTGCCTTCGCTGCGCAGATGATCGATGGCGATGTTGCCGGCGCAGCGCAGCAGATAGGTGCTGAGTTCTTCGACCTGCACCAGCGGTCGCCGCCAGAAACGCAGAAACAGATCTTGGACCAGATCCGCCGCCGTCGCCCGGCAACCGACGCGCCGGTTCACCAGCGCTTCCATTTGCGAACGCTGGGACAGGAACACCTGAAGAAAATGCGCACGCGCCCCACGCGGCTCGTCGTCGCGGGATTCCGGTGGCAGATCGATCAGCACTTCAGCACTGCGCCCATGCGGCGACCGGGCTGGCCAGCAGACTGAACCCGGCCAGCGCCAATGCGAAACGCGGGCGATACGGCAGCAACAATACCAACGCCAGGGCACTGAGCATCAGCACGGCGAACCAGTCGACCAGACCGAAGCTCCAGCCGTTGGCCTTCACCGCCGCCCAAAGCGACAAACACAGCAATAACCATCCGCCGACTTTCAGGCCCTGGCGGCGACGCGTGGACGGTTTGTGACCGAGCAATTCATCGTGGTGACGAGGCATCGACAGGCACAACGCGGTGAATCCGGTGTAGGTGAGCAACAAGGGCAAGAGCATCAGTTCGCCCCTTGTTCAAGGGTGATCGGCCGGGCCTGTTCGCGGCGGGGCTTTTTAATGCTGACGGTGTTGCCAGCACGCTGCATTTTCCACGCGGCCCACGCCAGAAACACACCGGTTGCGAGGCACGTCAGATCAAAACCGGCCAACGCCCAGTCACCCCGCATCAACGCGACGCCGAGATTCCAAGGGGTGGTCAGCGCATTGATCAGCGGCACCGCGACAAACAGCGCCGCGCCGAGCACAAGCTGTTCAACCCAGGCCTTGCGCCCCGGCCGTAACATTGCGTGCAGCACACTCAATCCCCAGGCCAGGAAGAACGCGTTCACCTCCCAATCTGCGCGCCCGGCGAGACTCATCGGCAACAGACGATTGGCCAGAAAGAACACCGCAACCGCCGACACCAGCCCGGCCATGCTGGCGATATTCAGCACTTCCACCAGCCGCAACTCGAACGGCATCACACCGCTCTTGGCGTGTTTGAGTTGACGCTTGCCGAGCCAGATCACCAGCCCGGTGCCAATCATTGCCGTGCCGGCCAGCCCGCAGATGAAGTACAGCCAGCGCAAGACCGGCCCGGCGAAGTGGCCCATGTGCAAACCATAGAACGCGCCACCCACCGCGATCGCCAGCGGCTGGTCCGGTGTGCTGCCGAGCATCTGCCCGGTCACACCGTTGAAGGTCACGGCGCGGCCGAAATCATGCACCACACGGTCGCCGGCACGGGACAGCACCACCGTCGCATTGGCATCGCCCGGATTGCTCACGGAAAGGCGCGCCGTGTGGCCGCCCGACCATTGCTCGCGGGCCTTGCTCAACAGCGGCGCCATGGCCGCCAACGGCGCAGCGATAGCGGCGCGCTCGGGTGTTTTCGAGGCCGGGAAAACCTCGTCATAAAACGTGCGCACGTCACTGCCGTAAGACGCAACGATGCTCGCCGGCATGACCATCGACATGAAAATCACCAGGCTGCTGTAGGTGATCATCAGGTGAAACGGCAACACCAGCACACCCACCGCGTTATGCCCGTCGAGCCAGGAGCGCTGGCCCTTGCGCGGGCGGAAGGTGAAGAAGTCCTTGAAGATTTTTTTGTGGGTGATGATCCCGGTGATCAGCGCAACGAACATCACCATCGCGGCAATGGTCGCCAGCCAACGGCCCCACGGATAAGGCATTTGCAACTGGAAGTGGAAACGGTAGAAGAACTCGCCGCCCATGCTGTCGCGGCCCTGCACTTCTGCGCCGGTTTGCGCATCAAGGGTTTTCGATTCGAAGCGCCCGCGCTCGCCGGGCTTCGCCGGCGCGGCCTGCCAGCGCACGGTAAGACCGGGATCACGGGCATCTGGCAGATCGATCAGCCAACGTGAGGCGCCAGCGGCGTGTTGCTGCAGATAATCCTGGGCCAGCGCCAAGCTGGTCTCGGCACTCACCGATCGCGCAGGGATTTCCGGCTGCATCCAGTGGCTGATTTCATCTTTGAAATACGCCAGCGTCCCGGTCAGGAAAATCGCGAACAGCAACCAGCCGAACAGCAGCCCGGCCCAAGTGTGCAGCCAAGCCATCGCCTGACGAAAGCCCTCTTTCATGCCAGGCCCAATCCGCGTGCCGCGCCAGAGACAGTTGCCAGAATCACACTCGGTACCAGCAAACCGACCCAGGCCGACCATGCCGTACGACAGGCAAAACACCAGAGCACCGCCACCAGGTAGACCAGAAAGGAAATGGTCATGCCGGTCACCACCGCTTCGGCACGGCTCAGCGGCAGCCACAGTGTCAGGGTGACACTGGCCAGCGCCGCAACGAGATAACCGCCAAACACCGCGGCCAACACCCGTGAGGTGACGGCCAGACGATAAGACATGGGAAGTGTGGCGAGTTTGCCTTTCATGTTTCGACCCTGAAACGAAAAACGTCCGGCCGATCAGCCGAACCTATAGGCGAGCAATATTAATGATAAATATTCTCATACGCAAAAGCATCTGATTGCCGGTTGAGCGCTTCACCCCCTACAATGCGAACAGTTCTTGTTCTCTAACGCACACTCTCTACCGCGTCAAGAAAGCGCCCGGAGTTCACCGTTGTCGTCCGCCCATCCCGTCGAATCGCTCTATCAGGCCCATCACGGCTGGCTCACAGGCTGGTTGCGGCGCAAACTCGGTTGCCCGGACAGCGCGGCAGACCTGGCGCAGGACACGTTCATCAAGGTGCTGACCGCCCGCGAGCCGCCGGTGATCATCGAACCGCGCGCCTTTCTCACAACGTTGGCCAAGCGCGTCCTGTTCAATCATTACCGCCGTCAGGATGTCGAACGCGCTTACCTCGACACCCTGGCGCAGATGCCGGACATGGTCGCGCCGTCGGAAGAAGACAAGGCGATCATCCTGCAAACCCTGATGGAGCTGGATGAGTTACTCGACGGTTTGCCGCGTCAGGTCAAACGCGCATTTCTACTGGCGCAGGTGGATGGCCTGACTTATCCACAGATTGCCGCCGAACTCGGCATTTCCGTGGCCACGGTCAAACGCCATCTGAACAAAGCGGCAATGCGCTGCTACTTCGCGCTATGAACCGCACACCGGATTTCTCCTCTCAGGTGGCGGAACAGGCCGTGCACTGGCTGATGGAAATGCAGCAAGGCGCGCTCTCCCCGCGCCAGCAACACGCCTGGCAACAATGGCTGGAGGCGCACAGCGAACACCGGCGGGCGTGGGAGCATATTCAACGAGTCAATCAGCGTCTGCGCGGCGTGTCTTCACCACTGGCGCATGCGGCATTGAACGGGGCGAAGTCCGGCAGTCGTCGTCAGGCACTGAAACTGTTGCTGATTCTTGGCGCGGGCTCAGCCGTCACGTGGGGCATGCGCGAGCACAATCCACTGCCGTCGTTCCTCGCCGACTACCGCAGCCCGATCGGGGAACGGCGCAAGGTGGCGCTTGGTGCCGGCGATCAGTTGCAACTCAATACCGCCAGTGCCGCCGATGTCGATGCCTCGGCGCGACTGATACGCTTGCTCGAAGGCGAAATCCTCCTGACGGCCAAGCAATCGTTCGAAGTGCGCACCGCTCAGGGCATTCTTGAAACTCACGGCGCACGTCTCAATGTGCGCCAGTTTGCCGATCGCACGCAGGTTGCCTTGTTCGAAGGTCGCGTCGAACTGAGCAGCAATGGGCGCGCGCCGATGCTGTTGCCGCTTGCACGGCAACTGAGTTTCACCTCGACCTCCGTCAGCGCAGCCAAACCGTTGGATGCAAACAGCGGCGCTTGGGCCGACGGCATGCTGGTGGCTGCGCATATGCGATTGGGCGACTTCCTCGATGAGCTTGGCCGTTACCGTCGCGGCCAACTCAATTGCGCCAAGAACGTCGCCGATTTGTTGATCTCCGGGACGTATCCACTTGACGACAGCGAGCGGATTCTCGATCTGCTGGAAATCAGTTTGCCGGTAAAGGTAAAGCGCTTTACCCGTTATTGGGTGAGCGTCGAAGCGCGGGTTTAAAGCAGCAGAATCAAAAGATCGTCCGAAGGCTCGGGCCGCGATCGGACGATCCTTTGATCTTGAAAAATAAATGAGCCGTTTTTCAGATCTGGCGTGACAGAGAAGGAAAGCCCCCTTGATTCAACCTTCTCAGGATCATCCGACATGCACTCCACCCGCCTCACACCACTGGCTCGCAGCCTGCGCAATCTTGTCCTCGGCGCCAGCCTGAGTTTCAGTGCCCTGCCCGTTGCGATGGCTGCTGAAGCCAAGGCTTATCACATCGCGCCGTCGTCGCTGGAAAACGCTCTCAACCAGTTTGGTCGTGAAGCAGGCGTGTTGATTTCATTCGGTTCGCAAGTCACCAGCGGTGTGCAAAGTCGAGGTCTGGAGGGCAGCTACACGCCCGAACAAGGTTTGAATGCGCTGCTCGAAGGCACCGGCCTGCAAGCGCGCACCGAAGGCAACAACGCGTTCAGCCTGCAACCGGTGGCGGATGCCGCGCTGGAGCTGGACACTTCGAAAGTCGTCGGCGACTGGCTGGGTGACGCCGCGCAAATCAACGTGTTCGAACATCCCGGTGCTCGCGACGTGATCCGCCGCGAAGAGTTCGAACGTCAGGGTGCAACTCAGGCGCGTGATGTGCTCAACCGTATCCCCGGCGTCAACGCCCCGGAAAACAACGGCACCGGCAGCCACGACATGGCGCTTAATTTCGGCATTCGTGGTTTGAATCCTCGCCTGGCCGCGCGCTCGACGGTATTGATGGACGGCATTCCTGTGCCGTTCGCGCCTTATGGCCAACCGCAGCTATCGTTCGCGCCAATCAGCATGGGCAACATGGATGCCGTGGACGTGGTACGTGGCGGTGGCGCCGTGCGTTACGGCCCGCAGAACGTCGGCGGCGTGGTCAACTTCGTGACCCGGGCGATTCCCGACGAGCCAACGGTCAAGGGCGGCTTCCAGACGGAAACCAGCCCATCGTCGAGCCATGACGGCTTCAAGACCAGCGCCAACCTGCTGGCCGGCGGCACTAATGCCAATGGCCTCGGTGGCGCGTTGCTCTACTCCGGCACCCGTGGTGGTGACTGGCGCGAACACAGCGACACCGAGATCGACGACCTGATCCTCAAAGGCAAATACCAGCTCGACGAGGCCAACAGTTTCAACGCCATGGCCCAGTATTACGAAGGCAAGGCCGACATGCCAGGCGGTTTGAACGTTGCTGATTACGACGCCGATCCGTATCAATCGACGCGTCCGAAAGACCAGTTCTGGGGCCGTCGGACGATGTTCAACTTCGGCTATCGCTATCAGGAAGATCGCCGCGAATTCACCGCCAACACCTTTTTCACCAAGACCTTGCGCAGCGGCTATCTGGATCAGGGCACATTCCTTTCGCTGTCGCCGCGAGAGTATTGGGTTCGCGGCCTGGAAACCCGTTTCGCCCAAGGCTTCGACCTCGGCCCGACCAGCCATGAAGTCGGCGTCGGCTACCGCTACGTTAACGAGGCTGGCCACGAGCTGCGTTATCGCACGCCAATCAGCAGCAACGAATACCCGACCACCAGCAGCCGCAATGACCGCGACACCCGTGGCGGCACCGAGGCCAATGCGTTCTTCGTCGACGACCGCATCGACATCGGCAAATGGACGATCACCCCGGGCGTGCGCTACGAGATGATCGAATCGCAGCAGACCAACAACCTGACCAACGTCAAATACAAGGGCGACTACAACACCGCACTGCCGGCGTTGAACGTGCTTTATCACCTGACCGACAGCTGGAATCTGTACGCCAACACCGAAGGCTCGTTCGGCAGTGTGCAATACAGCCAGATGCCCAACCGTGTAACCAGCGGCGAAGTGAAACCGGAGAAGGCGCGCACTTGGGAAGTCGGCACGCGCTATGACAACGGTGCGTTACGCGCGGAGATCGGCGCGTTCCTGATCAACTTCGATAACCAGTACGAAAGCAACCAGACCAACGACTCGGTAATCGCCCGTGGTGAAACCCGCCATCAGGGTATAGAAACTAGCATCAACTACGCGCTGGATGACTTGAGCCCTGCGCTCGCCGGTTTTGATGTCTATGCCAGCTACGCCTACGTTGACGCGACCATCCGCGAAGACGGACCGAACAAGGGCAACCGCGTACCGTTCTCGTCGAAACACAAGGGCACGATTGGCGTCGGTTACACCGAGGGGCCATGGAAGCTGAATCTGGACAGCAGCTTCCAGAGCGATCAGTTCGCCGACAACGCCAACACTTCGAAGGAAAGTGCCGATGGCAGTACCGGGAAGATCCCGGGTTACATGCTGTTCAGCAGCCGCGCGGGGTATGACTTCGGGCCGCAGTTGTCGGATCTGAATGTGGCGGTGGGGGTGAAGAACATCTTCAACACGCAGTACTTCACGCGGTCGTTTGATGACAACAACAAGGGCAAGTATGTCGGGGAACCGCGCACGGTTTATGTGCAAACTTCTGTAGCGTTCTGAGGGTTGAAGAGCCTCTCACCCTAACCCTCCCGAAACGTCGGACCGCCCAGAGGGAGAGGGGACTGATTGGGGGGATGCTTGCGAGGTACGCCGACCTGAACGTACTGTGCCGAATCCATAATCGACTCGACCTGAAACCGCTTTGCCGAATCCATAATCGACTCGGTCTGTCAGGTCGATGTACCACGCCAGACACCTCGGTC